>CBFHYP010000008.1:0-71387 GCA_965660095.1 Puniceispirillaceae bacterium (SeqCode)
CTAGAGCAACGCTGTTCACAATTCGTCTCATCAAATCCTTACTCTAGCACATTGGAAATTGAGAGCCTAGAGCAACAACAACTCAGGCAAAACTGAAAGCACTGTTACTCTGGCACACAGCAAATCATGAGCCTAAAGCACATACCCCTGCTCTTCACATCCTAGCAATATGCTAATTGCGGCGGCGGGTGCGGCGGCGGCGGGGGGCGCTTGGGTCGTCGCTTACCACATTATCTTGCAAACTCCGCTCTGGCAGGGTTACCGCTGCACTAAGCTGGGGATAAGGGTCTGTTTTATGCGGGAAAGCCATCGCACGCACAAAATGATCCTGAAAACCGCTTTCAACGGCTGTCTCAATCTTTTCAATTTGGCGCACTGCTTGCTCAATTTCTTGGCGCGCATCTGTATTCAGTAAGGCCATTCTTGCGCCCGCACCTGCTGAATTGCCAGCCGGAATAACCGCATCAAGCTCACAATCAGGCACCATGCCAAGCACCATCGCATATTTTGGATCAATATGCGTGCCGAAAGCCCCGGCTAGCACAACCTTGTCCACTTGGCTGACTGCCATCTTGTCCATCAATAACTTAAACCCCGCATGCAGCGCTGCCTTGGCAAGCTGAATAGCGCGAATATCATTTTGCACAATCGCCACATGCTCAGACAAGCGATAGCGGAACGTACGGCCATCTTCTTCAATGCGGGCGGTGCGCGCCTGAAGCGAGCCATCTATCACGCCATCCTCATTAATCAGGCCAGCTAAATACATCTCAGCAAGCACCTCAATAATGCCAGAGCCGCAAATCCCTGTGATGCCTGTCGCCGCTATTTCTGCATCAAAGCCATCCTCATCTGACCATAAATCAGAGCCAATAACACTAAAGCGCGGTTCTAGCGTTTCAGGGTCAATCCGAACCCGCTCAATCGCACCAGGCGCCGCACGTTGGCCAGCGCTAATCTGCGCCCCCTCAAAAGCAGGCCCTGTCGGTGACGAGGCTGCAAGCATACGCTGGCTATTCCCCAACACAATTTCAGCATTTGTGCCAACATCGATTAACAAATGAATATCATCTTGAGATTGCGGACTTTCAGCAAGCACAACCCCTGCTGCATCTGCACCGACATGCCCCGCAATGCAGGGCAGTAAATACACATGGCTTCCTGAATGCAATCCAAGCTCAAGCATATCTGCTGAGATATCTAATGCCGTGTCCACAGCTAACGCAAAAGGGGCACCGCCGAGCTCAATCGGGTCAATACCAAGCACCAAATGATGCATCACAGGATTACCTACCAGCACCACCTCTAATACATCATCAGCAGCACTTCCCGCTTGGTGTGCAGCACCCTCAATAAGCTCTCTTAGGCCAGCACGCACCGCTGTGGTCATTTCCTCAGCACCGCCTTCATTCATCAGGCCGTAAGACACTCTGCTCATCAAATCTTCACCAAATCTGATTTGCGGGTTCATCATCCCAGAGGACGCTAGCACCTCACCTGTATTCATATCGCAAATATGTGCAGACATGGTGGTAGAGCCAATATCAATCGCAGCGCCTAGAATTTGTTCTTTTAAGCCAGGCCAGATAGCAACAATCTCACACCCTGAACGCAACGCCACAGTGACTTGCCATTTGCCTTTGCGCAACGCAGGCTGAAGCTGTTGCAACACATGTAAGGCGCAACTGATGGTGCCATTAACGCGTTCAGGCCATTGCTGTTCAATCGCCTCTACGAGGCGGCGCAAATCCCCTGAAGGTTCGTGCATATCAGGCTCTCTGACCTCAACAAAACACAAACGAATGGGCGGCTTTAATGCAATTTCACGATTATCTGCTGCTTTTCTGACAAGCTGATTATGCACTTGTGAGCTTGCAGGTACGTCAATCACAACATCTTGCTCAATGCTGCATTGGCACGCAAGACGCCTGCCTGTCTCTAACTTTCGTTTCTCCGCATAACGTGCCTCTGATGCGCCTGCTTCGCTAAGAGATGCGGGGGATGAAGTTATTCCGTGTTTAGCAAATTGACCATCACCTACATTGATCTGGCAACGTCCACACATGGCTCTGCCGCCGCAAACAGAATCGATATCCACACCCATCTGGCGGGCAGCTTGAAGCAGGTTTGTGCCAGCAGCAACCTCACCTTGTCTGCCAGAGGGGGTAAAAACAATTTTAACCTGTTTAGACATTTTTCAGCCTTTGTCAGCTAAAGGATATTGCGTGGACTAGCCACGGGCTCTTCTGCGGGTTGCGCGTCTTTCTCTGCCGCCGCTTCCTTCTGCTGGTTGCTCTCTGAATTTTGCAATCCAACGACGACATTCAGGGTCAACACCGTTCATCACATCTGCCCCCATAATAGCATTCATCTCTTCTGCATGAAGCGGATTCATAATCGCTGAAGTCATACCGGCACCTGCTGCCATCGATAAAAAGGCTGCGTTCATACCATGACGATTTGGCAAGCCAAATGAAATGTTAGATGCACCGCAAGTGGTATTTACCTTTAGCTCATTACGAAGTCTTGAGATTAAATTTAACGCAGTCCTGCCAGCAAGATTAATCGCGCCAACTGGCATAATCAATGGGTCCACCACAACATCTTCACGCGGAATGCCGTAATCTTCAGCACGTTCAACAATTTTCTTAGCCACCTCATAACGCACATTTGCATCCTCTGAGATACCTGTCTCATCATTGGAGATAGCCACCACAGCAGCACCATATTTCTTCACCAATGGCAGTACCACCTCAAGCCGCTCTTCTTCACCTGTTACCGAATTTACAAGCGCCTTACCTTGATACACCGCAAGCCCCGCCTCTAGCGCTTCAACAATGGAGCTATCGATAGATAGCGGTACATCCACAACAGACTGCACTAGCTTAATCGATTCTGCTAGAATTGCAGGTTCATCTGCCATTGGAATACCTGCATTTACGTCCAACATGGTTGCGCCAGCCTCAACCTGTGCAATCGCATCAGAGACCACGCGTTCGTAATTTCCTTCAGCCATTTCAGCGGCGAGCAACTTTCTGCCTGTAGGATTAATGCGCTCACCGATAACGCAGAAAGGGGAGTCAAAACCGATTGTGATTTCTTGTGCATGGGAAGATACGCGGGTGACTGTCATTGGATATCTCTTTTCAATTACAAATTCGTTTAACGGATATTAGACGATAAAAAAGCGCTAAAGGTTTAGCTTAAAGCTGGTTTCAAGCCGCTTCAGGTGCAACATCAAAACCACCATCTTTTGTTAAGGTAATATGCCCATCTGCAATAGATTGCGCATAGCTTGCTGTCTTAGCGAAACCGCCAAAAGGGTAGTAATGAAAATGGGCAAGCAGGCATTCTTCATCAGCAGCCATGCCTTCAGACAATCCTGCAAGCAGCAAATGCGGGGACTGAACTGTCATTAATTTAGCCACATTACGCGCCTGTTTAGCGATGAAGCGCATGGATGGGCCGATGCCAGAGATTTGCGCGAATCTGAACAAGGTTTTAATCGTTGCAGGACCTGGAATACCAATACGGATAGGCAGGGTGTTACCAGCCTGGCGAATAGCACGTTCCCAATCGAGCACTGCTTTTGCATCAAAGCAGAATTGGGTTTCCATATATAACGAAAGCCCTTCAGATTTTGCAAAATGGTTCTTTTCAGCAATCGCTTGTGCAAGCGCATCATCAGAAATATCGGGTGAGCCTTCTGGATGGCCTGAAACACCAATCTGTGAAATACCATATTTCTGCAAAATGCCTGTATTTAGCACTTGCATGGTTCTGTCAAAATCGCCAACTGGCTTATCCACACCGCCGCCAATAACAAGCACCTCTGATACATTTGCCTCAGAAGTCATCTTGCGCACTAGCTCATCAAGCTGGTCAGCATCTTTTAAGGAACGGGCGGCAATATGCGGCACAGCATTCATGCCATCATCTGCAAGGCGTTTTGACACTGCAATTGTGTCTAGCGGGTCAGTGCCTGGCAAAAACGTCACATTTACGGTGGTGCCTTCTGGCAACACTTGTGCAAAGCTCTCAATTTTTGTTGCGCCTGTTGGGGTCACTTCAATTGACCAATTTTGACCCGCTTTTTGGATATCTTCAATGCTTACACTCATCACAGGTGCCCCACACTAATTTTAAAAAAGATTCGCTATTCAGCCATGATATTTAACTATGCTACACCATGCCTGTTTCATTGATGCGCAGATCGCCACACCTCGCCCCTCATCTTTCCGATTGCGACATGATGACAATATAGGTGATAGCGTGCCAAGACCAAGTGAACAGGCGTTGCAGGGTATATCAGCTAGCATGCCCACCAGAAGCGACTAATGCTGCAAGCGCCTTTGAATCAAATTCAGCCTCAATTTCAGCGGCTTTAGCCTCAACTTCTGACTGCAGGTCGGCTGAACATTCCACAGGCGAGCCTCGGCGCCAATCTGCCAGATAGTCATCTGTGCTATCTGCACCGTCACGCATCGCCGCCTCATCTATGGCGAGTGCAAAGCGTCTGTGAAGTTCGATTTTCGCTTGGGTACGCTTTCTGCCCCTACCTTCTTCAGCAATAATTTGGGCAGGAATATCTCGCCAATACAACACCATTAGCTGCGCCATTTAATGCACCTCTTTGCCTATGATAAGCCCCTGCTATACAGATATAACAGGAGCTGTTTTTCACCACTGGGATAGGCTGTCATTTAGGCGACAGCTTCACGCCTTTTTGCGATTAAATCTTTTGCTGTTTCAACCGCGACAGCAGCATCACGGCAATATGCATCTGCACCAACAGACTCGCCAAACGCTTCGTTCAGCGGCGCACCACCGACAAGGATGATATAATCATCACGAATGCCTTTTTCGATCATCGCATCTACAACAACTTTCATATACGGCATTGTTGTAGTTAGCAATGCAGACATCCCAAGAATATCTGGCTGATGCTCTTCTATTGCTTCAAGATAGTTTTCAACAGGGTTGTTAATGCCAATATCAATCACCTCAAACCCTGCGCCTTCTAACATCATAGAAACGAGGTTTTTACCGATATCATGAATATCGCCTTTAACTGTTCCGATCACAACCTTGCCAACACGCGGCGCGCCTGTTTCTGCAAGAAGTGGGCGCAAAATCCCCATGCCAGCTTTCATCGCATTAGCTGCCATCAACACTTCAGGCACAAATAAAATACCATCACGGAAGTCAATGCCGACAATCGTCATACCTTCAACAAGTGCTTTGGTGAGAACATCATAAGGGGTCCATTTGCGTTCAAGCAAAATATTAACACCCTCCATGACCTCATCTTGCAAGCCATCATACAAATCATCATGCATTTGCTGCACAAGCTCATCATCATCTAATTCAGATAGGATGATATCTTCTTCATCTGACATTACAGCCTCCATTCGTGATGTTGAAAATCAACACAACCCTTGCACCTTAACAGAACGGCACAACAAGCACCTTATAAAGCTAGTGTGATACTACCCCTATATATGAATCAATAGGCGAGGCGCGGCATCAGGTGAGCGAGCACTGACGACAGAATTTAACATGAAGACGACATTCAGTCGCTATCTGAGGCATATTAGCTGTTTAATGCACTGGATAAGCTGTAATTTTGCAAGATTTTAAATCGGTTTTGAGAATCAAACCTATTTAGGCTGGCCAATAGCGTATTTGGTCATCACAGGCACAGACGCAACAGCGAAAACCAATGACAGGCCTGTTAGCCCAAAGGCTTTGAATGTCACCCATCCATCGGTGCTAAGCGTACGCCATGCAATTTCATTTGCGATAGCTGAGCTAATGAACATTGCAGACCATATCCAGCTTAATTTTGCCCAGCCTTGCTCTTGCATCTGCATTTGCCCGCCAAGCAACATTTTAAGCATATTCCGGCCAAATAATTGCCCCCCGATCAACACAAACGCAAATAGCAAGCTAATCACCGTTGGCTTGATTTTGATAAAGAATTCATCATTGAAAAATAGTGTTAATCCGCCAAACAGACCAACCGCAACCCCACCAATAAGTGCCATCATTGGAATTCTGCGATAACGCATCCAAGAATAAATAAGCGCAACTGCTGTCGCAAGTACCAAGACGGCAGTTCCCCACATAATGCCTTTGAAATAATTGGTAATGAAAAACAACAATAGCGGGGCATATTCTAGCCAAGTTGAATGTTTTTTAGCAGTGTTTGGGTTTTCGTCAGACATCGAATTCTCGCCTTAATGGTATATTATGCGGGCTAGCTTTAGGTGCGGGTATAAACGGTCAGTTTGGTGAATTAAAGCAATATTTTACAAAAGTGAGGCAAGTTTCAGGCAACATTTCGTTCCTGTGCTTCTAATAATGCATCAAAGCTTTTTTGAATAAGCTCAGCCGATACATCCTTATCGCGCGCACCCTCACCCAAAAGGCGCCTAAAATATCTGCCGCCACGCATCGCATTGCTTACCCCAAGCATATGACGGGTGATAGCATGTAGCGACACCCCCTTTTTCATTTCAGCTTCCGCATAGCGCGTCATCTTGTGCCCCACCTTGCTTAAGCTAGCAGGTGCATCCCCAAGCAATATTTCAGCCATATGCGCAAGCATCATTGGCGTTTTATAGGCCGCCCTGCCAATCATCACACCAGAAAACGCATGGCCTGATACAGCTTGCACAACCTCATTTAGCGTCGTTAACCCGCCATTAAGGGTGATATCTAGATCAGGACGACGCATCGCTAATCGTGCGGCACGGTCATAATCAAGCGGCGGGATGTCTCTGTTTTCTTTTGGGGAAAGCCCGTCTAGCCAGGCTTTGCGGGCATGCAGGTAAATCACTTTTACGCCTGCATCTGCCACCGCATCAATAAAATCATCTAAGCCTTTTTCAGCATCCATATCATCAATGCCAATCCGGCATTTTACAGTAACCGGCCTGTCTGTAGCACTTGCCATTGCTGCAACGGATTGTGCTACAAGCTCAGGTTCTGCCATCAAACACGCCCCAAACCGGCCAGATTGAACCCGGGGGGATGGACAGCCTACATTAAGATTAATTTCATCAAACCCAAATAGTTCAACAGCCTCAACAGCCTTCGCCAACCTATCCGGGTCAGACCCGCCTAGTTGCAAGGCAAGGGGGTGTTCTGTCTCATCAAAGGCGCAAAAACGCTCCGCCCCAGCATGCAGAATAGCCTCTGCTGTGACCATCTCTGTGAATAATAAGGCAGAAGGTGCAAGCAGACGATGAAAATATCGGCAATGTCTATCTGTCCAGTCCATCATCGGCGCAACCGATAGCCGCCTGTCGATGCCATCTGCGCCTTTGCCGTTGTTTTTGAACAGATTAATTTGTGTCATGGCCTGTTTATTCACGCCTGTGTGTTAGGGAACTCTGCGCTAAAATACCAGTCGTTGTAAAACAACGCAACAAAGCAGTCAGCATAGGGCTACAGACACCCTCTACCCCTCTTTTTTAGAGATTAAATCCAAACGCAATGGCTTTACCGCATTGGCATGGGCGTCAAACCCTTCATAGGTTGCAAAAACTTCTGTCTTTGGCGCCATTTCAGCAAAACCTACTGCATTCACACGGCCAATTGATGCTGTGCGCATAAAATCATGTACCCCCAAAGGCGAATGCGTATGCGCCGCCCCTGATGTTGGCAGCACACAATTTGGCCCCATCATATAATTGGCTAGCGAGCCTGCGGCATATTCCCCAAGCATAATTTCTGAGGCTGTTCGGATATGCGGCAAATATTGGTCTGGGTCGGCTGCTAATATCTGGCAATGTTCCGGTGCATAGGCATTGATGAAATCAAACGCTTGCTGGTTAGATTCGCAAAGTACAATCCCGCCTCTATTACTGCTTAGCACTTGCGTTGCATAATCTGCGCGCTCCTCAGACATCATCGCCAGATATTTTGGCAATATTTTTTTCACCTCACCTGCCAATTCAGCGGAGGAGGTAACTAAAAAGCCAGAGGAATCTGCGCCATGTTCTGTTTCGATTAAAATATCAAGCGCCGCTAATTCAGGGTTAATGCTATCATCGGCAAAAATTATCGTCTCACTAGGCCCTGCTGGAAGTCTGGAGCTGATATGATCTCGCAATAGCTTTTTTGCGGCGACAAAATAAGGGCTTCCGGGCCCTTCTATCTTTTGGCATTTTGGGATGGATTCTGTGCCGAAAGCAACAGCCGCTACAGCCTGAGCCCCGCCTGCCTTAGCAACCATCTCAACACCTGCCAATTTAGCCGCCACCAAAGTAGCAGGGTCGATTGTTCCATCTTGCATTGGCGGCGTTAAAATCACCGGCTGACGCACCCCAGCAACAACCGCAGGAATAGCTGTCATTAAGGTGACAGACGGAAAACTGCCTTTGCCACGCGGCGAGTAAAGCGCAACTTGCTCAAGCGGAAAAGACCGCTCCCCGACTTCAACACCTGGCCTAATTTCCATTCGCCAATCAGGGTCGGGAAGTTGGCGTTCATGATAGCGTTTGATATTGTCTGCGGCATAGGAAAGCGCATCAATCAGCTCAGCTGGCAAGCGATCAAAAGCTGCGTCAAATTCTTCTGGCGTTGCAAGAAGTGATTTGCCTGCAAGCTCTGCATGGTCAAATTTTTCGGCAAAACGGCGCAAGGCTTCATCCCCTTCATCCTGCACCGCCTGAATAACAGGCTTCACTTGCTCCATGAACGGGGCTAGGTCATCTTCGGTTCTTTTTAACAATGCTAGCTGCTGCGCATCATCCATCTGGTTTAAATCATGGATAATGATATGTTCTGCCATGTTATCCTCACGCGATCGGAAATGATATTGTCGGTGATACAATTATACAGACGATAGAAGCAAGCTTTCTGCATCAAATATATTCCGCCCTTTACTGTCTTCGACCAGTACAACCCAACAATCTGAATCAATTTCAATTTCTTTAGCAATACGTTGTGACACCTGATATGCAGGGACGGCCTTGTCGCCCATCAACGCCACCCATTCATACTCACCATCAAAATTAAGCTGGCGGGCAAGTAGCTTACTATGTTGTGCATCTAGCTGTATTTCGACCAAAATTGCACCTGCATCCACATCACCTTTGCGCAGAATAGACGCAAAAATATCCTGGTTTTTTGCAATCCTTAACGCCGCAGAAACGCGCATTTCAGATGTTAAATTTGCCATATCACGATATTTCTAGCGTATTAGCAGAGTGCATAGGATAAAATATTTTTTTAAAAATCGGTGCATCTTCCATTTGATTCCCAATCACCAAAGCGTGTTGGCTCAGGGCCTTTTGGACCGTTTCGTTCAATCGGCTCTTGAGGGCTATCTGATTTTTTCTTGTTAGCACCTGCGTCTGTTGCGCCTACTTCTTGTAACGATGTTGATAGTTTAGCATTATCTGTATCATTCATCTTAACAGCCCTATCTTAGCAGCTAAATTTTTGTTGTGTTCTCAAATTAATATGGTGATGAAAACAATTATGGACAAGCGCTAGCATCTCTGGTCTATATATCGCCATGCAAGATAAACCTACTTTAAAATTGAAGCCGAGTGCCAAAAAAGGCTTGAGCCGCCCCCAAAAACCAGGGCGCAAGCCAACACGCAGAGGCGCTAAACCTGCTCATCGCTCAACCCTAGCAGAGCAACCGGAGCGAGCAGAACAAAAAGATTCGTCTGTGCAGGCTGAAAGCAGGCTTCTTGGATTTCATATTTTGAATGCGGTATTGCATCATCACAAAACATTAGATGCCGCTTTTTCAGGCCAAAAGTATCTTGAAAAGCTAGAACTGCGTGATAGGGCTTTTACCCGCCTGCTTGTATCTAGCTGTTTGCGCCATTATGGTCAGCTTAATAAGATTGTATCTGAACATATTTCGGACAAAACCCCTGAGCCTGTCCGCCTATGCCTTATTATCGGCGCGTGTCAGATGTTGTTTTTAAATACCAGCCCGCATGCAGCAGCGAATACAACGGTGCAATTGGTAAAACAGATTGATTTTGCGCGGCAAACAGGTCTTACAAATGCGGTAATGCGCAATCTGTCTCGAGCCAAGCAAAACCTTATCGACCAGCTTGACCCGATGGATAATATACCGCCTAGCTGGCGAAAAATTTGGGAAAAACATTATGGTAGGGCGGCCGTTGAGAAAATTGCACGCTTGCTGATTAAACGCCCTGCACTTGATTTAACAGCCAAAGCGGATGCAGAAAAACTGGCAACCACCTTAAAGGGCGATCATATTAGCGGGCAAACAGTAAGATGCTATTCATCTGGTGATATCACCACTATGCAAGGATATGAGACAGGCGAATGGTGGGTACAGGATGTGGCCGCCGCACTGCCAGCACAATTGCTTGGTGATGTTAAGGGCAAACATATTTTTGATATTTGCGCTGCCCCTGGCGGCAAAACTGCCCAGCTTATTGCCAATGGCGCTTCTGTTACCGCGATTGACAAGGATGCAGCTAGAATAAAGCGTTTGGAAGAGAATTTACAGCGGCTGAATATGAACGCTGATATCATCTGTGCAGACATGTTCGACACGCACATAAAAGATATCGCCGCACAAAAACCTGTTGATGCAATTTTGCTTGATGCGCCTTGTTCTGCAACAGGAACCTTAAGAAGACGTCCAGATATTTTGTTGCGCAAACAGGAATTATCCATTGGTGCATTAGCAGAAATGCAGAAAAAAATGCTTGAACATGCTCTTCAGCTGGTAAAGCCAGATGGGATTGTGATTTATGCCACATGCTCCTTACAGCCTGAAGAAGGGGAAGAGGTTATTGAGCATATTATCTCAAAAATGGGGGATAAGGTTGCGCTTGTTCCGTTCACTGAAGACGAGCTAGACAGTTTTGCATCAAGTAAAGCTTCGCAAGGCTGGGCGCGTATTCTGCCCTTTGCGCTCGAAAATGCGGATAAAATCACCGATACTGGCAATGATGGGTTTTTTGTTGCAAGATTACGCAGAATGGCAGGGCAGTTCGGTTAAGCTTGGCTTTAAGGAAGCGTGACGCTATTCGTCAATTTGGGTAATTGGATTAAGGGCGATTTGGTTTAAACATTCATGAATATTCCAAACATCTCTTCATCATCGAAAAAGATGGTTTCGTTCCAACATTCTGAGCAATCTAGCTGGAAGATTGGCACTGTCGAAAACCTGTATCGTAGCTCAGGCTTTTTTGCATGGCGGCTTCGACGTGACGCTGAAGGCTATACGATATTGGTGCTCCCTGATTTATGGCGCGGAAAAAGCCAAAAAGGTGCAGACATTCTGAACAATACCATCGGTTTGAATTATCAGGATGTGGCTTTTTCTAGATGTGACTGGATAAAAGATGTTCAAACTTTTGGCGGCTCGCAGGCACGAAGCTTTATTCGAAACAGCCTGCAAGATTGGATAAGCAGGCATTCTGGCTGGTCAAGGCATCATTGGCGGCCTGATATTTTAGGCATGCGCCTTTTAAATATGATGTTTAGCTATCATTGGTATGCATCTTCAGCTTCTGCAGATTTTCAAAAAGACCTGATTAAAATAATGGTTATGCAACGTGCCTGCCTTGCCAGAGATTGGGGCAGGATGAAAGACCCGCTTGGCAGACTAGTTGCACTTTCTGCGTTAATTATTGCCCAAATCGTGCTTATTGAAGACACCAAAACAGAAGAAGAGTCACCGCAAAACCAGTATGAGAAACTGTTGCAAAAGCTTGTTGAGCTTGCTGAAAGCCAGCTCTTTGAAGATGGTGGTCATATCTCACGCCAGCCTGAAACCCATTACGCCATGCTTCAAAGGCTGATTGAGTGCCGGACAGCTTTAGGGGTTGCGAAAATATCCCCGCCATCTGATCTTGAAAACATCATTCAGAAAATGGGCAGAATGATAAAATTTTGGCGCAAACCAGAATTAGGGTTTCCCCACTTCAATTTTGCAGGACAATTACACCCCTCAGACATTGATTTGATTATCAATTTGAGCGCTACTAAGGGCGGGCTTCCAAACCATGCCATACAGTCAGGTTTCTGCAGGCTGTCATCAGCACGCACATCCTTAATCATTGATACAGGATCACCTGAGGTTAATCAGTATGTTAATCCTGCGGGTAGAATGTCGTTTGAGATGTCTGTTGGGGCAGTGCCTGTGATTATCAATTCTGGACAAACAGCTACAAACACAAAATTGAAAACTGCCTTGTGCCAGACAGCAGCGCATTCCACCCTTGGGCTTGACCATCATTCATCAGACCATATTAACAGATCTGGACGCGCCACTACCACGCAATGTGATGTGGGTGAAGCAGGTTCAGGCCAGCTCTGTCAAGCAACCCATGATGGCTTTGCTGAAAGCCATGGTATTTTGCATACACGCAGTATTTTCCTTGCGCAATCTGGTAAAGATATTAGAGGAAGTGACCAGCTGATTTATACAGGAAAGCCAGGGGAAATACCAAGCACAGCCATTATACGCTTTCATCTTCACCCCCGCATTTCAGCTGCAATGACTGGCCGGCAGCAAATCTTGTTAAAATTACCGCGAGTACGAAACCGCTGGATGTTTAAATCCACAGATGGCGAGCTAAGCCTAGAGCCTTCTTTATATATGGATGCAGGAACACGCCAGCATTGCCAACAAATCGTCCTCCGGTTAGCGGTGCATGATATTCAGACGATTAGCGAAAAAGCCGTCAACTGGGCTTTTAGAATTTACAAACCCTAATGCCTGCCTTATTCAACGAACCAGAACTGCGGCATATTAAGATGTTGGTGCTGATCCCGCTTTCAGCCCAGATAAAATAAAACGCTTTTACATAACGATTACCATAAAAGAGCTTATACCCATGAAAATGACTGACCTGCTTGATATCAAAACAGCATTAATTTCAGTATCTGATAAAACCGGCATTGTTGAATTTGCGCAATTTCTAGCAAGCCGAAAGGTGAAGCTACTTTCAACTGGCGGCACTGCAAAGACCTTGCGTGATGCAGGGCTTGATGTGGTGGATGTATCACAGGTAACGCATTTTCCTGAAATTATGGATGGGCGGGTTAAAACACTTCACCCGCGCATTCATGGCGGTATTTTAGCACGCCGGGATAATCAAGCACATCTTGATGCGATGACCTCGCATGATATTCCTGAAATCGATTTGATTGTGCTCAATCTGTATCCGTTTGCGCAAACGATTGCACGCACAACAGACCAAAATGAGGCGATAGAAAATATCGATATTGGCGGACCAGCCATGACCCGTGCTGCAGCCAAAAATCACTATTTTGTAGGGGTTGTAACAGACCCATCAGACTATTCTCACATTCAAGCTGAAATAACACATTCTGGCGGGCTAAGCTTTGAGATGCGGCGTATGCTTGCACAAAAAGCGTTTGCGATGACTGCTCAATATGATCAGATGATTGCCTCATGGATGCTTGGCAGCGCTGATCCAAACACCGACGCGCTTCCAGCCTCACTTAGCCTAAAAGCCCCGCAAATCCAGTCCTTGCGTTATGGGGAGAACCCGCATCAACAGGCTGCATTTTACAGCCTAGACAATGGTGTTCAATCTGTAGCTGAAGCACGCCAACTGCAAGGCAAAGCATTATCTTATAATAACATTAATGATACTGACGCTGCATTTAAGCTAGCAAGTGAGTTCAAAGAGCCCACCATCGCCATTATCAAACATGCAAATCCGTGTGGTGTGGCAACGGCTGAAAATTTAACACAAGCGTGGAAAGGTGCGTTTGAAGCAGACCCTGTAAGCGCATTTGGCGGCATTATTGCTGCAAACAGAACCTTAGATGCAGAAACAGCACAAGCGATGGCTGCCATATTCTCAGAAGTAATCATTGCCCCTGATGCCACAGAAGAAGCCTTATCCGTGCTTACCGCAAAGCAAAATTTAAGGGTCTTGCTGACAGGGGGCATGCTTAATCCCGCCCAAGCAGGGCTTGCCATAAAATCTGTTTCTGGCGGGCTGTTGGTGCAAAGCGCAGATAATGGTCAACTCAGTGATGATATGTTGAAAGTCGTGACCAAGAAACAGCCTACCGCAAGCCAATTACAAGATATGAAAATGGCATGGCGTATTGCTAAACATGTGAAATCTAATGCCATTATTTATGTTAAAGATCAGATTTCAGCAGGGATTGGCGCTGGCCAAATGAGCCGCGTTGATAGTTGCCGTATCGCCGCTTTAAAAGCGCAAGATATTGCCGCACATCATGGCTGGGAGGCACCGCGCACCAAAGGGTCAGTCGTAGCTTCAGACGCATTTTTCCCCTTTGCAGACGGGCTACTCACTGCCATTGAAGCAGGTGCAGAAGCAGTTATTCAACCTGGCGGCTCGATGCGCGATAATGAAGTGATTGAAGCTGCTGATGAGGCAGGCATCGCAATGATTATGACAGGGATGCGCCATTTCAATCATTAAGTTTTTGGCGCAATTGGCTTCTCTTTAGCTGTTCTTGCCAATTATTGCGCGGCATTTCTGCATTAATTTTGGCCAATCAGAGGGATTATCATCCTGCCAGTGATACGCTGCAGGGATATGGTCTGCTTCTTGTTCGTCTAGCTGATGGTAAAACACGGTTATTTCTGCTTTGAAATGGGTGAAGATATGGCTGATTTTGCCAATTGGCTTAGCCTTTGTCAGCATGGGCTGAAGTTCATCTGTAACTCTTTGTGATTTATCCCAGCCCACAGACGGAAAAGCAAGCATACCGCCCAAAAGCCCTTTTTCAGGACGTCGATACATTAAAAACCTGCCATTAGGTGCGCCCATCACATAAACCTGCCCTGTCCGAATTGGCTGGGCTTGGCGTTTTAGCTTAACAGGCAGTGTTTCTGGCACATCAAGCTTTGCTGCCTTGCAATGCTGTTCTAACGGGCATTGTTGGCAATGCGCTACTTTAGGCTGGCACACAAGTGATGCCATATCCATTAAAGCTTGCGGAAAATCAGCATGCCGATCAGGGGGTGATATAACCGCAAATGCGTCTTGCAACAGAGGCTTTGCTTCACTAACAGGCTTTTCAATGCCGCCAAATCGAAGCAAAATCCGTTCGATATTTCCATCTAACACAATCGCAGGCTTGTCGAACGCAAAGCGCAATATTGCCCCTGCAGTATAGGGGCCAATGCCAGGTAATTTGCGCAATTCCGCTTCTGTATCTGGGAATTTTCCGCCATGCATGTTTGCTATCACCGAAGCTGTTTTATGCATATTGCGCGCGCGTGCATAATATCCAAGTCCAGCCCAATCCGCCAGTACCTCATCGATATCTGCTTGAGCGAGCGCAAAAATATCTGGCCATTTTGCGGTAAAACGTTCGAAATAGGGGATAACAGTTTTTACCCCTGTTTGCTGCAACATAAATTCAGATAAAAACACATGATATGCAGGCGCAAGATCAGGCCATCTGCGGCGCCATGGGAATGACCGCCCATACCCATCATACCACCGTAACACTGCTTGATTGTCAAACTTGGTAAAAATATCGCTCTTCATCCCAGTACCTTTGCCAGTGTCTTTGCCGGTGTCTTTGCCAGTGCCTTTATTAGATTGCCGATGCCGATGTAAATACTAGCATGACTATAGTATTATCACCTGCTGAAACAAGTACAGATAAGCCATTCTTGCGACGCTGAATGCTAGCTTGAGAATACGCTATGTGATAGGCTTGAGCTATGCAGATAAAACCGAAATATACGCGCCAATCGCACCGTCAACAGCACCGTTCAGGTGGATTGCGCTCGCTTTCTGTGATGACAGAAAAATTAATCGCCCCTGTAATGGGAAATAGGGTGAAGATACTTGCTAAAATCATCACCAATTGGCAGCAAATCTCTGGCGAGGTATTCAGCTATTCAGACCCGATTGACATTCAATTTGCGCCAAATCGCAGACATGATGGCACCTTAGTGCTATCAGTAAGCGCCGGTACCGGCCCTATTGTGCAAATGATGAGCCAGCACATCATTGATAAGGTGAATGCAATGGCTGGCTTTGGGATGGTTGGCAGAATCAAACTCGTTCAAAATATGCGCCCACATACGAGCATCCCGCCCTCACCTGCTGAAAACCCGCAAGCAGCACCATGTGATGAGGTTGTTCAAAATAAGTTAGAGGCGCAAACCCAACATATTCAAAATCCTCAACTTCGCGCGGCACTTTTAAGGCTTGGCCAACACATCCATGCAGAAAGTGAAGAGTAATCACACCGTTTATTGAGAAAAAGATCATGCCAGAATACACAGTAATATATATAAGCATGCTTGCCTTAATTGCGCCAAGAAAATACACTAGATGCTATTCGAATTGAAAAAAGGCTATTGCGGTTTTGGATATAGAAATGCTGCGAATGCTTTTTTTAACACTTGACCACGATAAAGTTGAAAAAACATGATCAGAATAAAACATCAGATTACGCGCCGTCACTTTTCTGCTGGGCTATCATCCACAGTTCTAGCTGCGAGCATCCTGCCTGCAGGTAACGCTTTTGCAAGGACAATTCTGACAGAAGCACATGCGCTTGCCCCTAGAATATTAGGCAGAGCAGATGCCCCTATTACAATTACAGAATTTTTCTCCATGACCTGTGGGCATTGCGGTAATTTCCATAAAAAAACCTTTCCAAAAGTGAAATCTGAATTGATTGAAACAGGAAAGATTAAATTTGAAATGAAAGCCTTTCCGCTTAATGGTGTTGCGCTACGCGCTCATGCGTTAGTGCGTGCGCTTCCAGTGGATGCGTATTTTCCAATGGTCGATGTGCTGTTGGACGAGCAGCAAGCGTGGGTTGGTGCTTCTGACCAGATTGCAGCTTTGAAAAATTATGCACGTCAGGCAGGTGTTTCAGCTAGCGCATTTGATGAGATCATGCAGGATAGACCGTTTTTAGAAGCAGTCTATAGTATGCAACTAGACGCATATAAGCAGTTTAATATTGAATCAACCCCATCATTTGTTGTTAATAACACACATAAATTTAGTGGTGCGCTAGGGTTTGACGAATTTGTTGAACAGCTTGAAAGCTTCACAGTTTAAAACAGTTAGTCTAATTTGAGTGGTTCATAGCTTTCTATGATTTTCCGTACCCTTTCCATGGCAGGTTTCAAGTCTTTTGCTGAAAAGACTGAAATTGACATTGAAAGCGGCCTAACCGGAATTGTTGGGCCTAATGGGTGCGGCAAATCGAATGTGGTTGAAGCTATCCGTTGGGTGATGGGGGAAAGCAACGCACGACAGATGCGTGGCGGCGAGATGGATGATGTTATCTTTGCAGGCACGGATAAACGCCCTGCACGCTCCATAGCAGAAATAAGCCTATCACTTGATAATCAGAATAAAAAAGCCCCTGCTGAATTTAACCAGCATGATGAATTGCTTATCACGCGAAAAATTGAACGTGGCAAAGGCTCGCAATATCAGGTTAACGGCAGACCTGCTAGGGCTAAGGATGTACAGCTATTATTTGCCGACACCGCCTCCGGCGCACGTTCAGCAGGGATTGTAAGCCAAGGCAGAATCGGCGCTATTGTAGGCGCCAAGCCAGAAGATAGACGCAGTTTAATAGAAGAGGCTGCAAATATCAAAGGCTTGCACCAGCGCAAACATGAAGCAGAATTGCGGCTTAAAAATACTGAAACCAATCTTGAACGCATTCAAGATGTTATCACACAGCTTGAAGAACAACGTGGCCAATTGGCAAAACAAGCACGCCAAGCCGCACGATATGCCTCCGTAGCAGATAGAATCAGAAAAGCGGAAGCACAGCTTTTTCAAGCACGCTGGCAACATTGCCAAGCAGAAAAGAAAGAAGCAACTGAACAGCTTACAGAACAGCAAAAAAGTGTTGATGAAACAACCAAACATGCAGCCCTAACAACGGCTAAGCAAGCTGAAACATCTGCCTCGCTACCTGTCCTTCGCCAAAAAGAAGCTGAGGCTGCAGCTGAAATGCAACGGCTAAGACTTGCGATAAGCGAATTTGACCGGGAAGCTGAGCGTGTTGCAAATGCCATTACCCAAATTCAGAACCAGCTTCAGCAAATTGATGCAGACGCCCAGCGCGAGGCAAGCCTGCATGAAGATGCTAGCACAGCAATCGCTGCCTTAGAGGATGAAAAACGTCAGCTTCACACCGCACTTGCGGATACAGAACCGCAACATCAGCACGCAAAACAAAAGCTAGATGAATTACAACACGCCAGTCAACACGCTGACATGATTGCTGCTGAGGCAAACAGCCTGAAAAACAATGCGCAAACCAATAAAACACAGCTTGAAACACAAATTGAGAATCTAAACCGCAGAATCAGTCAAGCAGACCAAGATTTAGCTCAGATTGATCTGCCAGCCCTTAACGCCCATGCAGAACAGGCGCTTACATCTGTCAAGGATGCACAAGCGCAATCTGAGCAGACAGATGCTGCGCTGAAAGAGGCACATGATCAGCTAAACGCCAAAAACACCGCCAATGAAACCTTGCGGGATGAGGTTAATCAGGCAGAAAGCCAACGTGTACGCCTGACTGCTGAAATTGACGCACTTGCCTATTTGCTTGCTGAAAATCAGCCAGATGATGCCCCGCCTGCTGCGGACAGGTTGGAAGTTCAAGAAGGGTATGAGGCCGCATTATCTGCCTGTCTTGGCAGTGATCTCATGTATCCATTTGATGCTGGTAGCCAAGGGTATTGGCGGCAAGAATACAGCCCTCAAAACAGCTTAGAAGCGCCAAGCGTTGGCACACCACTTGCTGAATTTATTCGCGGTCAGCATGGTCTTGGACATGCGATTAGTGGGGTAGCTGTTCTTGCAGATGATGCAAACGCAAAAACCGCACAAGAACACCTAAAGCCTGGCCAAATGCTAGTCACCAAACAGGGGCATTTATATCGCTGGGATGGGCTTGTGCGGTTACAAGCCGCATCTGCTGAGGCAGAGCGCATCAAACAAAAACAGCGTCTGGTGGTCTTGGAGACTGAAAGCAAAAAGGCAGAAGCGCAATTCAGTAGCTTGAAGGAGCAATCAGACATCGCAACTGCGCAACTGAGTCATGCGCGCACCATGCTTTCTGATTCGCAAAAAGCCTTTCAAGAGGCAAATACACGGCTAAGAGAAGCTGAGCGAAATGAGGAAAAAGCTAAGCTTGGGGCAGAAGCAGCTGCAAACAGAATTCATGACATTAAATCTCTAAGAGATGCTGCACAGCAAGATGTAGAACTGCTAAACACACAATATGAAGCAAGCGCTGACATTGATGCATTATCCCAAGATGCAGATGCAAAAGCAGAACAAGCGCGCCTTGCAAAAACAGCGTTGAATGATGCTAATGCTGAGGCGGCTGCTATTGCGCAACAGATGCAAACAGCATCCAGCAGGTTGAATGAAATCTCTCGCCAAGAAGCTGACTGGCAAAAGCGTCTTGCCCAAACAGATACACGAAAGACAGAGCTAGAAGAGCGCCGCAGAGCTAAACAAACAGAGCAAACCCAGCTCGAAACACGCCCTGCTGATATTGAACAAGATAAGCAAAAAGCGCTGCAGCTTTCTGAACAGGCTGAAAATGCGCACACTCAAGAAAGCGATACATTAAGAAAAGCTGAAAATATCTTGCTGGAGCAGGACAGAGAATCAAAAGATGCCGCACAGAAGCTTGCCGCAAGCAGGGAACAGCTTATCAGATGCGAAGCACGCGCAGAACGTGCCCAAGCTGAAGACGATAATCTGCGCCAGCAAATCGCAGAAAAACTGCAGCTTAAGCCAGAAGAGCTTCCTCGGATAACAGGCACAGACTCAGAAGACGAAATGTCAGGCCCGCTAGATAGGCTGGAATCAACCCTGCAACGTCTGCTTCGTGAACGTGAACAGATCGGTCCTGTTAATCTAAGGGCTGAGGTTGAAATGCAGGAATTAGATAGCCGCATGAAAGAAATGCAGCGTGAATGTGATGACCTCATTGAAGCCATTGCAAAACTTAGAACAGCGATATCTTCTTTGAACCGAGAAGGCAGAATGCGCCTGCTGAACAGTTTTGCAGAAGTAAATGGGCATTTCACTACCTTGTTCACACAGCTTTTTGGCGGTGGTCATGCTGAATTGCAGCTGACAGATTCAGAAGACCCATTGCAGGCAGGGCTTGAAATTATGGCTAGCCCGCCAGGTAAAAAGCTACAATCCTTATCGCTATTATCTGGCGGGGAGCAGGCATTAACAGCCCTTGCGATTATTTTTGCGGTATTCTTAACAAATCCAGCACCAATTTGTATTCTTGATGAGGTGGACGCCCCGCTTGATGATGGCAATGTGGAACGCTTCTGTGATTTATTGGTGCAAATTGCCCAACAAACCCAAACCCGCTTTCTTGTTGTCACACACCACCGGATGACTATGGCGAGAATGGACAGGCTGTTTGGGGTAACGATGGAACATCAGGGAATCAGCAGACTTGTTTCTGTTGACCTGCAAACAGCAGAAGCGTTGCGTGAGCGGATGTTTGCATAATGTGCACTGCATCAACCACCATAATAGATCAAAAAAACACCCCTGATATCGCCCTTTTCATGCGGAACAACGCATGCATCTTCTACCAATAACCTTTAAAACTGCGACCTCTCGCCACAGCGTCGGCGCGGTATGCAAAATTCTCCTGCAAAACCCTTGACAAATCAGGGGTTAGCGCACTAGTTTACGCCCAATTTGTGACGGATAGAAATAGATATATCGAAAGGTGTTTTTGTGCTATCTGCTACGAAGGCAACGCAACCCTTTATCACCAAAGGTCTGTTTTATGAACGCCTCAGAAAAAGGCACACCAGACCCAAAAGATAAAGCACCTCTGTCAGAGCGCATTGCGCAATGGGAGAAAACGCAAAAAGAGCCACAGAGCGGCTCAAGAGCGCAGGTGCCAAAGGGGGGTTTTGCACTTGCTGGCCGGGTAACAACAGAGCTTGTTTCTGGCTTGGTGGTGGGCGCCTTTATCGGCTATTGGCTTGATATATGGCTAGGCACATCACCGTTAATGTTGGTTGTGCTGTTTTTTGTTGGCGCTGTTGCGGGCATGTTTAATGTCTGGAGAGCTTTAACAGGAAAAGGAATGGCCGCAGGGTATTTTGAAACACAGCATTCAGATAAGAAATCTGAAGATGTGACAGAGGATGAAGGAGAGCGTTAGGTGCACTCACCCGTTGAACAATTTACGATTAAGGTTCTATATGATTTGAGCCTGTTTGGTTATGATATCTCCTTCACTAATTCAGCCTTATTCATGGTACTTGCCATCATGGTAAGCTGCGGCTTTTTGTTTATCGCGATGCGCCCATCTGCACTTATCCCAGGCCGTATGCAAGGCATGGCTGAGGTAATGTATGAATTTGTTGCTGAAATGGTTCGTGACAATGTCGGCAAAGAAGGACGCCCTTATTTCCCGTTCATATTCACCCTATTCATGTTTATCTTATTTTCAAACCTGCTTGGCCTTATCCCGTATAGCTACACCACAACATCACAGATTGTGGTTACCTTTGCGATGGCATTGTTTATCTTTTTGGCTGTAACCATTATCGCTATTGTGAAGCATGGCTTCCATTTCATCACATTTTTTATCCCGCCTGGCGCACCTAAGCCGTTGCTGCCGCTGATTTTTGTAATTGAAGTGATTTCTTATTTTATCAGACCTGTCAGCTTATCTGTAAGACTTTTTGCAAATATGCTTGCTGGTCACACCATGTTAAAAGTGTTTGCAGGTTTAGCGGTAATGATCGCAAGTACCGGCGGTGTGATGGTTGCTGGCTCAATCTTGCCGCTTGTCGCAATTGTTGGCCTTACCGGATTAGAAGTGTTGGTGGCTTGCCTACAGGCATATGTATTCACCATTTTAACATGTATGTATTTGAATGACGCAATTCATCTTCACTAGAGATATCACACAGAGTTTTTAACGAAGACGGATTGAAGATAAAGGATTTTTGGTTACCCCATACAAACAGGTTTAATCAAAATAAATTGAACTGAACTCTCAAAACACAATGGAAGGATAATGAGATGGACGTCGAAGCTGCAAAAATGATTGGTGCTGGAATTGCTGTACTTTCACTATTTGGTGTAGGTATCGGTATTGGGAATATTTTCTCGGCTCTAATTTCATCAATTGCTCGTAATCCTGCTGCACGTGACAGCGTTTTCGGCATTGGTATTCTTGGATTTGCTCTAACAGAAGCGATTGCTCTTTTCGCTCTTGTTGTTGCATTGTTGATGCTATTTGCTCTTTAAGAGTAAAATCTGTATCGCAAGGTCAGTTCTGTTTTTCAGACCCTAGCCACATATTGAACTTCCTGCTCCGCCCAATTTTGGAGCAGGGTTGTTCTCAATAGGTTAGATTTTTAACGATATACTGAAAAACCGATACGGCCTTCATATAGGAAGCTTATGAAAAATCTGAATACATTATTTCCGGCTTAGGCCGAATATTCAGGGGAAAGCTTCAGCACAATATGCTGGTGAGGAGCCAGATGAGATGAACAAGACCATCAAAAATACATCAAAAGCCGTTATGCTACAGGGCGTGCTGATGGGGAGTATGGCACTTACAAGCAGCTATGCGTATGCCGCAGGCGAAAGTGCAGGCCTACCACAGCTTGACTTTACAACATGGCCAACCCAGATTTTCTGGCTTATTGTCACATTCGCATTAGGCTATATTCTAATGTCACGGATGGTTGTTCCAAACATTGGACAGGTTTTGGAAGAGCGTCGTGAACGTATTTCTGCTGATATTGACGCTGCGAAGTCAGCTGATGCTGATGCAAAAGCAATGCAAGCCAAATATGAGGCTGAACTTGCTGATGCGCGTGCCAAAGCGGCTGACGCTGCAAAACAAGCGCTTGATACTGCAAAAGCTGAAAATGAAAAATCTGAAGCTGAGCTAAGCGCTAAACTTGCAAAGAAGATTAAAACAGCTGAAACAAAACTAGCTAAAGCGCGCGAAGAAGCCTTAGCAGGTGTTGATGAGGCTGCGCAATCTGCTGTTTCAGATATTGCATCACAAGTTGCTGGCGTAAAAGTAACAGCAACAGAAGCAAAAAAATCTGTAGCGGCAGCAGCTAAAGCGATGGAGGCATAAGATGCAATTTGATGAAAGCGCATGGGTTGCCGTAGGGTTTGCACTATTTATCGGCCTTGTATGGAAGCAAGCTTCAAAGGCGATTGGCGGAATGCTAGATGCACGCACAGATAAAATTAAGTCTGAGCTTGAAGAAGCACGCCACCTGCATGAAGAAGCTAAGGCTGAGCTTGAAAAGTTCAAAAAGCTAAAAGCTGAAGCTGAAAAAGAAGCTGAAACCATTTTGGCGAATGCACAAGCTGCTGCAGAGCGTATTCGTGAGACAGCCGCAACCAAAGCAGCTGATAATATCGCAAGACGCGAAGCCCAAGCCAAAGCGAAAATTGCAGCAGCCGAAAACGCAGTTGTTACAGAACTTCGCCATAAGGCAGCGAATTTAGCTATTAGTGCAGCACAGCAGGTAATCGCATCAAAACTTGATGAAAAAGCCGCCCTTGAGCTTGTTGAGAAATCAGCACAGCAGGTTGAAGCCGCACAATAGTCAAAGCTAAAAAATCAAAAAAACAAAGCCATCTTACCCTAAGATGGCTTTTTTATTGCGTTACGGGACATGCGTAAAACAAACTAAATGCTAAACAGCATTCCGCCTATTAGTCCGTTTCAACGATTTGGGGGGTGAGCGCCATTACTGCACGCGCATCTTTTTCCAACTTGAGCTGAAACTCAACTACCGGATAAAGCGTATCTTTGTTTTTGTCAAAAGCCATTGCAAATCCAACGCTTTTCGCATCATATGGCTTATCATTATTGTCTATTTTCGAGATAAGAATTGGCACTTGAACACGCGCAGTCTCAAGGCCTTCTTTCAGGTTTCTGCTCACCTTTAAGCCCGCATCCACATCCATGACAATCATTTCATTTTTAACATAGCATTCTGCTGAAACACCGTTGAGGCGCACAGCAACAGGCTGCACCTCGTCAACCTGCTGGGTAGAAATGTCTGCACGAATGCCTTCGAGCGGTGCTGAAAGCCTATTAGAGCAATCAAATTTTTCAGGACGATAGCTTGCACATCCTACTAATGCAGAAGATACTAAACCGATAATAGCCGACTGCACAAAAACGCGATTGCCCAACATCTTCATCCCTATATGATACATTTTTTTGTTATCTTCCCCAAACTATAGGGAAAAATCCATCATGTTATAGCAGTCTTTAGAAGCTTCTGCTACAAAGAAACAGGACTTGGCATGTAAACAGAATTTATGATGATGGTAGATAACACAAAACAAATGCAATCAAACCTGCCCCACAAAACCTTACTGCTTGCCGCCCCACGCGGATTCTGTGCAGGTGTGGATCGCGCTATTAAGATTGTTGAAGTCGCGTTAGAAAAATTTGGCGCGCCTGTATATGTCCGTCATGAGATTGTGCATAACCAGCGTGTTGTTGGCGATTTAGCCAAGCAAGGTGCTGTGTTTGTCAAAGAATTAGATGAAGTGCCAAAAGGCGCTCCAGTGGTGTTTTCTGCCCATGGCGTTGCAAAAGCGGTGCATGAGCACGCTGCTGAATTAAAGATGATCGCGCTTGATGCCACCTGCCCTCTGGTGACAAAAGTTCATATTGAAGCAGATAAACATGTCAAACGTGACAAGCATATTATTTTAATCGGCCATGCTGGCCACCCGGAAGTGATCGGGACCATGGGTCAAGTGCCCACGGGAAGTATGAGCCTAGTTGAAACAGTTGAGGATGCGCTTAACTTCACACCGCCATCAGGAAAAGAGCTTGCCTTTGCTACGCAAACCACACTTTCCACAGACGAGACAGCGGAAATCATTACTGTCTTGCAACATCGCTTTCCTGAAATCACAGGCCCTAAAGGCGAAGATATTTGTTATGCCACAACCAACAGACAGAATGCGGTCAAGGCATTAGCAGATAAATGTGATTATTTTTTAGTGATTGGTGCGCAAAATTCATCAAACTCAAAAAGGCTCGTAGAAACAGCGATACGCGCAGGTGCTCCGCAAGCTGAACTTATTGCTGACGCTTCTGAAATAAACTTCAGCACGCTTGAAAAGGCACAAAGAATAGCATTATCTGCAGGTGCTTCTGCCCCTGAAGTGTTGGTAGATGAGGTTATCGCAACACTTCAGCAGCATTTCAATCTTACGATTGAAAAGCATAATCTTGTGGAAGAGAATCTGCATTTTAAACTCCCTCCTTTGCTTACCAGAAGCTCAGAAGAAGCTAGATAAATTATGGCTGTATATACTTATATAGAAGATGACGCGCTTGCTGATTTTCTATCACTCTATGATATTGGAAATTTACTTAGTTTTGCGGGCATTGCAGAAGGTGTAGAAAATTCAAATTTCCTGCTTCGGACAGATAAAAACAATTTCATTCTCACGCTATATGAGAAAAGAGTGAATGCAGATGACTTGCCTTTTTTCATTGGGCTGATGGAACATTTATCTGCAGCAGGATTAAATTGTCCTCTGCCTATTGCTGATAAATCAGGAAAAATTCTGCAAACCCTTGCAGAAAGACCGGCTGCAATGGTGAGCTTTTTAGATGGGACTTCTCAGCGTTATCCAAATGTTGCGAAATGTCGTGCTTTAGGCCAAACACTGGCGCAGTTTCATGTGAAATCAGAAGGTTTTACCATCACACGGAAGAATGCGCTCGGCCCAAAAGATTGGGCGCCCTTGCTTGCTTCAGTGGACACTATACCTGAAAATTTGCCGGCAGGATTGCTAGACGAGGCCAAAGAGCGGCTTGATGATATCACAGCAAACTGGCCAAGCACACTGCCAACCGGCTTCATCCATGCTGACCTTTTTCCCAATAATGCGTTATTTGTGGGTGATGTGCTAACAGGTGTAATTGATTTTTATTTTGCCTGTCATGATATCCTTGCCTATGATTTGGCGATTTGTCTGAATAGCTGGTGTTTTGATGCTGATGGCAGTTTTAATATCACCAAATCTGCTGCGCTTATAGAAGGCTATCAGCAGGTGCGAAAACTGCTTCCAGATGAAATAGATGCATTACCACACTTATCATCAGGTGCAGCTATGCGTTTTTTCCTTACCCGCTTATATGACTGGATTAACACGCCGTCTGATGCGCTTGTGAAACCGCTTAATCCGATGGAATATTGGCAAAAACTGCGTTTTCATAGCAAAGCTTCTAGCGCTGGGGCTTATGGTCTATGGGTTTAGCTTGCAAAAGGGGTGTTCGGGGGAAATGACATCACAGCAGGTTTATCTTTATACGGATGGCGCTTGTCTTGGAAATCCTGGTCCTGGTGGCTGGGCGGCTATCTTGAAATATGGCGCGCATGAAAAAGAGCTTGTAGGCGGCGCTCCTGATACGACCAATAATCAAATGGAATTAATGGCGGTAATCTCAGGTCTAGAGGCGCTAAAGCGGCCTAGTCAAATTCATATTGTCACCGATAGCCGCTATGTGATGGATGGCATCCAAAAATGGATGGCAAATTGGAAGCGCAATAATTGGAAAACAGCTGCCAAAAAACCTGTTAAAAACATGGAATATTGGCAACGTCTTGATAATGCTTTAGCGCCACATCAAGCAAGCTGGGAATGGGTGAAAGGGCATGCTGGCCACCCTGAGAATGAAAGATGTGACCAGCTTGCAAGTGCCCAAGCCGCGTTAATGGGCTGATAGCGTTAGGCCTGTTTTAGAATGTTGAGAATATGCTCAGCACTGGATACATCAAACGCGCCTACCTCCTCGATAAACGCGTCAGTCACAACGCCATTTTCAGCAATAAATGCACAACGGGTTGCCCGATAACCCATAATCGGACCCATATCAACTGCAATACCAAGCAATTCAGAAAAGCCTGCTTTGGCATCAGCTATCATGTCAATACTCCCAGTTGCACCTTCGGCATCCCCCCACGCTTTCATGGCGTGGGCGTCATTCACTGCTAAACACGCAATACTATCCACACCCTGCGCTTTAATCTCATCTGCAAGCTTGATGAAACCTGGAAGGTGTTTTGCAGAACAGGTTGGTGTAAATGCCCCTGGCACAACAAACATGACGATTTTTTTGCCTGCGAAATAATCTGCAGTTTCCAGCCCTTCAATGCCGCCCTCACCTTTGGTGTGAAGCGTGAATGCTGGGATAGAAAGGCCTGAAGCGAGTGTCATGTGAAATATCCTTATGATAGGTGGTATATATTAAGCAAACCCCCACATCTAATTAAGAAGAAGAAACCGCTTTGTCTAGTGTTGATAGAACAACTTCTTTGCTTAATATTTCAGGAAGCGGCAGGGCTATACTGCCCTGACGTGCATAAAATAGATTAAAGGGTATTGCAAATTTGTTATGGGAAGCAAGAAAGTCTGAAATATCTGGATTTGCCTCAGTCCAATCTGCCCTGATTAAGAAAACATTATTTTTAGCAAAGGCTGCTTTTACTTCAGGGCTTTCCAGAACGAGTTTCTTGTTCACCTGACAGGTGATACACCATGCTGCAGTGACATCAATAAAGACAGGCCTGCCAGATGCTTTTGCATCTTCTAGCACCTTAGGGGTAAAAGGCTGATACAGACTAGCGGTGTGTTGGCCGCTATTGGCGATGTTTTTTGCGCTCAGGCCGCTTTGCATTACCCCAAATGGCAGTAATACTGCTAGCACACAACTAAGCGCTAATGCAGCCAGATTTGGCGTTTTTCCAAGCGCTACTAGGCTGCTTATCACCACAAGCATCCCCACAAGAACAGCGACAACACCCCATCCTGCTAACAGCCAAATTAGCCAGACCAGCCATAAAACCGTTCCCGCAAGACCAATACCCATAAACGCTTTAAGTATATTCATCCACCGACCAGGCCGAGGCATCACATGAAGCAAAGATGGAAAGAGTGCGAGCATTATCCACGGGCTTGCCAATCCAAGACCCATCATCATTAAAATTGCGATAAGCTGGAGCGGCGGGGCGGTGAATGCGAAGCTAACAGCACTTCCCACAAAAGGGGCAGAACAGGGGGTTGCCAGCAATGTTGCAAAAAACCCTGACATGAAGTCGGCTATAAAAGTGTTTTTGCCTCCGCCATATTTTTTTGCAAACTCAGGAATAGGAAAAGCCAACTTATCGAACATGTTCAAGCTGAACAGGCTCATCACCACAGCCATGAAAGATAAAAACAGGATATTTTGGAATTGAATGCCCCAGCCCACCTGCGCACCAAAATAGGACATCGCTGCTAGCACTAACGCCAACAGCAAAAAGCTCGTTAAAATACCTGCTGCACTTGTAAGCAATCTTAAACGTGCAATTGCCCCGTTATCCGCCTCTGTTAAATGTAACAGGCTATGAAGCTTTAACAGCAATACAGGCAACACGCATGGCATGATGTTTAAGATCAGGCCGCCTAAAAACGCAAAGGCTAGTATCACTAAAAATAGGTTTGAGGCGGACGAAGCTTCAGCATCAGCGGGCTGGAATATTGCAGCTATTTCAGCAAAATGCGTATCACCTACCATGGTTAATGTTGCCGCGTTCCCAACAAGTTGGTCTGCACCATCACCAAGAATTTCAATTCTATATTTATTATCACCTAGATTTTCGGGCGCTGAAAAGCTTAGACCTGATTGCGCCACTTCAATAAAAACATCATCAAGCTGGGGTAAGACAACCCCCTCTTCTACAGGGGATATCCCAAGGGTAAGCGCCTTCTCATCCGCATCTATCGCAAGCTCTGAGATTTTGAAAATTTGGCTTTGGGTACGAGGGACTAAACTGCGTGCTTTGGCAATTTTTTGCGCATCAGCACTAATATCAGATACCCCTGAGGGAAGTTCTAGGCTTAAATCATCTGTAAAAGGAATACAAATATCTGAACATACCAGACCTTCAATTTTTGCGCTGAAACTAAGATTTTCACCTGCTTTATGCCCGGAAAGGGTAGCTGGGAAAATCACCTGTTTTGCATATCCAAAACTATCAATTCCAAAAATGGAAAAACGTGCTGGAACAGGAAAATCCATCTGAAACTGATAGTCTGATGCCATCACCTCATCTAAACTTACCACAGGCGGTAAGCCTGCATCCCCTGGACTGCGCCAATATATTTTCCAACCTTCCTCTAATTCAGCCAGAACACCAAGTGAGAATTCATCTTCATCACCGCTAGCCGTGAGAGATGAAAGCATCTCAAAACGAACAGGCAGTTCTAACTCATTTGCGGTATTAAAAAGGCTTGTATTTGCCTGGCTAGATGCCTGACTGGATGGTAGGGTTTGGGCATGGCTTGTAAGCGCAAAAACACATCCAGCCAATACCGAAAAAAACATCAGCACAAGCCATTTCGATATCGCATTCTTATAGAAAGATGATGCCAGATTAATACGCATTGGCTATTTCATGCCTCTAGATATTTTTTTAAAATCGCCGCTCATACCTAACTAGACATTCTGCTCGCCAAAGACAAGTATGCCATATGATTATCATTTAAGCATCTTCTAGCCGCTAAGTAAGGCGATTATGTGACGCTTTACAGAAGATGTGTTTAGACGTTAAGGTTTGATAATGACAGCATCTGAACACAAATCTTCACAAAAATTAAGCTTCACCCATTCGCTGACCGGCCAGCTGCTTGTGGCAACGCCGCATATTACAGATGAGCGTTTTAAGAAAAAAGCTATCTTCATCTGCAAGCATGATGAAGAGGCAACGATGGGGCTTATTATCAATCAGCCAAATGTAGATATTACCTTGGAACAGGTTGTTGAACAGCTTGAAATAGGAAGTCCACGTTTCACCCTTGATGACCCGATTTATACTGGCGGGCCGGTGGAAGGGCAACGCGGATATATCCTGCATACGTCAGATCATATGATGCCTGACACAATGCCAGTTACGGATACGATTTGTTTGTCTGTCCATGTCGATATGATACGAGAGATTAGCAGAGGGCTAGGCCCAAGCATGTATAAAATCATGCTTGGTTATTCTGGTTGGTCTGCTGGGCAATTGGAAGATGAGCTAAAGAAAAATATGTGGTTTCATCTTGGCGCGTCACCTGCCATGCTGTTTGCCACAAAACCAGATATGGTCTGGGATCAGTGTTTTACCCAAATGGGCATGAATGCTGGCTCGTTATCTGCGCAAAGTGGCAATGCGTAATGGTATTTAAGCTTGTAGTTGGCTTGCAAGCCAGTCTTGGCCTTTAAACCCACCCGCAGGGCCAGTAATGGCTACAGCAGGGGTTGAATTGGCAATTAATGCAGCTGCACTTTGCATAACATCTTCACGGCTCACCGCATTGATATCAGCAATAAGCTGATCCCGGTCTGATACTTCATTAAACAAAATAAGCTGTCTTGCTGTGCTTTCCATCATCCCATGCACAGAATCACGCCGCATTAACACACTTGATTTGACCTGACTTTTTGCGCGGCTTAATTCTTCTTCGGTAATATTTTGCGCACAATCCTGTAATGCGGCAGCTGTCACGCCTAACATCTCTGTAAGCTGATGCTCTGAGGTGCCAGCATAAACGCCAAACACGCCATTATCGGAGAGCAATTGTGAGAAGGAGAAAATCGAATAGCATAAGCCGCGCTCCTCTCTGACCTGCTGGAATAGGCGTGAGGACATCCCGCCGCCAAAAATATTGGAGAGCAAAAACAATGCAAAACGTTCTTGTGATGCGGCAGCAGGCGCTTTCAGACCAAACACAATATGGCTTTGTTCTAACTCTCTTGCGTCTATTTTTTCACCCGCTTGCCATGTTGGTGCTTGTCTGTTTGGGGATTGGGCATTTTCTAAATGAGATAGTCTTTTTTCAACCATCTGAATTAAATCTTCATGTGCAAACGCCCCCGCTGCACATAATAGCATTTGCTCAGCACCATAATATCTAGCCATGAACCGTCTCAAATCATCTTGCGAGAAAGAGGATACGGTTTCAGTGGTGCCTAAGATAGATTGGCCTAGCGGGTGGCTGCCATAGCTTGCTTGGCTAAATTGTTCAAAAACTGCGTCATCAGGGGTATCGATAGACTGGCCAATTTCTTGGATTATCACCCCCCTTTCCCGCTCAATCTCATGTGCAGGAAGCTGGCTATCTGTTAAAATTTCACAAATAAAATCAACAGCTGTCTCAAGCTCTTCAGGAAGCAAGCTCACAAAATAAGCGGTTTCTTCGCGACTTGTATAGGCATTCATAAAGCCGCCTACATTTTCAATTTGGCTAGCTATTTCAGCGGCATTGCGTTTGCTTGTGCCTTTAAAGGCCATATGCTCAAGGAAATGGGCAATACCAACCTCCCCTGCAAGCTCATCCCTAGCCCCTGCTTTTACCCAAATACCAACGCTAACGCTATGGGCATATGGCATGCTTACTGTAGCAATCTGGACGCCGTTTTTAAGCTTGTGGGTTTGAATATTCATTTAGCCTCTTCTTTTTTCTAAAACCAACTTTTTAACGTCAGCAAGTTGATTTTCAACCTGGATTATTCTCTCTTCTCTTTCCATCAAATCTGCAAGATGCGGCGGCAATGCAGGTCTTTGCCCAATGGCCTTTTCAACAGCATCGGGGAATTTTGCTGGATGCGCACAAGCAAGTGAGATAATCGGCACATCATCGCCTAGCATCTGGGTATCGCGCATATGATACGCCCCTGCAAGACCAACAGCACTGTGCGGGTCAATCACCAAACGGTGAGTGTCATGGCAGTCTTTAATCTGTTTTAGGGTGCTTTCATCATCTAAACAAAAGCCTGAAAAAATCTTGCTAGCTTCTTCAAGCCATTCCTGCGGTACATCATACTTACCAGAGCTTGAAAAAGCCTGCATCATCTCTGCCACCGCTTTTCCATTACGCCCTGAAAGCTCAAATAACAAACGCTCAAAGTTTGAGGAGACTTGAATATCCATAGATGGGCTTAGCGAGGGGTGCACGTTCTTACGGTGCATACTGCCCGATGCAAAAAAGCGGGTGAGAATATCGTTACGGTTTGACGCCACCATAAACCTTTCAACAGGAAGCCCCATCTGCATCGCAACCCACCCTGCAAACACATTTCCGAAATTCCCTGTAGGCACTGAAAATGCGACTTTCTTCTCAGGCGCACCACATCTCAAAGCAGATGTAAAATAATATACGATTTGCGGCATTAACCGTGCCCAATTAATCGAATTTACCGCAGATAGCCCAACTTCATCTCGGAAATTACTGTCATTAAAGGCTGATTTAACAAGGGCCTGACAGTCATCAAAATCACCCTTTACAGCAACCGCAAAAGCGCCAGAATCAATCACAGAACTCATCTGTTTTTGCTGAACGGGTGATACTCTGCCATCTGGGAATAGGATAAACACATCCACAGTGTCTCTACCGCGAAAAGCTTCTAATGCAGCAGACCCTGTATCCCCGCTTGTTGCCCCCAAAATAACCGCTTTTTGATTTCTGCGCTGCAATGCTCTATCAAAAGCATGCGCTAAAAACTGCATCGCATAATCTTTAAATGCGATGGTTGGCCCTGAATATAACTCAAGCAGATGGATGTTATTATCCAAAGCAGTTAAAGGCGCTACATCAGGGTGTGTAAAAGAGGCATAGGTTTGTTTTGCCATCTCGGTCATTTCAGCTTGGTCAATATCACCCTCTGTGAAACGTGACATTATCCGCCCTGCCACCTCATGATAGGCAAGACCCTTCATCTCTGCTATTTCATCAAAGCTGAAGCGAGGCCATTTAACAGGCAGATATAAACCGCCATCACGCGCTAGCCCGTTCAAAAGCGCTTGCTCAAAGCTTAGGGGTCCATCTTGACCTCTGGTAGAGATATATTCCATGCCGCTATTCTCCTGACCGGCGGCGAAATCCTAGCCGCCCAGCATTAACATGAAACGCAATATATACCCCTATTAAGGATAAAGCGATACCATACCAAGTTAGTGCATAATTAAGATGTGTATTTGGAACATCTATTTTCAAATCTGCTGCAATCGGCAATGTGATTACCTCACCTTGGCGAATTTGATCTGCATAGAAGCTGGTAATAATATTATCTAGCTGATGAAATTCGGCCATTTCTTCTGGCTTTAAGGTAAACCAAAAGCCGCGTTGCGGCTCATTCTCAGGCACAAAATAGCCTTTGCGTTGCGGTGCGCGCATAATAGCTTGAATGGTCACCACTTCATCTTGAACAGAAAAAGGCCGCTGTTCAGGCGCGCGATATGCTTCTGAAACCCAACCTCTATTCACAAATAGCAGCTTGTTATCTGAGGTGCGGAACGGACTTACAACATGGAAACCAGCATTACCCTCATAGGTGCGGCCAACCAAAAATAGCTCTTTATCATGCTGGAACTTGCCTGTTAGCTCGATACGCTGAAAACGATACTCATCTAACGAGACAGTGCCGCTTGGCAGGGCTTGCGGTGCTGACATAGCGCGTTCTTTATATTCGGTAATAATCTCGGTTTTCCAGAATAATCTTTGTACCTGCCAACTGCCAAGCATCAGCAATATAATAAGCGCTGGAACAGCACATAATGTGAGCCATAAAAAGGGGCGGAAATACATAATGAGAATATTCCTTAACAAGCAAGACTATGGGTGATGGGTACTGCATATAGGGGCAATACCACATGCCTTCTAACATAAAGGAGCGGCCTGTATATTCAAGATACAGGCCGCAAAAAACCGTTATATGACTGTTGTGTTATGATGGGCTATCAACCGCCCCACCAATATACAGCGACAAACAAGAACAGCCATACCACATCCACAAAGTGCCAATACCATGCGGCAGCTTCAAAACCGAAATGCTGGTCTTTTGTGAAATGTCCAGCTAATCCGCGGAACAGGCATACTGCCAAGAATAATGTTCCAACAATAACATGGAAGCCGTGGAACCCTGTTGCCATGTAGAATACGGATGGGTAAATGCCATCTGTAAATGCAAATTTAGCATGGCTATATTCAAGTGCCTGTAGGCCTGTGAATAATGCACCAAGAATAACCGTTAGAACGAGCCCAACAATGAAATCGCGTCTGTTATCATGCACCAACGCATGATGCGACCATGTTACCGTACATCCAGACAGCAGCAGAATAAGGGTGTTGATTAGCGGCAGGTCAAAGGGGTCAAAAGTCTTAATCCCTTCTGGTGGCCATACCCCCCCAACAGGGAATAATGCGCGGTCAAAAAACGCCCAGAAGAATGCCACAAAAAACATCACTTCTGATGCGATAAACAGCATCATGCCATAACGCATACCAATTTGCACAATCGCTGAGTGATGACCTTGATATTCCGCTTCACGGATAATATCACGCCACCATAAGAACATGGTCAAAATAACCAGACCAAGCCCTGCAGCTAGAACAAGCGCGCCATATGCACGCTCATGCATAAACATCACCCCGCCAATAGCGGTCACAAAAGCTGCTGCTGAACCGACCGCAGGCCACGGGCTAGGTTCAACCAGATGATAGGGATGTTGATGTGCACCACTCATTTTATTCTCCTTCAAAAAAGCCCAGTCCCCACCGACCGATGCATCATTTTTTATAATACCTTAAACCAATTTATGTGTCGATGCTCGCAAAGAACGTATAGGATAAAACGATCTCGTTTACATCGGTTGTATTAATGTCTGTAGCCATCTCTGGATCGAGGAAAAAGGTCACAGGCATATCCATTGTCTCGCCAGGTTGCAAGGTTTGTTCTGTAAAACAGAAACATTCCAATTTCATAAAATAAGGCCCTGCTTTTTGCGGCGTTACGTTAAAAGTTGCTGTCCCTGTTGTTGGAACATCACCAGGGTTTGTCACCCTGTAATAGGCTGTTACTTGCTCCCCTGGCTTTAAATCCACAGGCGCTGTTACAGGCTCAAAAATCCAATTGAGCTTTGGGTTCACATTCGCATCAAACCGCACATTTACAGGAGCAGATGCAATAGGGCCTGTTGGCGCTTCGCTTGCAATTTGCGTGGTACCGCCAAAGCCGGTAACCTGACAAAATAATTTGTATAAAGGCACTGATGCATATGCTAATCCAACCATTCCAAACACCACAGCTGTAATCACAAGCAATGTGCGTTTGTTACGGTTTTCAGCAGCAGTTGAATATACAGCGCCCGACATCACTTATGTTCCTGTCTTTAAAATCGTAATAACATAAAATAATACAGCCAAGCCGAACACTAGCCAGAGGACGAGCATATTGCGGCGTTTACGCATTTTTACCAGCTCTTGTGCTGTTTTAGGCTCTTGTTCTGCCATTTAAAGAACTCCTAACGCTGAAATGATGAAATTATCAGCAAGCAATAAGGCAAATAAAGCAAACAGATACCCTATTGAATATTTAAATAATGGCATTGCAAAGTGATTGCTTTTACTGCGCCATAGCTTCCACGCATAGCCTAAGAAAATGGTACTAAGCATGCCAGCTGCAATGCCATAATAAACCGTTGCAAGTCCTGTAAATACGGGCGCTATAGACAAGGGAAACAGAACAACACTGTAGATTAGGATTTGCAGACGTGTCTGCTCCTCACCTGCCACAACAGGGAGCATAGGTATTTTTGCTTTGGTGTAATCATCATTTTTCACAAGCGCTAGAGCCCAGAAATGTGGCGGCGTCCAAAAGAATATCAACGCAAATAATAGCACCGAATCTAAGCTTACACCGCCGCTCATCGCCGCCCAACCCACCATTGGCGGCAATGCACCTGCTGCCCCGCCAATAACAATATTTTGTGGGGTGGAACGCTTAAGCCAGACCGTATAAATTACCGCATAGAAAAAGATGGTAAAGGCGAGCAAGGCGCCTGCAAAAAGATTAGCTGCTAGACTTAATAGCATTACAGATAGGACTGAGATGACCACGCCAAGCGCTAATGCTTCTGCGGGATCAACTCTGCCATCCGGAATTGGCCGCGATTTTGTGCGGCTCATGATAGCGTCGATATCTCTGTCATACCATTGATTGATTGCACCTGATGCACCCGCACCAGCAGCAATAGCAAATAACGAAATAGCCGCAAGCACAGGGTGCATACTGCCATCTGCCAAAACCATACCAACAAAGCTGGTGAAAATGACCAAGCTCATCACACGTGGTTTTAGCAATGCGAAAAAATCACCAGCAGAACCAGATGAAATGGTTGCTGCTGATGAAATTGTTGCAGAAGTTTGCAGATGTGTATCAGATGTTGAAACTGACATCGGCACTCTTTTCCGTTACTTGTTTTGACTACTTCACTTTTGGAAGTGCGTCAAAAGTGTGATAAGGCGGCGGTGAGGACACCTGCCATTCTAGTGTGTTTGCACCCTCGCCCCATGGGTTATCCGCTGCTCTTCGCTTTGAGATAAATGCCTCAATAATGAGTGCTAAGAATACTAAGGTAGCAGCAGCACTAATATATGAGCCGATAGATGCAACATAGTTCCAGCCTGCAAATGCGTCAGGATAATCAATATAACGACGCGGCATACCTGCTAGACCCAAGAAATGCATTGGGAAGAACGTAAGGTTCACACCGATGAACGTCATCCAAAAATGCAGTTTTGCAAGGCCTTCATGATACTCATATCCTGTCATCTTGCTGAACCAATAATAGAAGCCAGCAAACAGGCCATATACAGCCCCCAAAGACAATACATAATGGAAGTGCGCAATAACATAATAGGTGTTATGTAGCACGACATCCATACCTGCATTCGCAAGCACAACCCCTGTTACACCGCCAACAGTGAACAAGAAGATGAAACCAATTGCCCATAACATCGGTACTTTGAATTGAATAGAACCACCCCACATTGTGGCAATCCATGAGAAGATTTTAACACCTGTTGGCACAGCGATGACCATTGTTGCGGCTGTAAAGTAAGCGCGTGTATCCACGTTCATACCCACTGTATACATATGGTGTGCCCACACGATAAAGCCAACAAAGCCGATTGCAACCATCGCATAGGCCATCCCTAAATATCCAAAGATAGGCTTTTTCGAGAAGGTGGAAATAATATGGCTAACGATACCAAAAGCAGGCAGAATCATAATATACACTTCTGGATGCCCAAAGAACCAGAATAGATGTAGGAACAGAATCGGGTCACCCCCGCCTTCTGGGATGAAGAATGTTGTTCCAAAATTACGGTCTGTTAGCAACATCGTAATCGCACCTGCAAGCACAGGAACAGCCAAAAGCAGAAGAAATGCAGTGATCAGCATCGCCCATGCAAATAGCGGCATTTTGTGCAAGGTCATACCTGGGGTGCGCATGTTAAAGATGGTAGTAATAAAGTTTGCTGCACCAAGAATTGAAGATACACCCGCAAGGTGAAGCGATAGAATAGCTAAATCCATCGACATGCCAGGAGTGCCCGCAGTACTAGACATTGGCGGATAAATCGTCCAGCCAACACCAGCCCCGCCATCTGCTACAGCAGATAATAATAACAGCAAGAATGCTGGCGGTAGCAACCAGAATGAAATGTTATTCATCCGGGGGAAAGCCATATCTGGCGCACCGATCATAATCGGCACAAACCAGTTACCAAATCCGCCGATTAGCCCAGGCATCACCACAAAAAACACCATGATAAGGCCGTGGGCTGTTGTGAACACGTTCCACATATGACCATCAGCCATATATTGAACACCTGGTTCCATCAGCTCCATCCGCATGAATACAGAGAAACCACCGCCAATCAACGCCGCAAGGATTGAGAAAATGATATACATTGTCCCAATATCTTTGTGGTTTGTTGAATAAAGCCAGCGGCGAACAAAGCCGGTTGGGTTGGCGTGTGCTGCATCAGCAGCATGTGATTGCGCACTCATCTTTTCAGACTCCCTTAAAAAAATTAACGTGCTGAAGCTAGCATGTTGGTGCTAGCTGGCATTGAATTTAGTGCAAATTCTTCTTTTGCAGTCTTTAACCAGTCCGCATAATCTTCTGCGCTGACGGCTTTTACCACAATTGGCATGTAAGCATGGTTCACACCGCAAATCTGGTTACATTGACCATAATACGTCTTCTCGCCAGCAGGCACATCAATCCATGCTTCGTTGATACGGCCAATGATGGAATAAGTTTGAACAGCAAGCGATGGCACAAAAAACGAGTGCATCACATCATTGCCTGTTACCAAAAGCTTGATTTTGGTGTTTTCTGGAACAACCATCGGATAATCCACCGCAAGCAGTCTTGGCTGACCCTCTTCTAGGTCTTCTTCATCAATCATATAGCTATCGAAAGCAAGACCTTCATCTGGATATTCATAATTCCAGTACCACTGGTTCCCGGTGACCTTAATCACCATTTCTGTCTGCTTTGTATCATCCATATAATAGAGCAAACGGAATGATGGGACGGCGATAACCACTAGAATTAACACTGGCACAACGGTCCATAGGATTTCGATGACTGTGTTATGTGTTGTTTTAGACGGTGTCGGGTTCGATTTTTCGCGGTAGCGCACGCATGTATATACAAGCAATGCCAACACAAAAACAGAAATCAATGTGATAATGATAAGCAATAGATTATGTAGGCTGTCTGCTTTTTCAGCGATTGAACCAGCAGGCTCTTGAAGCCCTAATTGCCAAGCCTGTGGTTCAGCTGCCCACGCATTTGACGATGCAAATACACCAAGTGTGATGGCTGCGATAAACCAACGATGTGCGATGCTGCGCATATTCATTTGTCCTAAATCCCCCAAATCAATTCAATTCGCAGATATCCAAAACCATTCTAGCACTTCTCAAAACACTTTGAAAAACCGCCAAAATGGATAAATAAATCAGTTTGTAACAGAGCAATTACGCCCCCCGTATCACGTTGATACAGCATTAGCACAAAAACCCCAATAACTGACTCATATAAATATCTTTTTTTCTCTCAGATGGAAAGCCTAGTGCGACTGCCAGTCGCACCGTCTGATGATAGTTTCCATACTTGAGAAACAAATTTTTCTTCTTTTGCTACTTTACACCGCACGAATGGTAAAATGAGGCAGGATGGCACTTGAAACCATGCGCATTGGTCTCCATACTTTTAAAGAGAGCAATTCATCAGCGTCTTTAAAAAAGTGATGCTGGAAAAATTCAAAAAATGAAAGCACATATCATGGATCATCTGCAACGCACCGATGAAATTTTCTTCACCAAAACAGGTTTGGACAAAGACAAAGTCACCTCATTGGTGCAATCCGCACTACATGGCGCTGATGATGGGGATTTATTCTTTGAGATGAAGCATTCTGAAATGCTTGCTTTTGATGATGGAAGATTAAAATCTGCCAGCTATGATGAAGCCGCAGGCTTTGGTTTGCGCGCAATTGTGGGGGAGGCAGATGCGTTTGCGCATGCTGGTGAGTTATCAGAAAATGCGCTTCAGCGTGCAGCAGAAACTGTTTCATCTGTATGTTCAGGCCATTCAGGCACCTTAGCCCTTGCCCCGCAATCAGGCCATAACAGACCGCTTTATTCTGATGAAAACCCGCTAAACGCTACCCCTTTTGCAGATAAGGTTGAATTGCTTCAAAAAATGGATAGCTATGCCCGCGATTCTGACCAGCGCGTGAAACAAGTTAGCGCGAGCATCGCAGGGTCATGGCAGGCTGTGCAAATCATCAGACCAGATGGAAGCTGTTTTGCTGATATCAGACCGCTTGTTCGTTTAGGCATTTCGGTGGTGGTAGAACAAGGCGGCAGAATGGAAACAGGGTCAAGCGGAACTGGCGGACGTTTTATGTTCTCCCGCTACTTGCAAGATGATGTATGGCAAGCAGAAATTGATGAAGCGTTGCGCATAGCATTACTCAATCTTGATTCGATTGAAGCGCCTGCTGGTGAGATGGAAATCGTACTTGGCTCAGGCTGGCCAGGTGTGATGCTGCATGAAGCGGTTGGACATGGGCTTGAAGGTGATTTTAATCGTAAAGGCACTTCCATTTTTTCTGGCCGTGTGGGCGAACAAGTTGCTGCTAAAGGGGTGACTGTTGTGGATGATGGCACCATTACTGACAGGCGCGGCTCTATCACCATAGATGATGAAGGCACATCTTCTGCACGCAACACACTTATCGAAGATGGTGTATTAAAAGGCTATATGCAGGACAGACAAAACGCACGGCTGATGGGCGTGGATGCTACCGGAAATGGCCGCAGACAATCTTATGCGCATCTGCCAATGCCGCGCATGACAAACACCTTTATGGAAAATGGTGACTATAGCCCTGAAGAGGTTGTCCAATCGATGAAGAAGGGCATTTATGCTGTGAATTTCGGCGGTGGTCAGGTTGATATCACCTCAGGCAAATTTGTGTTTGCAGCCTCCGAAGCCTATATGGTTGAAAATGGTAAAATTGGTGCACCTGTCAAAGGGGCTACGTTAATCGGAAATGGCCCTGATGCGATGTCAAAAATCACCATGGTAGCAAATGATATGAGCCTTGATAGAGGGGTCGGCACATGTGGTAAAGCTGGCCAGTCTGTGCCTGTGGGGGTGGGTCAGCCTACCTTGAAAATTGGCGGCATTACCGTTGGCGGAACCGCTTAATTTGATCGCTTAAGCAACTGCTTTCTGCGGAAGATGCGAGATACCATAGACCATCAGCGCGAGCAAAATGGCGCTGATGATACTACCAAAACCGAAAGATAAGCTGCCCCCGCCAATCTCAAAGAATGGCCCTGCTAGGCTTAGGCCAAGCACCTGTCCTAATGAGCCGCATCCTTGCACAGCACCTAAAACTGCCCCGCGCTCCTGTTCTGATGCGATATGGGATGATGCTGCGGATAGGGTGGGGTTAGTGAGTGCAAAACCAACGCATACAACCGCAGTGACTAAGATGATTGCGATAAAACTATGGCTGGTTTGCGCGAATATTGGCCATGCAATAATTGCCGTTAACAACTGGCCTGCCACTAACAAGCTTATCCCTGTTAAAATAACTTTTCGCTCGCCTAAGCTTGCCACTAATCGGCCGATTAATCCGCCTTGGATAATAATGATCATCACCCCAATATAAGCAAAGAAATACCCTGTCATTTGCGCATCAAACGCCAGCAATTCGCGTAATACCAGCACATGGCTAGCCTCAACTTGCGCAAAGGATAAATTCAGGCAGAAAAAAGCCCCAGCAAATAATAAAATACGCGGATTGCCAAGCAGCTGCCAATTTATCACTTTGGAAGATGCAGGATGCGTCGCCTTTTTCTGATGGGTTTCTTTTAGACGGAATGCAAGAAAACAGGCGATGGCAGCAAAAAATGCTGCTACCAAAAATGGGGTTTGGTGCACAGGACCAGAACCAAAAGAGCTTAGAATACCGCCTAATGCAGGCCCTAGCACAAATCCTGCACCGATTGACGCCCCTAACATACCCATAATTTTAGCGCGCTTATCAGCTGTTGTTGAATCCGTGATTATCGCTTGTATGACGCCGATATTACCTGCAGCAAAGCCTGCTAATATCCGGGCAAGAAACAGCTGAGTTATATCATCTGATAGGGCAAACCAAATATGTGCTGCCATATTAACAGCTAACGCTGTCACCAAGATAGGTTTGCGGCCAAATCTATCTGAGAGCTGGCCTAGAATAGGGTTAGCAATGAACATGGCCAAGGCAAAGCTTGCCAATAACGCTGTCATCACTGTTTCTGAATAGCCAAGATGGTCAACAACCGTAAAAGGCAATACCGGTATCAGCGCGCCAATTCCAATAAAATTCACAAAAACAATGACTAACAGGCTATACATATTTGATCCTGCCCCGCGATTTAACTTAAAATATCTAAAAAATATGACCCAAGCTGACGGGTCTGGGCACCCAATCTTTAGCTTATAAAATATTAAAAGTCATGATGCGAGAACACTTCTCTCACATCTTCATTCCAGTCACCATAATATGCCGCCAACATTACATCCGCAGGGTTTTGTTGGTTCTCAACAATGGTTTTTAAAGGCCGCAAGAAACCGCTTTCATCTGTACCAGCGCTATCAAATCGCGCTCTTGCACGCAAACCTTGTGATGCGATCTCAACAAGCTGTTCTGCTATCTTATGCATTGGCTGACCTGCAAAGTTACCTGCAAGACCATCTTGTGCTGCGCTAAGACGGGCATTGAGAACATCTTCATGCGATATTGATGTGATAAGATGTTCTGCCTGTTCAAGCGCATCCTCATCATAGAGCAAACCCACCCAAAAAGCAGGGAGCGCACAAATATTCCCCCAAGAACCACTATCTGCCCCGCGCATTTCAAGATAACCCTTTAGCCGCACTTCAGGAAAAGCGGTCGTAATATGATCTTCAAAATCATGCAGGTTTGGATATTGCCCTTCATATCCTGGTAATGTACCAGCCATAAAATCGTTAAAACTTAAACCTGCTACATCTTGATACCCATCGCCGCGGTGCAAGAAATACATCGGCACATCACAAATATAATCAATCCATGCTTCATAGCCAAAACCAGCATCAAACACGATTTCGGGAACACCACACCTATCTGGGTCTGTATCTGTCCAGACATGGGCGCGGGTAGATTTCAGCCCTGAGGGCTTACCGTCTTTAAAAGGTGAATTAGCAAATAGAGCCGTTGCAACAGGTTGCAGTGCAAGCGAGGTGCGGAATTTACGCACCATATCTAGCTCATCTGCATAATCCAAATTCACTTGAACGGTGCAGGAACGCAACATCATATCCAGACCCAAATTACCCTTGGTCGGCATATATCTGCGCATAATTTTATATCTGCCCTTTGGCATCCAAGGGATTTCTGAACGTCCCCAAAGCGGGTTAAAGCCAAGGCCAATCATCCCGATATCCAAGTCTTGAAGCACTTGTTTCATCTGTTTAAGATGCGTGCCTGTTTCTTGGCATGTCTGATGGAGATTTTCGAGTGGCGCCCCTGAAAGCTCAAACTGCCCGCCAGGCTCAAGGGTGATTGAACCGCCATGGCTATCTTTGAGTCCGATAATGTTTTCGCCTTCCATTATTGGCCTTAAGCCATAGGCATCTTTCAGACGTGTTAGGATAGTGCGAATGCCGCTATCACCATCATATCCCACAGGTGTGAAATCAGATTTTCGGAACAGGAATTTCTCATGCTCTGTTCCAATCCGCCATTGATCTTTTGCTGTTGCATGGTTAGCTAGCCATGCAACCATTTTAGATTTGCTGTCCATAAGCTGTTCAGCTGTTGAATAATGTTCTGGCATGTTTTTAGACCGGTCGCAGAGGTATGAGTAAGGAATGAGCCCTATCTTTGATATATGTGACTGAAATTATGAAGTTTCAACCCAATCACCACAAAAAGACTGTACTAACGTTAATGCAGATAATCCTGCAGTATCTGCACGCAATATACGAGGCCCAAGGGATAAACGGATGAGATGGGGCATTTTTAACAAGATTTCCCTTTCTTCGGCAGAGAACCCCCCTTCAGGCCCGATTAAAATTGCTGCCTTTTCAAAAGACTGAGATTGCAGGGTTTCACGCGGGCTGCTCTGGCCAGCAACCATCTCATCACAAAAAATAAGATACCTATCTGCTGGCCAATCAGAAAGGATATCTGCTAGCCTCTGAGCTGGCTTAATCTGCGGGACATCCATTCTACCTGATTGTTCTGCAGCCTCAACAGCATTTGCATATAGCCTATCTTCGTTAATCCTACCCATCTGGGTGTAGGCTGTGAAAATGGGCCAAATGGCAGAAGCGCCTAATTCAGTGGCTTTCTGCGCCATAAAATCAAGGCGTGTACGTTTTATTGGGGCGAATAAGAACCAAATATCCGGCACAAAAACTTGGCTTTTTAGCTGCGCCACGCATCGCAAGGTCGCACCTTTTCTGTCAGCATGTTCTAGCCGTGTAAGATAGCATCCGCTTCTGCCATTAAACACCTCAATCTCGCTACCCGTTTTCTGGCGCATGACCGTAACAAGATAATGACTTTGCGCCTTATCTAGCTCAAGCACCATCTCTTCAGCTAAATCAGCTTCAAGAAAAAGTCTAATAGAAGGGGTATATTCTTCACGCATAATGCTTGGGGTAGCAGGCTGAGATGCTAAGATCAATACAGAAGGTAATGAAAAGAACCAGATTATGCATATCAAACACATGACATTTGCGTCTAAATTTGCATATAAAAGGGGATGATAGCCCTATTTGCAATAACAAAGCTCTGAGTATGGCCACAGAACACTCAAGTGATATCAACCTAGATGGAATATGGCAGAAATGCCCAAAAAGCTGGCATGGCTTTATCATGGTAGCTCGGCTTGATAGGCCTATTGGATGGTGGCTGCTTATTCTTCCTGGGTGGTGGATAATTAGCGCTTTTGGAAATACGCTGTGGCAGATCAGCTATATGATGGTGCTGTTTGTCATTGGCGGGGTTGTGATGCGTGGCGCAGGCTGTGTTATCAATGATTTGTGGGATAGGAATATTGACAAAAAAATTGCTAGAACGGCACTGCGCCCGCTAGCTTCTGGCACCATGTCGGTTTTCCAAGCGGTTTTATTTCTTGGAGCGCTTTGTGTTATTGGACTCGCTGTTTTAATCCAGCTTCCCTTTCTTGCATGGGGTGTTGGTATCGCCTCCGCACCCCTAATCATACTCTATCCTTTGGCAAAGCGGGTGACGTATTTCCCGCAATTTGTGCTTGGCCTTACATTTAGCTGGGCTGTACCAACCGCCTATGCAGCGCTTTATCCAAACCTGTCTAGCTTTCCGCCCCTTGAAGCGATTCTGCTTATCTATCTTGGCACGGTGGCATGGGTATTTGGGTATGATACGATTTATGCCATTCAGGATTTAGAAGATGATGCCAAGACAGGGGTTAAATCATCTGCCCTAGGATTAGGAAAAAGCGTCAAGCTTGGTGTTGCAGGTGCCTATTTCATTGCTGTTGGGTGCTGGGGATACGGGTTCTGGCTTGGCCTAGGGGGCGGGGTATGGATGGTGGGAATTTTAGCGGCAGGCTGGCACCTTATCTGGCAAATTAGCCAGATTAAGCTTACCTCGCCACAAACAGCACGCAGATTATTTATCTCAAACCGAGATGTAGGATTAATCCTTACTGCTGGATTTTTAGGGCATCACCTGCTGGGCTAAACCAGTTCTGTATTTCAGGCGGCACCGTTTGCCATGGGCAAGATTGCGGCATTATCGCTTGTGCTGCGAGATGGCGTGCATGGGCTAGACGGAAAGTATCATCTGATTGAATACGTTCAAGCCATGTATCAAAATCGCCCTGCGAGCCACTATCCAGAAGAGTACTAGATTGATTGAAAACAGAGTGCAGGGCCGTTTTTTGATCCCATATTTGAAATTGCCGGTCTTGTGCTGAAATCGCTTCTAAAGCAAATGGGCCGTTTTTTCCTGCCACTGCCTCAGGGGTAACAAGTGCCCCTTTTCGGCTTGCATATCCAAATAAATTTTCTAACGGTTTTGGGTGTAGATGCTCGATAAATGCTAAATCCCAACGCACAAAATCATATGCATCCCCCAGCGATTCTGTTGCATGCATCACCTCAAGCTGTGCGGCTGTCAGCCATGCAATATTTAAAATTATCTTTGTGCCTGTGGAGGGGAAGGCAGCACATGGCACTGCCCCATATCCTGCTAAATTGGCAATATGCACAATATCGCAATCCAGAACGCGCACAGGGGTGACAAGTATATTTTGCCGCTCACCAAATTTACGGAAAAGCTGCACAGGCGCTCTGTTGGAACCAACAGATAATACCGCAACACGTTTTGAGAAGTCACAATCATCTGGAAGCGAGACACAAAAACCATCTCTAATCATAAAACCGCCCGACGGCGCATCATAGGGATAGTTTAGAGCGCGTTCCCGCATGCTCATCTGAGGGATTTTTATTTTCATCTGACTTAAGCTTGCTACAGGCTTAACCCTTCCAGCATATCCCTTCCAAGCATCAGGTTAAGATTCTGGACGGCTGCACCAGATGCGCCTTTACCTAAATTATCTAGCCGCGCTGTGAGCACTATTCTGTCCGCTTGTGGATCGCTGAAAACAAATAATTCAAGCTTGTCTGTGCCAGCAAGACTGTCAGCTGCTAGAAACCCGTTTGATGTTAGCCTGTCGCTATCGCACACCGACACAAGCTTATCATCTGCATATTTTTCTGTATAAACCGATAGGATATCAGGGGCGGTGATGGTTTTTCCAAATTGGGATTTATCTAAAATAATATTCACCAGCATCCCTTGCGCAAAATTGCCAACTGACGGCAAAAATACAGGCGCGTGTGCTAGCCCTGAATGAAGCTGCATTTCAGGCAGATGCTTATGTGCTAAAGACAGCCCATACGTTCCAAATACAGGCGCCTCGCCTGCTTCATATGCCGCTATCATGGATTTTCCGCCACCTGAATATCCTGAAACAGCAGATACATGCACAAGCGCATCATGAGGTAGTATCCCCTTATCCACCAGCGGTTTAACCAGTGCTAAGAACCCTGTTGGATAACATCCAGGATTACTGACCATTTGGGCATCTGCAATTTTTTCCTGTCCATCATCCCATAATTCAGCAAAGCCATAGGCAAAATCATCTGCTGTTCGGTGTGCAGTGGACGCATCAATAATTCGCGCCGAAAGTTTCCGTGCCATCTGGGTTGCTGTTAACGCAGCATCATCTGGCAGACAAAGCAAGGTCAGGTCAGCAGATGCCATGGCATCAAAGCGCTTTTTATCTTCCTTACGGTCTTTCTCATCCAAAATGATAAGGGATAGACCAGCGATATTTGCCAATCTATTTTGCACCTGAAGTCCGGTTGTGCCTGCAGCACCATCTATGAAAATGTGATAATCTGTCATACTGAAAGTGATAAACTGCAAACAATCTCAATGCAAGCGGTTGCATCTTTGTATGAGCCGTATTATTTCATTGATATGACTGATTCAGATAAAGACATTGTTGAGATGGCGCTCAAAGCAGCGCGGAACGCAGGCGCTGACGGTGCAGACATCACCTTCATCACAGGTGGCAGTACCGATATTCAGGTGCGCAAAGGGAATGTAGAATCTGCGGAACGTGCAGAAGATTACCAACTTGGCCTAAGGGTGTTTTGCGGCAAGAGAAATGCAGCTGTTTCAACAGGGCAGTTAGATAAAGACAATGTTGATAGGCTTGCAACGCGTGCTGTGGCGATGGCCAAAATTGCGCCAGAAGACCCCTATGCAAGACTAGCACGCGCAGACGAGCAAGCCACCAAATTGCCTGAGCTTGAATTATGTGACGATACTGTTTTAAGCACAGACCAGCTTACAGAAATGGCGTTAAACTGTGAGGCTGCTGCTCTTGATATGAACGGCATTACAAATTCTGATGGCGGCTCTGCATCTGCTAGCAAAACCCGTATTCTTATTGGCACCTCAACAGGGTTTACCGCAGAATATGAGCGGACAAGCTTTGGGTTTTCTGCAGTGGTAATTGCTGAACGTGATGGCCAGATGGAGCGGGATTATGATTACAGCATGGCCGTTTTTGCAGAAGATTTAAAAGACCCTGCTGAAATTGGCCGAAGCGCTGCACACCGAACCTTAGCAAGACTAGGTGCACGCAAGCCGCAAACAGGTAGCTATCCTATTATTTACGATACACGTGTTTCACGTTCTATTGCAGGTCATCTTGCAAGCGCGATAAATGGCAGCGCAGTTGCCAGAGGTACAAGCTTTTTAAAAGACCAGCTAGAAGCGCAAATCACCTCTGATGCGATTAACATTATTGACGACCCGCTTCGCCCAAGAGGCAGCGGCTCGAAATGTTTCGATGGGGAAACCCTGCCTGTGCAAAGGCGTCATCTTGTTGAAAATGGCAGATTAACAGGCTGGCTGTTAGATTTATCTACCGCCGCCCAGCTTGGCATGACGCCAACAGGTAATGCAAGCAGGTCACTTTCTGGCCCTCCTAGCCCCTCAACATCTAATTTTTATATTGAGGATTCTGACATCGACACCCAAAGCCTGATAGCAGATATCAAACAAGGCTTTTTTGTCACCGAGATGATGGGAAGCTCTGTAAGCATGACTACAGGTGATTATAGCCGCGGGGCTTCTGGTTTCTGGATTGAAAATGGCGAGATTTGCTGGCCTGTGACAGAAGCGACAATTGCGGGCAATCTAAAAGATATCTTCAAAACAATGGTTGCTGGCAATGATAGAGAGACCGCTCAGGCTTTATCTGCCCCCACCTTACTTATTCCGCAAATGATGGTTGCTGGCGCCTAAATCGATATGAGTGCCGGCAGATTTCACCTTCCGACCACACCGCCTATTCACCCCAGAAGAGGGGTTAAGGACTGGCTAGAATTAATGGGAAAGGACCATGGATTTCTGCGGCTAGGCTGGCACAATCTGCATCAAATTGACGATAATATGTGGCGCAGCAATCAGCCTTCACCTGGGCGGATTGCGCATTATGCTGACATAGGCATTAAGACCATCATCAATTTACGCGGTGAGCGGTCTGATGGCGGCTGGCGGCTAGAAGCTGAAGCCTGTCATAAACATAATATCACACTTGTGGATTTTACAGCGCGTTCCCGTGCAGCACCTGATAAAAAAATGCTTCATGATACTGCTGAGCTTTTCTCACAGATTGAAATGCCAGCCCTGCTGCATTGTAAATCAGGGGCGGATCGTGCAGGGATTGTATCTGCTTTATATGTCATTCTGTGCTGTGCAGGGGATGTCGATACCGCATTACAGCAGATGACGTTTAAAAAGCACCTTCATGTCTCACAAGCTAAAACTGGGCTTCTAGACGCATTTTTGAAATCCTATCGCCCGCATCAAAATAATGGTGTTAGTTTTTTTGATTGGGTGGATAATATCTATGACCCTGAGCGCCTGCAGGAAGAATTTATCGCAGAAGGCTGGGCAAATAGACTGATTGATGATGTGTTAAAACGGGAATAGATACTGTTTAGCTGGTGATATTCTGTAATGCACATAATTGTGCGTATAGCCCGCCAGATTGAAGTAATATTTTATGGGTTCCACGTTCTACAATTCTGCCCTTATCCATCACCAAAATCTCATCTGCATGGCGAATACTCGACAGGCGGTGCGCCACAATGAGGGTAGAACGCCCCTTTGCCAATCTTTCGATTGCCTGTTGCACTGCTGTTTCAGATTGCGCATCAAGTGCACTTGTGGCCTCATCCAGCAATAAGATAGGGGCATCTTTGACCATCGCCCGTGCAATCGCAATACGTTGTTTCTGCCCGCCAGACAATTTGCCGCCTTGCACCCCAACTTGGCTATCATATCCATCCGCAAGGCTAGTGATAAACCTATCTGCATCTGCGTTTTGTGCGGCCTCAATAATCTCTTGGCGTGTAGCGTCTTTTCGCCCAAAGCCTATATTATCTAAGATACTTGCATCAAACAAAACAGCATCTTGGCTAACCAGCGCACTATGTTTGCGCAAACTATCTATCTCAAGCCGTTTTACATCCACCCCATTGATTGATACACCCCCGCTATCCACCTCAAAAAAACGGGGGAGCAGATTAATGATGGTGGATTTACCGCTTCCGCTAGGGCCTACTAATGCCACTGTTTGACCTGGTTTAACGGTGAAGCTAACGCCCTCAAGCACGCTATCTTCGCCATAGGAAAACCCAACATCAGAAAAAGATATTTCAGCTTGCTCGCATATCAGTGGTGTTGCAGTTTGGCTATTCTTGATGGTGTTTTGTCTGTCTAACAGGCTGAATATCCGGCTTAAGGCTGCAGCTCCTTCTTCTGAAACAGCGTTTAATGTTCCAATGGCCCGTATCGGCGGTACCAGCATCACAAGCGCTGTAATAAAGCCAATCACATCAGATGTTTGCATTTGCCCTGTTGCAACTTGCCAGCTTGCGACCCCGATTACGCCGGCGATTGCAACCCCGCCCAATGCTTCTAAAATCGGGTCGATACGTGCACGCCCTGAAAGGAGGTTCAGTAATTGGGCATATAGCGTATCAAACGCATTTTCAGCCCTACTCTTTTCGTGTTTTTCTAGCTGATAGGCCTTCACCATCCGAATACCCTGCAAGCTTTCAGCAAGCAGGCTAGTGACCTTCCCCATATGTTCTTGCAGGTTAGATGAAGCTTTTCGTTGCCTGTTTCCAATCGCGATAATGGGGCGCATAGCAAGCGGATAGACAGCAAGCACAAGCAGGGATAACAGCCAGCTAAACCAAAACATCACCGCGATCATCACAAGGGCTGTAAGCAAATCGCGGACTAGATTATTGGACAGTCTGACGACCGCTTCACGCACCAAATTCAAATCATTCATGATGCGTGAGATAAAACTGCCCGCAGGCTGTGCAGCATGCACAGATAAATCCGCATCAATTAAATGTGCCATCATCTGTTTTTGCAGGGCAGTCGTGACTTTCAAAGCAAGCGCATTGACAAATAATACCTGATAATACATCGCAATCGCTTTTACTGCTGCAATGAGGATTATCGCAGCAGGGATTACCAGCAAACTATTACCAAACCAATCTGCATAAAATGCAGGGGTAGCCGGATTATCTAAGCGGTCAAAAATATGGCTGATAAGCGCAGGGTATATCCCGCCAGCACAAGCGACAATGACCATCAGGCCAAAAATACCAAGCAACGCCATTTTGTACGGAGTAACCCATTGGTTAAAAAGCCGTTTATAGATAGCCGTTTTGGATGGGGCGGGGGATGAAGCTGATGGTGATATCATCTATCTACCTGAGGGAAAAGCCATTTTAATGCAGGTGCCACAGAATTAACCCTAGCATTTCTTATTCACATTACGATATGACATTCCTAGCATGTTCTGTTATGCGCTGTGAAGCTTAATTGGTGGTAGCGCCTGCGCAATGCGAAGTAGGTTTAGTTTACCCTTTTCAGCATTGTGTGTTCTTCGTTATAGTCATTGCAGCACAATAACCTGTTAACATTACCACGAATAGGCGAAAAAAATCAGATGTCATTCAAAGCCTTCATCCGCACGCCGCTAGGCCTGTTTTTGACGAGCTTCATTCTTGCATCGCTTATTTTTGTGATTGTGCGCAGTATCAGATGGAAACAATCTGGAAGGCACCATCTTGATACGCTTCTCCAAGATGGGTATGTGCCGATTATAATTTTTTGGCATGAGCATATTTTCGCTATGCCACATTTTCTACCCCGCCCATCCTCAGCATTACAATCCCCGCATCCAGACGGCAAAGTGCTTGCCCATGCGGTGCGCTATTTCGGTCTTCGTCCTATCTATGGCAGTAGCAATCGGCAAGCTATTTCAGGTATGCGTCAGATGATCCGTGAAATAAAATCAGGGCGAAACGCCGTCATCACCCCTGATGGACCAAGGGGGCCTGCACATATTTTATCGCCTGGGGCTGCGGCAATGGCTGAATTAGCTGGCTCACCTATTATACCCGTAGCGTGGCATTGTGATAGATGCTGGCGGCTTTCAAGCTGGGATAAAATGCGTATTCCTAAACCCTTTGCCAAAGGTGTGTTGGTATGGGGGGAACCTGTCTGGCTAGAGAAAAGCAGTACAAAAGAACAGGCAGAAAAAAACAGACTAACCTTAGAAAAAATGCTGAATACGCATAAAATAAATATTGATAATCAGGACCTAAGGTGATGCTGGTATGACCTTGCGGCACTATAGCTTTATTATAAAAATCCTATCCCCGTTACTTATGGCCTTCATTTGGTTTCGGGCGTTTAAAGGCAAGGAAGATAAAGCCAGAATTTCAGAACGGTTTGGCCGTGGTTACCGCATAGACCGGCCTGCCGGAAAGCTTGTCTGGCTGCATGCTGTTTCAGTGGGCGAGGCAGTAGCAGCACGCCAAATCGCTGATAGGCTGAAGCATATCACCCCTGACTGTCATATTCTGATTACAACAAACACAATAACAGCAGCTGAATTAATATCTGCGCAAACAGACTATCTGCATGTCTATCAGCCTGCTGATAACCAAAAATGGGTTGAAAAATTCTTAAATTATTGGAAGCCGGATATCGCCATTTTTATGGAATCTGATTTCTGGCCGCATCTTATTTCAAGCACAGCCCAGCAGCAGATACCTGTTATTTTTGCATCTGCGCAACTTTCACAAAAAGCCTATTCAGACTGGCTTAAAAGACCAGCACTTGCAGCAGAAATATTTTCAACACCAACACATATTTTTTGCGTGGATGAAATACAGGAAGAACGGTTTAAAACCCTTTCCCAAGCTCACAACACAACACATACGCTTCCAGAAATATCTGTTTTGGGCTCCTTAAAACTTGCCCCTGAAAATCTACATATCAACGCAGAGCTGGTTGAACATATCAAGATAGCCGCTCGGGGCAGAATGGTCATTGCCGCCTGTTCAACCCATGAGCCTGAAGAGATGCTGGTAGTATCGGCATGTGCTCAATTGCTTGACCAAGATAAAGTTCTTTTGATTATCGCGCCAAGGCATCCCTCACGCGCAGATGAGCTTGCAGATACATTATCACAGCCGCCAAGACGAAGCATTACCCCCTACCCTTCACCCAAAGATAATGTGTTTTTATGTGACAGTTTGGGAGAGATGGATAGCCTGTATGCTGCGGCAGACCTTATCATTCTAGGTGGTAGTTTCATTGATACGGGCGGGCATAATATGCTCGAGCCTGCACGGGCATTAACACCTATCCTCACCGGCCCGTATGATGAGAAAAATAAATCTGACACATTAGTATTATGCGATGCAGGTATAGCTGAAACCATCTCAGATAGCGCTGAATTACAACAGGCTGTAAGGCGCTATCAAAAACGATTTGAGCGTTCAGAAGACCTTTTATCTAAGCAGAGTGCACGAGCAACCCGGCAGCATCTAGAATTGAGCTATGCGCGGGCAAAAAAAATTGCCCACATGATTTCTGAAACTCTGCTATAATCCAAAGCACTATGTTTTCAGCACCTACATTTTGGAATTCTACAGGCCCTTTAGCAATTTTATTGCTGCCTTTTAGCCTGATATATATGGCGCTTTCGCACCTAAGAGGGCTTCTTGCAACCCCGTATCATGCCGCACTTCCAGTGATTTGTGTTGGCAATATCACAGTGGGCGGCACAGGCAAAACACCGCTTGTTGCGATGCTTGCAACGATGCTGACTGAACAAACCTGTAAACCCGTAATTCTAAGCCGCGGCTATGGCGGAAATATCAAAAAACCTACCCTTGTTGACCCCAATATTCATAATAGTGACGAGGTGGGGGATGAAGCTTTAATGCTAAGCCATCATCACACTGTTGTGGTTGCGCGTGACCGTGCGGCAGGGGCAGTATTTATTGAACGTTCCTGCGATGCAGATATCATTCTCATGGATGATGGGATGCAAAATCCATGGCTTTTCAAAGATGTTGTTATTGGTGTTTTTGATGGTCAGAGAGGGGTTCAAAATGGTCTTATTTTCCCATCAGGCCCGTTGCGTCAAAGCTTTAAAAGCGCGCTGCCTCGTCTTGATGCATTGCTGATAAATGGCGAGGACAAAACCCAGCTTAGCCAAAAAACCCCAAAAGATTTAGATATTTTCCATGGCCAGCTAGAGCCGTTCAGCCAGCATATTGAAGATTTACACGATATGAAATTGCTTGCTTTTGCAGGGATAGGCAACCCAAATCGTTTTTTCACGATGTTAGAGGGGCGCGGCCTGGAGCTTGTATCTAGGGCAGCATTTGCTGACCATCACCCTTTTTCAGAAGCTGATATCAGCCAGTTGCAAGCTGATGCATCGCATCGCGGTGCAGAGCTAGTGACCACCCAGAAAGACTGGATTAGACTTCCCAGCGAATGGCGCGAAAGAGTGCATGTTGTATCTGTTTATCTAAGCTTATCTCGGAAAGATTCAGAAAAGCTAAATCAAATGATACAAACGCTTATCGCATCAAAACGACAGCAGTAAGCGTGCCCTATTATGTCTCTTTCCTATCGTTCTGCCCCATTAACCCTGTTCTATAAGCTTGTTATCTGGCCATTAGAGACGTTTTTACTGTTCTCATTACTTGCGATTTTAAAATGGCTTCCAGCGCGCATGGCAAGTGCAATGATGGGTGGGCTGTTTTCTGTGATTGGCCCCTGCACAAGCTGGCATAAAAGAAGCTTAAGCCATCTTACCCTTGCCTTTCCGGATAAATCGGATGCGGAACGAAAATCCATTGCCCATAAAATGTGGATGAATTTAGGGCGGAATGTTGGGGAATATATGCATCTATCAACCATGCTAGAGAAGGGCATTATTCGCTTTGAGGGGCTAACCCATCTAACACCAGGCACTGGCGGTATTATCATCGGTGCGCATCTGGCGAATTGGGAAGCATTAAGCTTATTAGGCAAAGCCCATCAGGTGCCAACAGGCCTGATTTATCGTCAGCTTAACAATCCATATGCAAATACGATATTTCAACGCCGCGCGAAAATTACTGGTGCAGATATCTATCTCAAAGGTAAAGAGGCTGGGTTTGGGATGTTACGCACCTTGCGCAAGCAAGGCTATATGCTCATGCTAGCAGACCAACAATTAAGAGAGGGGATTACAGCACCCTTTTTTGCACACCCTGCACAAACAGCCATAGCGCATATCAAAATCGCTTTAAAACAGGGTAAACCATTATATCTTGCACAAACTATTCGGCACACAGATGCGCATATCACCGTGCGGATTTCACCCCCGATTGATATTGCATCTCATACCTCTGAGAAGATGGATATGGATGAAAAAACATACCGCCTTGCATGTTTCATTAATGCTGAAATGGAAAAATGGATTACTGAACATCCTGAACAATGGCTATGGCCACACAGGCGGTGGGGAAAACAAATCGTTAAAGATGCTGGCCTAGAATAATTCTTCTTGGCCTGATGTTTTTGATTTTTGTGGCGTTTTTGTACTTTTTGCACGCACAGTGCCACTACCAGAACTAGCCGGTGATGGGCTGGCAGATGGCGGGCTAGTACCGTCAAACACAGCTTTGCGTGAGGCATCTGCAAATCTGATATTCATCTCAGCACCGTCAGCGATCTCAGAACTTCTTTTCATGGCCTTGCCTTGAGTGTCTGTAACAAGTGCAAATCCTCTATCAAGCACACGCTCAAAGCTATTCGCATTCAGCAAACGTGCAAACTGGTCTAGCTTATTTTCTGATTTCTCCAACTGCCGCAGTACCGCATTATCATGCCGTTTATTAAGATGAGTAAGCTTTTGCTGAGTTGTGTCGATACGCGGCGCAGGGGAGATAAGCCGCATGCTGGCTTGTGATACGCGGTTGCGGTAATCTGTTGTTATCTTAAGCCATTTGCTTTCAAGGGTGGTTGTTAGCATATCCAGCCTTTGCCCCTGCCTGCCAAGCAAATCAGCAGGGTGCAGCAAGCCGCGTGACAAGGCTTTCAATAATTGTGCATAGCCATCACACCGGCGCATCACCGCATTTAACAGCCTGCTCTGATTTTCCTGAAGCCGTGCCATAATCTCTAGCTTAACAGGGGTGGCTAATTCAGCTGCGGCTGTTGGGGTCGGCGCTCTTAAGTCGCTAACATAATCAATTAAGGTCGTGTCTGTCTCATGTCCGACAGCTGAAATCACCGGCAATTTCGATTCCGCAACCGCACGCGCGACAACCTCCTCATTAAAAGCCCATAAATCTTCTAATGAGCCGCCCCCTCTCGCCACGATGATAAGATCAGGCTTAGCGGTATTTTGATGCGTTTCAGGCATATTAAAGCCGTTAATCGCTGCTGCGATTTGCTCCGCAGCACCAGTGCCTTGAACAGCAACCCCCCAAAGCAAAACATGCACCCCAAACCTATCAGAAAGGCGGTGCAAAATATCGTTAATCACCGCGCCTGTTGGGCTTGTAACAACCCCGATAGTCTTTGGCAAAAAGGGCAGTTGCTTTTTACGTGACTGATCAAATAGCCCTTCTTCAGCAAGTCTTCTTTTACGTTCTTCAAGCTGTTTTAATAGCGCGCCTTCGCCTGCTATTTCGATATCTTGAACAACTATCTGATATTTTGATTGCCCGCCAAACGTAGTCATTTTGCCAGTGCAAATGACATCTAAACCTTCTTCAGGTTTGACAGAAAGCTGGCCAACCATACCTTTCCACATCACCGCAGCAAGGGCATTTTTATCGTCTTTTAAGGTAAAATAAAGATGCCCTGATCCTGGAATACGAGGCTGAGAAATCTCCCCCCGCACACGCACATGATCAAATGCCGTCTCAACAGTGCGTTTGACCGCCTGACTGAGCTCGCCGACAGTAAGATATGGTGTATTTGTCTGTATTTGCATCGTTGAACACGCCACTAGCGATTGCTAACTGTTTTCATTCAGGCTAATTTATGCCAGACCAGAAAGCTAGTGTACAATACTAATCCTGAACATCGGGATAACTTCTTAGATGATGTTCATCTAAACAATGAGAAAAAGGCAAGAATATGCGTGTAGTCATTATCGGATCAGGGGGACGTGAGCATGCTATCGCATGGAGCGTTGCTGAATCGCCCTTACTAGAAAAACTTTTTATTGCTTCTGGAAATCCTGGAACCGCTCCCTATGCTGAAGCCGTCCATTTAGATGTAACTGACCATCAAGCCGTTATCTCTTTCTGTCAGTCAGAGCAGATTGACCTTGTCATCATTGGCCCTGAAGCCCCGTTGGTTGATGGCCTTGTAGATAGTTTAGAAAAATCTAATATATCAAGCTTTGGTCCTAGCGCTGCGGCCGCCCAATTAGAGGGATCGAAAGAATTTGCCCGTGATTTTAATGACCGGCACAATATCCCGCAACCACGCTGGAAAAGCTTCGATAATGTAGAAGATGCAATTGATTTTGCAGCAGAGTTCGACAATGGATGTGTGGTAAAGGCAGATGGCTTAGCTGCAGGTAAAGGCGTAATTGTATGTGATGACCACTCCCAAGCGAGCGATGCTATTTCCTCCTTATTGGGAGGGCGTTTTGCAGAGGCGTCTAAGCGAATTGTGGTCGAAGAAAGGCTTGTCGGCATCGAGGTATCCGCATTTGCGCTTCTGGATGGTGAGCATGCGGTGTGGATTGGTTCTGCCCAAGATCATAAAAGAGCATTTGATAATGATGAGGGCGAGAATACTGGCGGCATGGGCGCTATCTCTCCCTCACCATTAGAAACAGATGCATTAAAATCAGCCATTATGGATGAGGTTATTTTGCAGGTTTCAGATGGTATGCGTACTGAAGGAATGCCGTATAAGGGTGTTTTATATGCCGGGCTGATGATTACCCAAGATGGTCCTAAAGTTATTGAATATAATTGCCGATTTGGTGATCCAGAAACCCAAGTTATACTGCCGCGTATGATGTCTGATTTACTTTCTGCTATTTTAACCCAGCAAGAAGGTGGGCTTAGTCATTTCGAGATGCGGCTTGCACAGCAATCTGCTGTCACCGTGGTGATGGCAAGCAATGGCTATCCTGGTGCGTATGAAAAAGGCACCGTGATCTCAAATATTGCTGATGCTGAAAAAACCGGATGTATTGTGTTTCATGCAGGCACTGCACTGAACCCTTCAGGTGAGCTTGTCGCCTCTGGTGGACGTGTGCTTGGGGTAACAGCCCTTGGCGATACCGCAAAACAAGCGCGTGATACAGCCTATCAAGGGGTGCATGCGATCAACTGGCCAGATGGGTTTTACCGCACAGATATTGCAAAATTCGCAATTGAAAAGAGCTAGCGTTTTAGCTGAAAAAACTGCTGAAGCAACTGCATTGAGTGTTGTTCTTGAATGCCGCCTATCACCTCAGGGTGATGATGGATGGTAGGGTGGTGAAATAAACAAGGGCCATTTTCCACGGCACCTGATTTCACATCATAAGCTGCGAAATATAGCCGCCTTAGACGTGCATGGCTAATCGCACCAGCACACATAGCACATGGCTCAAGGGTCACCCAAATATCATAGCCCTCTAGCCTATCCACCTCCAAAATTGCCATCGCCTTTTGTATCGCCAATAATTCAGCATGCGCCGTTGCGTTACCATCGCGCCGCATCCGGTTTTGGGCAGTGGTGATAATCTTGCCGTCATCTGATACAATCACTGCACCCACTGGCACTTCATCTTCTGCAAACGCATTTTTTGCCTGTGTAAGCGCTTCATTCATGAAATCTGTGAAATATTCCATTTGCTGTCTTTATGCCCCAAACTTTATGCGTAAGCGCGATTTGCTCAGATAATTTTAAGTCAAGCTAATGCTGAATAATTGCTAAAATGCTGTGCTTAGCGTACAACCCATCCTATGACAGATGCAACACATACACCTAAAACCTCTTCATCAAGCTCCTCTGGTGCTGAGATGGAAAGAATTGCAAAACGCATTGCACGCGCAGGTATTTGCTCGCGCCGTGCAGCAGAAGCGATGATCCTCGAAGGTAGAGTAACCTTAAATGGTGAGATTTTGCAAACCCCTGCTGTAGTGGTTTCAGCTTCCGACAAGATTAGTGTTGATGGCAAACCGCTTCCTGCCGCTGAAGCCACAAAATTATGGCGCTATTATAAACCTAGGGGCTTAGTGGTAAGTAATCGGGATGAGAAAGACCGCGATACGATTTACGACCATCTGCCTGAGACCATGCCGCGTGTGATGTCTGTCGGCAGGCTCGATTTGGATACAGAAGGGCTGTTGTTGCTCACAAATGATGGTGGTCTTGCCCGTTATCTAGAATTGCCAGCAACCGGCTGGATTAGAAAATACCGAGTGCGGGTGCGCGGCATTGTCGATACCGAAAAGCTAGAAGGGCTAGCATCTGGGGTACGAATTGACGGTATCCATTATCAGGAAATTAAAGCAAGGCTGGATAAGCAAATGCCATCTAATGCGTGGTTAACCATCGCCATTACGGAAGGGAAAAACAGGGAAATTAGACATATTATGGAATATCTTGGCTATCCTGTAAGCAGGTTACTAAGATTATCCTATGGCCCTTTTCAGCTTGGCACATTAACCGAAGGAAGTGTTGAGGAAGTAAAGCCAGCTATTCTAAAAGATCAGCTTGGTGAGATGGCAAGCCAGTTTACGATTGACACCTCGCCCTCACCCCAAAACCAAGCTACAAAAAAACCATTTTTCAAAAAACGAAATGGTCAGCTTGCAGCCCATCCTAAACCTGCTCGAAAATCGAAAAATCAGCCTCGAAAACCAAAGAGATGAATATTATCGCTGGCCAGAAAAGAGGGGCAAAACTGGTTGAGCTTTCAGGCCGTACCACCCGTCCCACTGCACAACGCACTAGAGAGGCAATTTTTAACCTGCTGATGGGCGGCAGATTTGGCCGTAATCTTCTGCACAGTGACACGGTTATTTTGGACCTATGCGCTGGCACAGGGGCTTTAGCGCTTGAAGCATTATCGCGGGGTGCAGGTTATGCTTATCTTGTTGAACAGGACAAGCATGCTGCACAAGTGATATCACAAAATATTGAAAAGCTTGGCTATAGTGATAAAACAACAGTGCTGAAGGGAGATGTTACAGCACCTTTATCGTCTATCCGCCAGCCAGCAGATGTCCTATTTTGTGACCCGCCCTATGGCAGTGGTCTGGCTCAGCCTGCCATTGAGCAGTGTTTCGCCAAAAAATTTATTGCCGATGGAGCACTAATTATCATTGAAGCTAGAAAGGGTGAGGCTGTTAGCCTTAATAATGACTGTGAGCTGCTTGATAGCCGAAATTATGGGATCGCAAATATCAGCCTGTTCAAAGCGCCCTAACAGCTTTTCAGTAAGAAAAAGACGATTACCCCTAGCGTCTTTCAAACAGCTTTTCTAAATCTTCATGGCTTAGCGTGATATAGGTTGGCCTGCCATGATTACATTGTCCTGACCCTGGTGTTTGTTCCATTTTTCGCAATAGCGCATTCATCTCATCAATATTTAAACGCCTGCCTGCCCGAATTGAGCCATGACAGGAAACAGTTGCAAGCACATGGCTAATTTTATCCTCTACCGCAGTGCTTACCCCGATTTGCACCAGCTCTTCAGCGACGTCTAATACAAGCCTTTTTGCATCCACCTGACCAAGCAATGCTGGGGTCTGGCGCACCATTATCGCACCATCTCCAAACCCTTCAAGCACAAGCCCTAAGCTGGCAAGCTGTGCTTCATGCTGCAGCAATGCTTCACATTGATCTGCTGGCAATTCAACAATTTCAGGCAAAAGCAAAGCTTGAGAGGCGACTTTTCCGCCCTCTAACGCTGATTTCATTTCTTCCATCACCAGCCGTTCATGTGCAGCATGTTGGTCAATCAGCACCAGCGATTGGGTTGTCTCAGCAACAATATAGGTCTTATTGATTTGCGCCTTTGCAGCCCCTAAAGGGAATTGATTATGCGCAGCGAGCTGAGGGTTTTGATCTGTATCTGGCGCTTGTGGCGGGGCATCATCCACTAAGGTGGGGGGTGGCTGCTGAATCTGGGGCGCTTGAAAATCTGTTGCCTGCTCTGACAGGTAAGCAGGATGATAGCCGCCTTGTGCGCGATAGGGCGGCTGATAGCTTGGGGTTCGAGATAGGGCTGAGAAATGCTGGGCGGCTTGATGTGTATTTTCAGATGTTGCGTGCATACCAGCCTGACGCATCGCAGCAGATAAGCTTCCCACGATTAGCCCTCTAATATCCTGCGGCGCACTAAAACGTACTTCAGCTTTAGCAGGGTGCACATTCACATCTACATCTTCAGATCGAAGTTGAATGAATAAGGCGAGTATCGGATGTCTGCCCCGTGGTAGCATATCTAGATATCCTGCACGCACAGCCCCCAATAATTGGCGGTCGCGCACCGGCCTGCCATTCACAAAAAGATAAATCCCAGCAGTTGTTGGCCTGTTCATGGTGGGCAGGCCAGCAAGACCTTGCAACCTAACATCACCCCTATGCGCTGAAATAACAGCAGCTTCTTCAGCAAAGGTATCGCCAAGCACTTGGCCTAGTCGTTTAGCGCTTACCCCTTGGTTATCCTCACCAAGCAAATCGATCTCACAGGGGGGAAAATGCAATATTTTCTTGCCATTATCTTTCAGATTAAAGCCGATATGCGGACTGCTCATCGCAAGGCAACGCACCACCTCAACACATTGTGCTAATTCTGTCCTTTTGGTTTTAAGGAATTTTCGTCTTGCTGGCACTTCAGCAAATAATTCTGTGATATGGATTAAAGTGCCTGGTGATAAGGAGGCAGGCACAATTTCTGCTAATCTGCCATGTTTCAGCTCAAGCTTCCAGCCATGCTGTGTATCTGGCTGGCAGGATGTTATTTGCAGTTTGGATACAGAGCCAATGGACGGAAGTGCTTCACCGCGAAATCCAAAATGATGGATTGAGAACAGATTATCATCTGGCATTTTTGAAGTTGCATGGCGTTGCACCGCAAGCGATAGCTCATCCGGGCTCATCCCCTGGCCATTATCTTTGATGGTAATGCCATTTAGCCCGCCTTCATCAAGATCAATATCTATCTGAAGCGCGCCAGCATCAATCGCATTTTCCACACATTCTTTTAGGGCGCTTGAGGGACGCTCAATAACCTCACCGGCGGCGATTTGGTTAACCAAATGATCAGGTAATTTTCGGATAGCACTGACCATGATAATAAATCTAGCCGCCTATTCTATCGACAACGGTTCTTTGTCCACACCATCAACCGCAGGGGTGCTGCCCTCAACCAGAGGCTTATTTTGAAGCTTGTTTTTGCGGATGCGGGCATCTTCTTCCATCTGGTTTAAGACAGGACCAACGGTCGGTACACCACCAAAGATAATTTGCAAGGGCAGACGGCGTTCAACCTGAATACCTGCTGTTTCTTCATCAATGCGGCTTCGGATATCTTCTTCGATTGCGCTAAAATTAAAGACCTGCTCAAAGCCTTCCGCATTGCCATTACGGGTTTGCAATAAAGCCGATGCTTGAGATGCTGCTGTTGGCGCGGCGGCGGCGGTTTGCGCCACTGTATCTTGTGAGGGGCGCGCAGAAAAACCAGGCGGCAAGGATAATGGCGGACGCACCACCACCTCAAATTCGTCAGGCGATGATTTTTGCTTGCCGATAGCCTTATTAAAATCAGAACAAGCTGAAAGACCACAAACAGATATGCCAAGCATTACATACAATCCTAATGGCATTTTCATCTGATTTTTTTTGACCATTTGCTGCTGAGCAAATCTTTTCAGTACATATTTCATATCAGTCTTCATATCAGTCTTCATCTTCAGTCTGTTTCAACTGTGTGTGATCTTTTGCCGTTACCATAGCATAAAGCCAGCAAAATGCGCCGACAAAAATGGCGGAATCTGCAATATTAAACGCTGGCCAATGATATCCTGCAATATGAAAATCTAGGAAATCAACAACTTTGTTAAATCTTATCCGGTCAATTATATTGCCAATAGCCCCGCCTGCAATAAACCCAGAGCCTATCTGCACGTGCAGATTTGCCCGCCGAAGCTCAGAAATAAGCCAGCCTATGACAATAAGCGCAAGAGCTGGCACAGCCCATTTCGTAAGCACAGGATAGTCAGCAAATAAACCAAAACTGACCCCTGAATTCCAAACAGGCACCAGATTGAAAAAAGAGGTCACCTTAAGGATTTGTGGCGGGCTAAATAACACCTTAAGCGCAAGTTGCTTTGTTGCGACGTCAATGATGATGACTATCAGGGCAATCAGCAAAAACCGTCTTAGCTTTGGTGCAAAATCAGCTTCTGTCATTATCCCTGCTTTGCAACGACATCGTCACATCTGGCGCATATTGCGTTTTCTGCTTCAGCGGGGAGTGTTGAAATAATCTTCCAACATCTGGCGCATTTGCCGCCTTCTGCACGTCTGACATAGACATTTATTTCCTTAGTTTCTGTGACCACAAGCTCAGCAGAGGAGGTGATAAATAACGCCGCACAATCCTGACCTGAAAGATAGGCATGATCCGCTTCAGATAATTCAATTTTCACATCAGCAGATAGGCTTCCGCCAATCTCACCTTCGTTTCTGGCTGTTTCTAGCGCCGTGGTAACAGAAGACCGGATATTTCTAATCGCTGCCCATTTATCCGCTAGCCCTTGATCAACCCAGCCTTCATCACAGCGCATATATTCATGCAGATGAATAGAATCATTTTCATCTTGGGTGTAGGCAAGCCACGCTTCATCTGCGGTGAAACATAAAATTGGTGCAATCCAGCTTACCAAAGCACGTAATGTATGATCCATTACCGTACGACATGCACGACGCTCTAGGCTTTCAGCTGCATCACAATACAAACAATCTTTTCTGATATCAAAATAGAAAGCAGATAAATCGCTGTTACAGAAATCATGCAAGGCGGTGAAAATACCGTGGAAATCATAACTTTCGGTTTTTTCAATGATGGTTTTATTCAACATTGAAAGGCGGTGTAAAACCCATCTTTCCAATTCTGGCATCGATGCGATATCCACAGCCTCGTCAGCGCTAAACCCTTCTAGCGCGCCAAGGAGATAGCGCAGGGTGTTTCTGATTCGACGATAATGGTCAGCCTGTCTTTTGATAATCTCAGGACCAATTCTTAAATCATCATAATAGTCAGAGCTCACGACCCATAGGCGCAGAATATCTGCACCATTTTGTTCAATCACCTTTTGCGGTGCAATTACATTGCCAAGGGATTTGGACATTTTACGTCCCTGCTCATCAAGCACAAAACCATGCGTGAGAACCCCCTTATACGGCGCAACACCTCGTGTACCGCAGCTTTGTAATAGGCTTGAATGGAACCAACCGCGATGCTGGTCGGAGCCCTCTAGATACAAATCAGCTGGGGATTGTAAATCTTCGCGCTGTTCCAGGACAAAGGCGTGGGTAGAACCTGAATCAAACCACACATCAGCGATATCCATCACCTGAACATAATCATCACGATTATAATCATCCCCTAAGAAACGTGATGCATCTGATGTAAACCAAGCATCACACCCCTCAGCTTTAAACGCGTCAACAATGCGGTCAATAACAGCTTGATCACGCAGAGGCTCACCTGTTTTTTTATCATAGAATACAGCAATAGGCACACCCCACGCACGCTGGCGAGATAGACACCAATCTGGTCTATTTTCAATCATAGAGCTTAAGCGCTTTTGCCCAGCCGCTGGATAGAATTCAGTTTTTTCTAATTCAGACAAAGCGATACTGCGCAATCCGTTTGTATCATTATCCCCCATGGATACAAACCATTGCACTGCATTTCGGTAAATCACTGGTGCATGAGAGCGCCAAGAATGGGGATAGGAATGCACTAAACTGCCTATCGCAATCAGCCCGCCATGTTCTGCCATCGTTTCAGCAATTTTCTGATTATCGCGAAGCACATGACAGCCGCCAAAAACAGGCAGATGTTTAGCAAGATAGCCATCTTCACCAACAGTGTCTGGAACGTCGATACCATGTTTTAAATGTGCTAATGCATAATCCTCAGGACCATGGCCGGGGGCGATATGCACAAAGCCTGTCCCTTGGTCTGTGGTGACATAATCTGCAAGCAGTACAGGCACATCATGCGCATATCCTGCATCTGCCATTGGATGCGCCGCGATACTGCCTTGAAGCTCAGCACCCTTAAAGTGATGCAAGATGGTTTTGCCTGTAATCCCCGCTTGCCCACATACCTCTTCTAGCAATTCATCTGCAAGACAGATGATATCCCCGGTTTTAGCTAGGCTATTTTCTGTAACCTCATCAATTCTGAATGCAGAATAATCAATATCTGCACCACAGGCCATCGCCCTATTTCCAGGCATTGTCCATGGTGTTGTGGTCCAAATCACCAGCTTTGTTCCAACCAATTCTGCTATAGGGCATGATTTAAGCGTGAACGACGCATAGATGGTCACAGATTTATGATCGTTATATTCCACTTCAGCTTCCGCAAGCGCGGTTTTTTCAACAGGAGACCACATCACTGGCTTTGAGCCACGATATAATCTTCCATTCATCAGAAATTTTCCAATTTCAGCAGCGATAATAGCTTCTGATTCAAATTTCATTGTCATATAGGGGTCTTGCCAATCCCCAAGAACACCTAAACGCTGAAACTCATCAGACTGAATTTTCAGCCAATGTTGCGCAAAATCACGACATTCCTGACGAAACTCAGCAATGGGCACTTCATCCTTATCTTTGCCTTTTTTGCGATATTGTTCTTCAATTTTCCATTCGATTGGCAGGCCATGACAATCCCAGCCAGGTACATAATTGGCATTTTTGCCAAGCATGGATTGTGAACGATTAATCACATCTTTTAAAATTTTATTAAGCGCATGGCCAATATGCAAATTACCATTTGCATAGGGTGGACCATCATGAAGCACGAATTTAGGGGCATCTGCACGATTTTTACGCAACTGCCCATAAATATCTAACTTCTCCCAGCGCGCTAGAATTTCTGGCTCTTTCTTGGGCAAGCCGCCGCGCATGGGAAAGTCTGTTTTAGGCAGAAAGACCGTATGTTTATAATCCATTGTCATTATCCATTATCTTTGGGCACAAACGTTTAAATCTGATGTGATTTCGGTTGAGATGCATCCCTTTTTTAAGATGCCTTTTCACTAGCGTCAATCTTGTGATGAATCTGTTTAGCGCGCTCGCAATCTGCTGCGATTTGTGATTTTAGCTCATCAAGGGATGCAAATTTTTGCTCTGGGCGAATAAATTCGACAAGCATGACAGACAGACGGCAACCATAAATATCTTCATCGAAATCAAATAAATGTATTTCTGCAAGCACACCTCTGTCATTCACAGTAGGCCTTCGTCCAATATTACAGACACCTTGTAATGCGCGGCCTTTCCTGTGGCCATCATCATCAAGCCATGCCGTCACCGCATACACGCCAAAAGCAGGATGAAGTAAATTCTGCATAGACAGATTGGCAGTAGGAAAATCGAGCTGACGCCCACGTTGATCCCCCTGCACCACCTCACCACTAAGAATATGTGACCTACCTAGCATATGCTGTGCAAGTTCGAGCTGGCCTGCCTGCAAAGCAGCGCGAATACGAGATGATGAAATCGCCATATTCTGGCTGTCATTCAGCAATGGGACAGGATGTGCTTCTAAACCAGCATCGCCGTGCATTTCTGCTAACGCTTCCATACTGCCTTGCCTGCCCTTACCGAACGCAAAATCAGCACCTGCAAAAAGTTTGGATATCTGCAATGCATCCACAAGCACTGATGATACAAATTGTTGAGCGGTCATGTGTTGAAGCTGTTCGTTAAAATGCACCACAATGAGATAGTCAACACCAAGCGCCCGAATTTGCGCCATTTTCTCAGCCTCATCCATCAGCAAGAAGGCAGCATCTTCTTTTCTGAAGTAGCTGCGAGGATGCGGGCTAAATGTGACAACAGCTGAATGCATGCCACCCTCACGCGCTGCATGAACAGCCCGTTTGATGATATGTTGATGGCCTTTGTGCACGCCGTCAAAATTACCAATTGCACAACATAAATCACCGCGTGCAATAGGCGCATCTCCAACCTGCCAGTCAATCCGAAAACCGCTATCTGTATCTTGTTTTTCCATAGTGCCGGATACTGCCCTAAATCGCTGTAAAACTCAAACTAAACGTTCATTATCGCACTGTAATATATACCAGCTTTTATCATTGTGCGGCATTCATCCTTCTCAACAGCCATGATGTATCTTATAATCGGTAAATGCAAAGCGAAGGAGCAGAAAAATATGGAACCGTTATCTGTGTCATTGAATGAATTCACAGTTGCAAGCACTCAAATCATCAATCTGCTTGTGCAATACGGATTTAATATTTTTGCAGGTATAGGCACCTTAATCATAGGGTTATATCTGTCCAAATTAGCAGCATCTGCAACCCGTAAATTATTTGAAAAAATGCCGCGTCAGGATGCGACTTTAACGCCAGTACTGGCCGCTATTTCTAAATATGCTGTTATTGTTTTAACGCTTATTATCTCTCTTGCGCAATTTGGGGTGGAGACCACTTCTGTTATCGCAGTGCTTGGTGCAGCAGGTTTAGCGATTGGCCTTGCGCTTCAAGGCACATTATCCAATGTAGCCGCAGGGGTGATGTTGCTATTACTTCGCCCTTTTGAAGCAGGGCATTGGATTGAAGCCTCTGGCATTTCTGGCACTGTGAAAGAGATCGGGCTGTTTACCACCAGCATTGTAACCTTCGAGAATATTTTTATCACCGTTCCGAATTCAACAATTTGGTCTGCAACGATTGTTAATCATAGCAAGCTTAAAACCCGCCGTTTGGATTTGGATATTGGCATTGGGTATGAGACAGACCTTGATGTAGCTGAAAAAGCGATGTTCAAACTAGCAGCAGATGCGCGGGTGTTAAAAGACCCTGCACCAAGCTTTTTAGTAGTATCCTATGATGATAGCGCTATCACCGTAAGGCTAAGGCTATATGCAGCATATGATGATTATTTTGCACTATCATGGGACTTAAAAAGACAGCTTAAATCGGTGTTTGATGCAGAAGGGATTTCAATTCCGTTTCCGCAACGTGTGGTGCATACCAACTTCATTAATAACGTGTCACAAAATAGTTAGAAAAGATGGTATACTGGATATAGGTAGGATGGGTTTAATTTTGTGAATAGTGGTTCAGACACATCGAAGGGTTGGCTAAGCAGAGAGATGCTTACAGATGGCACTGTCCAACGTCTTGCGCGTTCGCGTGATGGCAAAGATAGCACCATCCTAAGTCCTGAAGATTTAAAAGAATCACGCCGAAAAATTATTCCAGATGAATATGACGGACCAGATATCTGGATTTTTGGATATGGCTCATTAATCTGGAACCCGCTTATTGATTTTGAAGAAAGAATATCGGCAAGAATTTTTGGATATCATAAACGTTTCTGCTTATGGACCCGCATTGGCAGAGGCTCACCTGATTGCCCAGGACTTGTGCTTGCCCTTGATAGAGGCGGGTCTGTAAGAGGCCACGCCTTTCGCGTAAAAGCAAAAAATGCCCCAGCAGAATTAGATATTTTATGGAAACGAGAAATGCTGAACGGGTCTTATGCGCCATGCTGGATGCGTTGCGCATGCGAAGATGGCAGACAGGTCACTGCCCTTGGTTTTACCATCAGGCGCGATTTACCAAGCTATGCAGGCAGGCTAACACAAGCACAAACTGCCAAAGCTATCGCTAAAGCTAAGGGGTTTGTGGGGCCGTGTTGTGAATATCTGTTTGAAACAGAACGTGCCCTTATTGAGGCTGGTATTGCGGATGCCTATATCACAAAGCTAGCAAAGCAAGTTCGCAAACTACAAGCAGATGCAACTTAGCGCGCCCTAAGGGGGGGATGACTAGCCTAGGATGGCCAGTCACCGCCTAATGCCCGGGTAATATCTTGTGCTGTTTGACGCACTACCCGTCCAAAATGTGCCATGGCTTGGTCTGAAACCCGAACCGATGGACCAGATACAGACAAGGCGCCTATGACTTCTTGTCCTGCTCCGAATAGGGGTGCTGCAACACACCGCAGACCATCTGAATGCTCTTCATCATCATACGCAAATTGCCGTTTTGCGCAGACCTCGATATCTGCCAACAGACTTTCTAAAGTCACATGACTTTTTGAAGTAAGCTGGGATATTCCAGCCCGCTTTATTAGTCTTAGTGCATCTTCTTTTGGCATAAAAGCAAGACAGGCCTTGCCCACCGCAGAACATGTCAAAGGCGCTTTTGCCCCTGGCCGTGCAAGTGCCCGCATTAATTCTGGGCATTCTGTTTGTGCAAGATAGACAAGCTCGCCATCTTCGATTAATGCAAGATTAGAGGTTTCCCCCGTCTGTTGCATAAGCATCCGAAGATAGGGTCTTGTCATATAGCTGATATCTCTTGCTCTAAGATAAGATGAGCCAACATTAAAGCTTTGCACCCCAATAAGCCAACGACCATCTTCAAATCGAACGAATTGATCGAGCTGTAACGTGGTTAGAAGGCGGTGTGCAGTAGATGGTGCTAAACTTACACGTCTTGCTAGCTCCGAGAGATTAAGTCCCTCGGGCTCTTCAGATAGTTTTTTAAGCAAACCAAGCGCACGAGACACTGATTGAGTATGACCGCTACGCTTTTCTATTATATCGTCTGGCATTAATGTGTCCTCACATTAAGTGCCGTTCCCTGTCTATAAGATGGGAGTGTTTTCCGCACTTTGCAAGTTTTTGTTTTGAAATTATTTCAAATTGGCTTTTTTTTCAGCCGAATCAGTTCTAGAATTCTAAAACAAATTATTACATTATTACGCTATTTAGAGTGTTATCTAACTGTGTTCATTCATTTATTAATTTTCTTAAGGAAATTTTTAACAATTCGTTTCATATCAAATTTATATTCATTGCAATTCAGCTTGTAAGGAGATTAGCTGATGTCACGCACCCCTTCCCTTGCTAATCAGGCTAACAACTCTGTTCAATCAGATAGGGCTATTATGAAAACATGGCTGTCCGAAAAACCTGATAACAGCAGCGTTAGCCAGTTTGTTGCAGGTCCTGGCATTGCGAAATTATCGCTTTGCTTTGATCCAGATGCGTTGCGGAATGCATTGCAGGAATGCCTTGAAAAACGCGGATTTGAGGGGGAGATGATAGACCAAGGGTTTGCAGCACTTTCGATGACACGCAGACCGGGCCAGTCAAAAATGTCTGCAAACGATCTTTCAGGGCGATATTGGTTGCGAGAGGCAGGAAGCTATCAAGAAGTGCCGCGTGAAGATTTTGTGGATGAGGCTGCATTTTCTGAGCTAGACCCTTTTTTCGAAAACACTTATTTCGAACATGTCTATGAAGAACTTACCAAACGTTTTAAAATTGGCAGAATGCGGATATTGTCGAAACCTGTTTATAACTGCAATTCATGGCACCGCGACCCTGAACCACGTATTCATATTCCCATTATAACTAATCCAGGCTCGCTATTTATCGTCAACCATCATGTCACTCACCTGCCCGCAGACGGCTCGGTATATTTTACCGATACACGGGGCTATCACACGGCGCTTAATGGCGGTGAGACAGACAGGGTTCACATTGTTGCAGCATTGCCAGACGGGCTAGTAACGCGCTAACGACCAGCTAAGCATCAGCAAGCGCGATAACAGGTTCCATTGCTTTCAGCATTTTTTCACTTAAATGGCATTTAATTTGATGTCCATTTTCAAGTGTTTTTACCTCTGGCACTTGGGTTTCACAACGATTTCCGTCTACAGATGATTTATGTCTGCATCTGGTCTGGAATGGGCATCCTGGCGGCGGGTTTACAGCAGACGGAATATCTCCATCTAGCACAATCCGCTTTCGTTTAATCGAGGTGTCGGCAATCGGCACCGCAGAAAGCAATGCTTCTGTATAGGGGTGATAAGGCGGTGAAAACACCTCGTCAGTTGTGCCAGTCTCAACAATATGGCCAAGATACATCACCACAACACGGTCCGATAAATAGCGTACAATGGATAAATCATGGCTAATAAACAATAAGGTTGTGCGTGACTTATGTTGAATTTCCATCAACAAATCTGTTACCGCCGCCTGCACAGACACATCGAGCGCCGACACAGGTTCATCAGCGACCACAATTTTAGCATCGCCCGCAAAGGCGCGAGCAATACCCACACGTTGTTTCTGACCACCCGAGAGTTGACGCGGCATTCTGGTTGCAAATTCACGCGGTAATTTTACCAAATCAAGCAATTCAAGCATGCGCTGATGGCGGTCTTCTTCAGTCTTGCCAATTTTAAACACTTCGAGTGCCCTAATAATCTGGCGGCCAACAGACATTGAAGGGTTTAACGTATCGAACGGGTTCTGAAAAACCATCTGCACCGATGATACCGTTTCTGTTTGTCTATCTTCAATGGCTGTGTTTTGAATTTCATTTCCAAGCAATTCAATCCGCCCAGAAGTTGCAGTTTCCAGACCCATCAGCACTTTCGCTAATGTTGATTTACCACACCCTGATTCGCCCACAATCGCTAATGTTTCAGCTTCATGTGCCTGAAGGCTTATGGTCTCATTTGCTTTCACCACTTTTTTCTGCGCTGAAGAAAATAACGCATTGGCACTGACCTGATAATATTTTTTCAAATCACTAATATCGAGGACAACATCGCCAATATCAGTTTCAAGCCCTTCATCACCTAGAGCTAAAGATGCATCCCAATCAATTTCCTCGAAACGTGCACATCTTGTCATAT
>CBFHYP010000009.1:0-70201 GCA_965660095.1 Puniceispirillaceae bacterium (SeqCode)
CAGATTATAACCTCAATAATGCGGAGGTGGTTTGTCTTCGCTTGCGCGCAGAATGCCACTATCAGAATTGTGATGCTCAAGCAGTGACCTTAGTTTCTGAATTTCCAACATTAATTGTGTAATTTCTTTTTGTTGGGCATATACCTCTTGGCTGACCTGCATTAATTCATTTTGCAGATTTGCAACATTTTCTTCTAGCCGCATCATCTCTTCACGCATCACCTTACCCTCATGCCTTCTGCCCTTATCCCATGACACTTACCATATAACTAAGGCAAATAGGGCATTAAAAAGTGGGTTTGATTTTCATTCTTTTTTCAGCACCTTAGCAGACTGAATTGATTGTTCGAAAGGAGTATGCTTAGCTAGGCTTCAGATGGCTGCACAATAAGGCGTGGACAGGATGATAAGTTTAGCAGGCAAAAGAATTTTTATCAGTGCCGCAAGTGCTGGCATGGGGTATTCAGTTGCGCGGCATGCATTAGACGCAGGCGCACGGGTTTTCGCCACAGACATTGCGTCTGCTGGTCTGGAAATTCTTGCGGAAGAGGGCGCTAAAACAGCCATTTTAGACGTTACTGACGAGGCGGCCGTCAATGCCTATTTCAACAGCCATGAGGCGTTTGACGGTATCGTCAATATGGCAGGCTGGGTGCATCATGGCAGTTTGCTCAATACAGATAGTGAAAATTGGCAGCGGTCTTTTGCAGTGAATGTGGACAGCATGTTTTATGTGATATCCGCATCTTTGCCAAAAATGATAGAGGCGGGTGGCGGCAGTATTGTGAATATGGCATCACTTGCATCCTCGGTGAAAGGGTTCCCGCAACGCACTGCCTACAGCGCATCAAAAGCTGCTGTTATTGGGCTGACCAAATCGATTGCAGTTGATTATATGGCCGATAATATTCGCTGCAATGCGCTTTGCCCAGGCACGATTGAAACCCCCTCATTGCAAGGGCGCATGGCTAGCCTTGCAGAAAAGCTAGGCTCAGAGGCAAAAGCACGGGAATGGTTTATCGAGCGCCAGCCAATGCGGCGGCTTGGACAGCCAGATGAAATTGCAGCAATGGTGCTATATCTGCTCTCAGATGTTGGCGGTTATGCCACCGGACAGCCCTTTATTATTGATGGCGGCACTATCGCCTAAGCCGCTTTGAAAAATCTAATATGATAACATCTCAGTACAGGAATTTGACATGAACAGACTTCAAAAAATCGTTATGGTTTCCATTATCACGCTTTTATGTGTTTTTATTTTTGTTGGGGTACAAAAAATTATCTGATTGGCATATGGATTGCACAGAACATATCGAACCATTGCTCTGTAAGGTTCACTCGCGGGGCCCTCACTACAACCATTTTTACCTCTACAATGTAGTGAGGGTTTTCCCCTTGTTAAGAATGCCGATAATCACTTCGCCGCTAACCTCTGATAGTAACACATTGAAATGAATGATAATCATCACAATGATACGCCAGAAGAGCGCTTGAAAAAGCTCACTCAAGAGCAACAGGCAAAGAGCATGCGTGATGCCGAACTTGCCGATCTTGCCACCCAAGCAACTGGCAAAATGTCAAACAAGCTTGAGGCAGTGCGTATTCTGCATAAGGCAGATAAAAAACGGTTCTCTTCAGCATTATCGACCTTAATGAAAAAAGATTAAGCAGTTTGGCACTGTTTTTGCTTCCCTTGCAGGTGAGTATGTAAAGGGAGAATGAAATGGTAACGCAAACAACACCCCAAGAAGATACGTCAGCACCGCCTGTAAATAATGGGCTAGATTCTGAATATATCGTTGATATCATTGAGGCAACTATTCGGGTATTGGTCAGCACAGGGTTAACAAGAGAGCAATCTTTGCAAGTCATGCTTAGCCAAATTGCTGTGCAATTGCCGCCAGAGATTATGAATGTTGGCGTTCAAGTGTCAGAAAAATATGCAAAAGCATTTGCAGATACAGATTGGAACGCACAAGACCTGTCTCAAAAAACTAAAAAATGTGGCAGAACAGAACACCCTGAAGCTTATTTATAGAGCTGAAAGGCACGCTATAGCGATTTAGCTTGACCCTGATTGCCGTGTTATTTGATGATAATAACAGGTAAGGAGGGGAGCTACATTGGCACACCCAAAAGCGTTATTATTTGATGTATTTGGCACTGTTGTTGACTGGCGTTCGTCGATCGCTTCAGCCTTAGCCGAAATCGCAGATAAATATCAACATGATGTTGACGCTCCAGAAATGGCAGATGCATGGCGTGGGCTGTATCAGCCGTCAATGCAAGCAGTACGAAGCGGGCAACGGGATTTCACCATTTTAGATATATTACACCGTGAATCCCTCCATACAGTTTTAAAACAATATAAATTTCCGCAGATTAGCGCCGCAGATGAAGATTATCTGGTAACGGCATGGCACAGGCTTTCAGGCTGGCCAGATGCCGCAGAAGGGCTGGCGCGATTAAAACAGCATTATATCATTGCCCCACAATCAAACGGTAATATTGCGCTGATAACCAATATGGCTAAGTTTAGCCAGCTTCCTTGGGATGTGGTGCTTGGGGCTGAGGTGGTATCACACTATAAGCCATGCCCTGCAGCCTATGATATTGCGTGCGCGAAATTAGGGCTTCCGACTTCATCATGTATGATGGTTGCCGCTCATAATGACGATTTAGTGGCGGCACAAAAACAAGGTATGATGACTGGATTTGTATGCAGGCCTACGGAGCATGGCATCAATCAGAAAACCGATTTAACAGCAACTGGTACATGGGATATTTGCGCAACTGACTTTCATGATTTGGCAGACCAGCTAGCAAGATATGAATAGCATTATTTTAGTTTGAGGGAGATAGTGATGACATCGGCATTATGGAAAAATCAGGCCTTTTCAATTAGTCATGCAGATGGAAGCGGCACGACGGCCTCGCATTTTGAAGGCGGCTTACGGGCATTTTTCGAATATCGCGATTTAGGCATCAAAGAAGCAAGCCAAGGCAAATATGTTGCCCATGTTATTCGCGCTGTCCCTGGGGTGCATCCAGAACCGCAATGGCATATTCATCATCTAGATTTTCAAATGGTCTATATCTTAAAAGGCTGGGTGATTTTTGAATATGAGGGGCAGGGGGAGCAAATGTTGCGCCCTGGCACCTGCGTGCTTCAGCCTCCCGGTATCAAACATCGCGAGATTAAACATAGTGATGATTTAGAACTTATCGAGATTTGCTCACCCGCAAGCTTTGAAACCGAATTAGTTGATGCGCCGTAACGGGCTATATTATTAGGCTGTTTTTAGCAGGCACGGAATACGCGCCGCCCATAGAATATCGCAAATGGTCTTTGCCTGTCCTTTATCCATGACAGAGGTTTCAACCCGATAAAATAGCGTCCCTGTTTTAAGGTGATGGGGGTTTATTTCAAGCGATATATTTTCAAACAAGGCTGGATATTCTTGCTTCAATTTCAACAGCGCTTTTTCAGCATTTTTTTTCTGTGAGAAAGAGCCTAGCTGAATTATAGAAGCGCCAGTATTGACGCGCTTTGCTGGCTTGGATGCCGCAAAGGATATATCTGCGGAAAGCTGTTTTGTATCGTTTGTTGTTGGCGGTATTGCGGTAGCAAGAATTTCCTGCCCCGCTGTGCTCGGCGAACCAGATTTAATGATAATTTCAGGCTTTTTAGCTTCAAGCTTAGGGGCTGAAGTAACCTTTATCTGCGGTTTTTCTGAGGTGTCTGTAGCAGGTTGTGGGGGTATCAGGTCAGTTGGCTCTGATAGTGCAATGACGGGTTTCTGTTTAACAGGTGCTTTTGGGATAGGTTTTTTCTCAGCAGGCGCTTTTTGAGCCACAGTTTTTTTCGTTATTTCTTTGTCTAGTGTGGCTTTTTTAGGCTTTGAGCTTGGCAGGGTAAGTGCAAAGCTTTTGCCTTGGCCGATATTAAGCGTGACTTGATTTTGCACTTTTTTGGGCGTGTCAGCTTCTTTTTGAGAAGGCGCCGGTATTTCAGCTTTATCTTGTTGGGGTATGTTCGAGGCTGTCTGCGCGGGTTTGCCAAGCAAATAGCCAAGCTGCGGGTTTAATGCCAGAATTTGCTGATCCCCTGTTTCAAACATCACGCGGCAATGCAGATTAATCAGCTCTTCCATTTTACCTTGACCAACAAGGCTTTGAGAGGTTTGCTCATCTGTGTTGTCTAAATCTGCATCTGTGCTCATCAACGAATCTAACACCCATTCGCCATAGCTTTGCACCAAGGCATTAATCTCTGCCTCATCTGCGGTTCTGTTTAATTCTAATTCAGCAGCTTTGCGGATGACTGCACCTGCATATTTGCGGCGTTCTTTCCACAAAGTGCCAATATCTGGATTTAACAGAGACTGGGTTTCCATTAAAGCTGAGAAGCTTGCACAAATTGCGCCTTGTTCAGCAAGGGGGGCGTAATTTTTCCATTCAGCAAGGCGCAATTCAGCATGTGCAGAAAAAATATTGGCGCAAATAGCCAGGCTTGCACCGCAAAGCATCAGCGTATGACAAAACAGTTTTGTCTTTTCAATTAAACGTGTTTGTGCTGTTGCGAACATGCTTTCCCCAGCGTGAAGATTTCATGCAAAAATCCTTGCAACATTAATGCCGCATTGCCCGCTATCCAAGCTAATGGCTATTGATTATGAAGGCTAAGCGCGTCAGCGGCAGCACGAAGCAATGCTTTCGCTTTATTTTGGCATTCTTCAAATTCAGATTGTTCTTGTGAATCATAGACAATGCCTGCGCCTGCTTGTACATGCATCTGCCCATCTTTTAAAACAGCAGTACGCAACGCAATACAGGTATCCATATCCCCATTTACCCCAAGATAGCCAATAGCACCTGCGTAAATGCCTCTTCTATCTGGTTCTAATTCGTCGATAATTTCCATTGCCCTGATTTTGGGCGCCCCTGAAACTGTACCTGCAGGAAAGCCAGCGACCATGGCATCAATAACGTCACATTCTGCCCTTCTATGCCCGCGTACCTCAGATGCGATATGCATCACATGGCTGTAATGCTCAATTTCAAAATGCGAATGTACCCGAACGCTTCCTGGCTCAGACACTCTGCCGACATCATTGCGGCCTAGATCAAGCAACATAAGATGCTCTGACCGCTCTTTGATATCTGAAAGCAAATCATCCGCATTGGCTTTGTCTTCTTCTTCATCCTTACCGCGTGGTCTGGTCCCTGCTATCGGTCTGATGGTTACTTCATCATCCCGCAGCCTCACCAAAATTTCAGGGCTTGAGCCTACAATGGATACATCGCCTAGGGAGAAGCAGAACAAAAAGGGTGAGGGGTTTAATCTGCGTAGACTGCGATATAACGCAACGGCAGGAAGCGAAAATGGGATGGAAAAGCGCTGCGAAAGCACCACTTGGAAAATATCACCTGCTTTGATATATTCTTTGGCTTTTTGAACCATCGCAAAAAAGTCACTTTGCTTCAGATTTGCGGTTGGCGTAATCTCTGTCTCAATTTTATCTGGCAGGGATAGGGCAGGCATTGCTGCCATTAATTGCTTTTCCGTGCTGTCTAGTTTTTCGGTTGCATAATCCCAAGCCTGCTTCGCACTCTCAAACTCATTAGGCCTGATTTGCACAGCAAGCGTGATAGTGTCTTTCAGCCTATCAAAAATAGCCACAAGGGATGGACGCATTAAAACAGAATCAAATACATCTAGCCTGTCTGGATTATCATCAGGTAGTTTTTCAATATGCCTAATCATATCATAGCCAAGATAGCCAAAAAGACCTGCTGCCATTGGCGGCAGTGGGGCTGTGCTTTGCATATGCCCTTCAGTTAGCAATGCTCTTAATGAGGTTAAAACATCACTATCCTCTGCGGTGAATTCCGCTGCATTTTTCTGAACATTGCGGTTAATCTCAGCCTGTTTGCCCCGTGAGCGCCAAATTAAATCAGGCTCAATACCGATAGCGGAGAAACGCCCTCTAACCTCGCCACCTTCTACAGATTCAAGTAAGAAATGATGCTTGGACTGATTAGATAATTTCAAAAACGCACCAACAGCTGTTTGCGTATCGGCAATCAGGGTGCGATAGATAATTTGATTTTGCGCTTGTTCAAACAGGCGCTCACAGGAATGATAATCCTGATGTACTGCGCCAGTCGGTGAAACGTCTGTCATTCGTTTATGCTTTCTGGCTTACTGCGCGCCGGCTTGACCAAGTAGGAGCTGCCGCACCTGTTCACCATTGACATTAAGGCTATGAATATCAGCAAGCCTTATGTTGATGGCCATATTTAAATCTGTTTGCGTTAGCTCGTTGAAATTAGCCGCTAGTTGCTCGCTTTGCGCAGTAATATCTTCAGCTGTTGCATCAATGATGCTTTCGGTGCGAAGTAGAATCGTGCCTGAGCCAGTGTCAACAAGGGTTGTTTCTGCCAGTGGGGTTTCGAAACTTGCATTTGCGATTAGTCTTGCAAAATCACTATCAATGCCTGCACCTGTGCGAGTGAATGGCTGTGATGGTGCGGTAGTGCTAAATCCGTCTGCGCTGTTCTGGGTGTTTTCTGCAAGGGTTTTCGCCTTCAGAAGCGCTTGTTCAGCCTTCCAATCTGTGATTACACGTTGCTTTACTTCAGATAAATCACGTTCTCTTGCTGCTGTTTCAGCAGTTGGCTGAAGGATGAAGAAGCTATCGCCAGCTATTTCGATTACCGGGCTGATATCATCAATTTCTGTTTCATAAAGCTGGGTTAGAAACAGGCTATCTCCCACCAAGGATAGGGCATCTTCATCCCCAGCCGAATATGGATTACCATCAATATCTAAGCCGTTCGCATCTAATGCCGCAAAGGAAGTTACCGAAATACCATTTGCTGAAGCTGCTTCCTGAATGCTTGAGCCGCTTCCAATTGCGTCCTCAATATCAGCGACAAGACCGTAAATTGTATCAATGGCTTGTTCTTCAGCTAATGTTTCTTGAATGCTCAGTTTTACATCTTGAAACGCAACTTGTTCAGCATTGTTAATCTCATCAACACGCGCAATATGGAAGCCAAAAGCCGTTTTTACAGGGCCAACAACTTCCCCTAGTGCCGCATCAAACACTGCATCATTCAGATTTGTTGCTAAATCATTCTTTTCAACTAGGCCAAGGTCTGTGTCCTCTTCAGACCATTCTAGCAATTCAGAGGCTACCGCATTAAAATCATCGCCAGCTTTCACCCGTTTTGCTGCATCTTGCGCTTGTGCCTCGTCTGAAAACACCATCTGTTTCACTTGGCGCGTTTCAGATTTGGTGAATTCATCTAGTCTATCTTCATAAGCCTGCTGAATTAATGCATCTTCGATTGCGATAGTGGCGGCAATTTTCTCAGGCGAGAGAAAGATTACATCCACATCACGCATCACAGGGGCTTCATAGGTCGTTTTTTCTGTATCGTAATAGGCTGAAAGTATCGCATCGTCAGGCGTTTCAATTTGGGTGGTGTCAGCTTTAAATTCAATCCAACGCGCTGTCCGTTGCTCTAACTGATATTTTGAAATGCTATCAAGCAAGCCAGTGGGGAAGGTTGTTGCCGCACTAACAGCCTTTAAAAGCTGTTCTTGTAATAAAACGCTATCTAATCTCTCTAGGTAACGTTGTTCTGTAAATCCGGACTGTGCAAGGGCAAGACGAAAAGCGGATTCAGAAAATGCGCCCAAAGAATTTTTAAAGCTTGGCTCACTCTGAATGGCTGATTTTTGCATCTGTGGGGTGGTAATTAGCCCAAGCCTATCAGCTTCAGCTTCGAATAAAATAGTGCGTGCTGTGGTGCCGATAACTTCATCTAGCAAGCCATATTGAACAGCATCACCTGTTGAAATGCCGCCGCCTGCAGTTCTTCTCACCCGCTCAAACTCATTTGCTACTTCAACAGCAGTGGCTGTTCTACTTCCAGCTTCAACCGCTTTGTTACCGCTTGAAAATAATCCAGTGCCTACATCCCCAATTCCCCATAACGCAAAACCTGCGGCAAGAAAAATGAGAAAGAATTTCATTATTGGTGATTTGGCACCTTCACGCATTGACTGTAGCATTTTACCACTTCCTTGTGTCCATATTAGCGTTGGACTTGTTATCCTAAAATATATGAGGCAGTGTTTATTGCGTCACCGCACCATAATATTGCGACACTATAGAGAAACAGGACAACATATCGCAATCCTTTATCTGTCGATTCTGTTAAAAAAAGGACAATAATCATGATAATCGCTGCAAATTGGAAAATGAATTTAAATAAGCAGCAAGCAGAGACGCATTTGCGCCTTACAGCCCAACATCCTGTGCATGCCATCAAGAACCATCAAACAATCTTATTTCTACCTGCTTGTTATCTGCCGCTTGCAGAAGATATCTTTGGGGGAGGGCATGATGTGATGTGGGGCGCACAAGATTGTCATCATCACGATTCTGGTGCATTTACAGGTAATATAAGCGCTGAAATGATTTTAGGCTTTGGCGGGGGCTGGGCGTTGGCAGGCCATTCAGAAAGGCGCCAATATCATTTTGAAGAGGATGGGCTAATTGCACAAAAAATCATACAAGGTCTAAAATCAGGGTTAAAAATGATGCTGTGTGTTGGCGAAAGCGAGCAAGAACGCAATGATGGCAAGCATTTCGACATTGTGGGTGCACAGGTCAAAAAAATATGTGATGCCGTGAAACAGGCTGAATGCAATTTGTCTGATATCGCCATTGCCTATGAGCCTGTTTGGGCGATTGGCACTGGTAAAGTGGCTACAATTGCACAAATTGATGAGATGCACCGCATGATTCAAAATAGTGTTGCGCCACATGTGGAGGGAGGGGCGGGTGTACCTGTTCTGTATGGTGGTTCAGTGAATTTGGATAATGCCGCTGAAATTTTTGCATTGCCGTCTGTAAATGGTGCTTTGGTGGGTGGTGCATCGCTAGATGCCGAGAAATTTGCCCATTTATGCGCAATTGCAGTGCAAAAATAACACGCTTGTCAATTTCCATTCACTTTTTACTTAACTTTATTGTCTTGATTTGATAATCAGAGGCGTCCCCAAACCTGCTGCAGGTTCTGGATAGTAATTACCCTCATTAAAGGTATGGAAGACATGACCACCATTTTATTGACCATCCATATTCTTATTGCCATTGCGCTTGTTGGCACCGTATTGCTGCAACGAAATGAAGGGGGCGGTCTTGGAATTGGCGGCTCATCAGGGGGCGGTTTCATGACAGCGCGCGGGACAGCAAATTTGCTCACGCGCACCACAGCAATCTTAGCTGCTTGTTTTTTTGCAACTTCTATTGGCCTTGCTATTTTAGCTGGTGTTGGAAGCCAAAGCACATCGATTGTGGATGAAGTCATTGAACAATCTTCTGGCACAGAGCTTCCTGCTTTGCCATCGGTGCCAACCGGACAGTAATAGACCATGAAATCAATATCCTTTAAGAACGCACTCCAAAAACAAAGAGGGCGCCCGTGACCCGTTTTATCTTTATAACCGGAGGTGTTGTATCCTCATTAGGTAAAGGTCTTGCCTCTGCTGCGCTAGGCTCACTTCTGCAACATCGCGGCTTTAAAGTTAGGCTTCGCAAACTTGACCCTTATTTGAATGTTGACCCTGGTACGATGTCGCCGACACAGCATGGTGAAGTGTTTGTTACTGATGATGGTGCTGAAACAGATTTGGATTTAGGGCATTATGAGCGTTTCACAGGCGTGCATGCCAGAAAGTCAGATAATGTAACCACAGGGCGTATTTATTCTGATGTGTTGGCAAAAGAGCGGCGCGGAGACTATCTTGGTGCCACCATTCAGGTGATTCCGCATGTCACAGATGCGATTAAAAACTTCATCATGAGTGATATTGAGGATGAAGATTTTATCCTGTGTGAGATTGGCGGTACGGTTGGGGATATTGAATCGCTTCCTTTTCTTGAAGCTATCCGCCAAATTGGTAATGAGCTCGGGCGTGAGCGAACCTGTTTTATGCATGTGACGTTGCTGCCTTATATTGCGGCCGCAGGTGAGCTTAAAACAAAGCCAACCCAGCATTCCGTTAAGGAATTGCAATCAGTTGGGATTCAGCCGCATATTCTATTGTGCCGCACAGAACATGATTTGCCTGCTGAACAACGCGCCAAAATTGGCCTATTCTGTAATGTCAGTGCAGATTCTGTTATTTTAGCAAATGATGTAGATAATATCTATAAAGTGCCAGCAGCCTATCATGAACAAGGTCTTGATAGTCAGATTTGTAAGCATTTCGGCCTGGTCACAGACCCGCCTAATCTGGAAATGTGGAACAAGATTGCCTATGATTCTAGCCATCCTGAGGTGGAAGTAAATATTGCTATTGTGGGTAAATATACATCGCTTCAAGATAGCTATAAATCGCTAGGGGAAGCCATTGCCCATGGCGGTATTAGCAATAAGGTAAAGGTCAATATCTCGTGGCTAGATGCTGAATTACTTGAAGGGGATAGCGCGGATGAAGTTGCGCAGGCCTGCCGAAATCACTTAGCAAAGATGGATGGTATTTTGGTACCTGGAGGATTCGGTCAACGCGGCTCAGAGGGTAAGATCAACGCCATTACCTATGCAAGAGAGCAGAAAATACCGTATCTAGGCATATGTTTTGGGATGCAGATGGCTGTGTTAGAAGCAGCACGCTCATTGGGCGGGTTAGACCACGCAAGCTCAACCGAATTTGGGGATACATCTGAGCCTGTTGTGGGGCTGATGACAGAATGGGTATCTGGAAATGATACTGCATTGCGAAGTGAAGAAGATGATTTAGGCGGCACGATGCGTTTAGGCGGATATCCATGTGTGATGGATAAGGACAGCCAAGTTGCACAGATTTATGGTGCAACTGAAATTGAAGAACGTCACCGTCACCGCTACGAGGTGAATATTGGCTATAAAGAGGTGCTTGAAAAGGCAGGGCTAAGGCTTTCTGGGTTATCCCCTGATGGGCGGTTGCCTGAAATTGTAGAGCGACCAGATCATCCATGGTTTATCGGGGTGCAATTCCACCCAGAGCTAAAATCAAAGCCTTTTGATGCGCATCCATTATTTGTTGGCTTTATTGATGCTGCCAAACAGCAGCGCAATCTTGTGTGACAGCATTAGGGTATCTGAATATCGTCAAAGTCAGTATAGATTAGAAAAGTGGGGCAAAGATGAAAACTGTTGCAATTAATCATCTTCAAGTTGGGCTTGAAGATCCTTTATTATTGATATCTGGCCCCTGCCAAATCGAAACACGTGACCATGCGTTAATGCATGCTGAAATTCTGGCAAAAGCTGCTGAAAAAGCAGGGATGAATTTTGTCTATAAATCTTCTTTTGATAAAGCAAATAGAACCTCTGGCGCATCAGCAAGAGGGGCTGGTCTTGAAGAGGGCATGCGCATTTTGGCTGATGTGAAGGCTGAAATAGGGTGTCCTATCCTAACCGACATTCATTTGCCTGAACAATGCGCACCGGTTGCTGAAGTTGCAGATATTTTGCAAATTCCTGCCTTTTTATGCCGTCAGACAGATTTAATTATTGCGGCGGCAAAAACACCTGCTGCCATAAATATCAAGAAAGGCCAGTTTCTGGCGCCTTGGGATATGAAGCATGTTGCCCAAAAAGCGGTTGATGCTGGCAATGATAGGGTGCTGTTAACAGAGCGCGGTACGAGTTTTGGATATAATACGCTTGTGTCTGATTTTAGAGCATTACCGCAAATGGCTGAATTTGGTTTTCCGGTAATTTTTGATGCAACACACTCTGTTATGCAACCAGGAGGGCGCGGGGGCGTTTCTGGGGGGCAGCGCGAATTTGTGCCAGTATTAGCGCGTGCTGCGGTTGCAGTTGGGGTTCAGGGGTTGTTTATGGAAAGCCACCAAGACCCTGACAATGCACCGTCAGATGGCCCTAATATGGTACCCCTAGATCAGATGGCTGATTTGCTTGTGCACTTATCACAGATTGCACAGGCCGCTAAACAGTAAAAAAAGATAGAAAAGAGTTACTAAAATGGCTGAGATTATTGATATCCATGCACGTCAAATCCTTGATTCAAGAGGTAACCCAACGGTTGAAGTTGATGTTCATTTAGAAGATGGAGCATTTGGTCGTGCTGCTGTGCCTTCTGGTGCTTCAACAGGCGCGTATGAAGCGGTTGAGAAAAGAGACGGTGATAAGGATGTGTATCTCGGCAAATCAGTGCATCAAGCGGTAGACGCTGTAAATGAAGAGATTTTTGATGCATTAAGCGGTGTTTCGGCATTAGAGCAAATGCAAATTGATGCAGATATGATTGCCCTTGATGGCACACCAAATAAATCACGCTTTGGGGCAAACGCTATTTTGGGCGTGAGCTTGGCTGTTGCAAGAGCAGCTGCAGATTCAACTGGAATGCCGCTTTGGCGTTATCTTGGCGGTGTTGATGCACATTTATTGCCAACCCCGATGATGAATATTTTGAATGGCGGGGCGCATGCAGATAATGCGCTTGATGTGCAGGAAGTGATGGTGATGCCTATTTCTGCTACCAGCTTTTCTGAAGGGTTGCGGATGGGCGCAGAAATTTTCCATGCGCTAAAAGCAGAATTATCAAGCAAAGGCCTGTCTACATCCGTGGGAGATGAAGGCGGTTTTGCACCTGCGATTAACAGTACAGATGAAGCGATTGAAGTAGTGGCAAAATCCGTTGAACGCGCCGGCTACACGCTGGAAGATGATGTGGTGTTGGCCCTTGATGCTGCCGCAACTGAATTTTTGGGCGATGATGGATATTTCTTAAAAGGGGAGGGGCGCACCCTTAATAGCGAGCAGATGGTAGGCTATTGGCAAACTTTATGTGTGCGTTATCCGATTGCTTCAGTTGAAGACCCGCTAGGCGAAGATGATTGGCAGGCCTTTACAGCACTCACCGAAAGCGTTGGTAAAAATGTGCAAATTGTGGGGGATGATTTATATGTCACCAACCCTGAGCGTCTAAAACAAGGGATAGAAAGCGGTGCAGGTAACGCTATTTTGGTGAAGGTGAACCAAATCGGCACGCTTACAGAAACCCTGCAAGCTATATCTGATGCTAAAATGGCAGGTTTTGGAGTGGTAATATCACACCGTTCTGGTGAGACAGAGGATAGCTTTATTGCTGATTGGGCGGTTGCAACTAATGCAGGCCAGATAAAGACAGGCTCGCTATCACGTTCAGATAGAATGGCTAAATATAATCAGCTTTTGCGGATTGAAGAAGAGCTTGGCCTGACTGCGCGCTATGCTGCAAAAAGCTGGATGCGTTAAGGATTTATTAAGCCCTTAGCGCTCTGTTTTAACATCAAGACGCTTTATTTTCCCGCGATTCGCTTTTTGCTTGACCTGGCGAATCAGTTTTGATTCACTCAAATCATCAAAGTGATTCGATACTGAAAGGTCGTGCGAAATGTTTCCATCCATGCGCAAATCTGTAAAGATGGTGTCCCACATCGTTGGGGTAGGGATGTTATGTCTTTTCTTTGCCTTTCATACCTTTGCTGGCGACACAGGCTGGCTTGCCAAAAAAGAGATTGAGCGCGATATTCTTATTGTGAAGGCTGAGCTAGCGGCATTGCGTAAAGATAACCACTTGCAACGCCACCGTATTGAGCTTTTACAGTCCAGCGAAGTTGATGCAGATATGCTGGCTGAGGTTGCACGTTCTAAAGTTGGGCTGTTTTCTAAAAACGATGTCATTATTACAATTCCGGTGGGGAAATTGTAATTTTCCAAAACGTGTATTTTAACCGAAAATCGGTTTAAAATAAAAATATCCAATATTTTCAATGTGATAAATATCTTGAAAAAATTAGTTATTTGCATTTATCTTGCAGGATAAAGGTGTTTGGCGCGCGTTGACGGCGCTTAATCTACTGCAGGGGAGATGTATATGGTCAAGGCAGCGGAAAATAAGAACGCTCAAAAGAAAAGAGGGCGTCCACCAAAATCTATTATAAATGACAAGCCAGAACGAAGCACGCTTGAACAGATGTACCGAGACATGCTGATGATCCGCCGTTTTGAAGAAAAGGCTGGCCAGCTCTATGGTATGGGGCATATTGGTGGTTTCTGCCATTTATATATTGGTCAGGAAGCAGTCGTTGTGGGCATTCAATCTGTTGCGGAGAAGCAAGATTCTATTGTGACTTCATATCGTGACCATGGCCATATGCTAGCCTGCGGAATGGAAGCATCGGGGGTGATGGCTGAATTGACAGGCAGACGTGATGGTTATTCTGCTGGTAAGGGCGGCTCTATGCATATGTTTAGCCGCGAGAAAAACTTCTTTGGTGGTCATGGGATTGTGGGCGCACAAGTGCCAATTGGTGCTGGGCTTGCTTTCTCGCATAAATATAAGGGTGATGGCGGGGTTAACATGGCCTATTTAGGCGATGGCGCGTCAAATCAAGGCCAAGTCTATGAGACTTTCAATATGGCCGCCCTGTGGTCTTTGCCATTGCTGATTGTCATTGAAAATAATCAATATGGTATGGGCACATCTGTAAGTAGAGCAGCCGCTGGACAGGATTTAGCAGACAGAGGAAGCGCATATGGGATCCCTGGCAAACAGGTAGATGGTATGGATGTGCTTGCGGTGCGTGAGGCTGCGACAGAAGCGCTAGCGCATTGCCGCTCAGGAAAAGGCCCGTTTGTGCTGGAAATGAAAACCTATCGTTATCGTGGCCATTCCATGTCTGACCCTGCAAAATACCGCACCAGAGACGAGGTCGATGCAATGCGTAAACAGCATGATCCAATCGAACAGCTTCGTGACCTTTTATTGCGTGAAGGGGTGGATGAGAGTTGGATCAAAGAAACAGACAAGCAGATTAAGCAAGAAGTAACACAAGCTGCTGACTTTGCCTTAGAAAGCCCTGAGCCTGATGTATCAGAGCTGTATACAGATATTCTTGTTGATGCGTAACCAGAGTGAGGATTGGATAAATGAGTATTGAAATTAAAATGCCTGCCCTTTCCCCGACCATGAGTGAAGGGCGTCTATCTCGTTGGCTTGTCGCCGCAGGTGACACTGTTTCTTCTGGTGATGTTATCGCAGAAATTGAGACAGATAAGGCAACAATGGAAGTGGAAGCAATTGATGAGGGCGTTGTCGGCCGCATCGAAATTGCTGAAGGTACGGATAATGTAGCTGTGGGAAGCGTAATCGCTATCTTGCTTGAAGAAGGTGAAACAGAAGTGGCAGAGGCGACTGAAAGCGCGCCAGCTTCCAGCATCCCAGCGTCTGAGCCAGCAGAACAGGTGGCGCAGAATTCTATTCCTGCAACCGTAGCACCGCTATCTTCTGCCATCATCGCAGATGAGCCAGAATGGACAGGTTCTTCTACCACCATGACAGTGAGAGAAGCCTTGCGAGATGCGATGGCTGAAGAAATGCGGCTTGATGAGCGTGTATTCATCATGGGTGAAGAAGTGGCTGAATATCAGGGCGCTTATAAAGTAACTCAAGGCTTGTTAGATGAGTTCACTGCTAGACGTGTTATTGATACCCCGATTACCGAACATGGTTTTACAGGTTTAGGGGTAGGGGCTGCGTTTGGTGAATTGCGTCCCATCATTGAATTTATGACCTTTAACTTCTCGATGCAGGCTATTGACCAAATCATCAATTCTGCAGCGAAAACCTTATATATGTCAGGCGGCCAGATGGGTTGTCCAATTGTATTTAGAGGCCCTAACGGTGCGGCTAGCCGCGTTGCAGCCCAGCATTCACAGTGTTTTGCAAGCTGGTATGCACATTGCCCGGGTCTTAAGGTGGTATCCCCATGGTCTGCGGCTGATGCAAAAGGTTTGCTGAAATCAGCCATTAGAGACCCTAACCCTGTGATCTTTTTAGAAAATGAGGTGATGTATGGCCATAGCTTTGATGTGCCAGACGCATCAGACTGGACAGTACCGCTAGGCAAGGCCAAAATCGTGCGTGCAGGAACCGATGTCACCATCACTGCTTTTTCAATTATGGTTGGCAAGGCATTAGAAGCTGCGAATGCCCTTCAAGAGGTAGGTATTAGTGCAGAAGTTATCGATTTGCGGACTTTGCGTCCACTTGATATGGGCACTATCTCAAATTCTGTTCGTAAAACAGGTCGGCTTATTTCATGTGAAGAAGGCTTCCCATTTGCAGGTATCGGCTCTGAGCTTGCGATGCAGGTGATGGAACGTGATTTTGATTATTTGGATGCGCCAGTGATGCGGGTTACAGGCAAGGATGTGCCTATGCCATATGCCGCTAATCTTGAAAAACTAGCGCTACCACAAGCAGATGACATTATTGAAGCTGCAAAAGCGAGCTGCTATCGCGCTGAAGGAGGCATATAATGGCTATTCAAATTTTGATGCCTGCATTATCGCCAACAATGACAGATGGTACCTTGGCGCGGTGGCTGGTTGCTGAAGGGGATAAGGTTTCTTCTGGTGATGTAATCGCTGAAATTGAAACCGATAAAGCTACCATGGAAGTTGAGGCCTTGGATGATGGCGTAATCGCTAAAATTCTTGTGCCTGCAGCAACAGAAAATGTGGCTGTTAATCATCTTATTGCGATTATGGTAGAAGAAGATGAAGAACTAACAGATGCTGAATTGCAGTCTCTATCAGGCGCAGCTCCAGCTTCGCCCGCTCCAGCTTCACCGGCTCCAGCTTCAACAACAGGAACCGCTGAAGCACCTGCATCATCTAGCATTTCAGCTGCGCCGTCTGCTGCCCAGGCCGTTTCTGCATCTGGGCGTGTATTTGCAAGCCCCCTTGCACGGCGTATTGCAGCGATGAGCGGATTAGATTTATCGCAGCTAAAAGGGACTGGCCCGCATAACCGCATCATCAAAGCAGATGTAGAAGCCGCACTTGCAGCACCTGCCCAGCAGCAGGTAAAGCAGGGTGCACCGCTTCAATCCAGTGCTACTGAAGAGCGTTTTGTGCCGCACTCAGCAATGCGAAAAGTTATTGCAGAAAGATTACAGCAGTCAAAACAAGAAGCGCCTCATTTCTATCTTACTGTGGAGTGCGAAATTGATGATCTGTTGGCATCACGCGCAAAGCTAAATGCGCATGCCCCTGAGGGTGTTAAAATTTCTGTCAATGATATGATTATCAAAGCCGCAGGATATGCGCTGATGGCTGTTCCTGATGTAAATGGCAGGTTTGAAGAAGATGGATGTTATTATTACAGCACGGCTGATATTTGTATTGCTGTTGCGGTAGAAGGCGGGCTCGTGACGCCTGTTGTGTCTTCTGTTGAACGCAGAGGGCTAGCCGATATTGCATCGGTCACAGCTGATTTAGCGCTTCGTGCACGCGAAGGCAGACTAGACCCATCTGAATATGCAGGGGGCGGCTTTACCATCTCAAACCTTGGTATGTTTGGCATCAAAGAGTTTTCGGCTGTGATCAATCCACCACAATCTGCCATTTTAGCGGTAGGCGCAGGGGAGCAAAGACCAGTGGTTAAAGATGGCGAGCTTACCATCGCAACCGTGATGTCTACAACCTTGTCAGCTGACCATAGAATTGTGGATGGCGCATTAGGCGCGCAATGGCTTCAAGCCTTTAAAGCTGCGATTGAAAATCCAGCCCTAATGCTACTGTAGAGATAAACCTGTCTATAAACATTTGAAAAAACAGACTGGAACTTGAAATGAGTAATGCACAAAATTTCGATATCATTGTTATTGGTGGCGGCCCTGGGGGATATGTTGCAGCTATCCGGGCAACACAGCTTGGCCTAAAAGCTTGTGTCGTTGAACGCGAACATTTGGGCGGTATTTGCCTGAATTGGGGCTGTATTCCAACCAAAGCATTACTTAAAGCAGCTGAATTAAAACACAGCCTTGCACATATGCAGGATTATGGCATTGAGGTTTCTGGTGAAGTAAATGTGAATGTTGCAAAAGTGGTTGAGCGTAGCAGAAAGGTTGCATCAAGATTGTCTTCTGGGGTGGCACATCTGCTCAAAAAGAACAAAGTCACGGTCATCGATGGAACAGCTAGCATCACCGGAAAATCTGGTAAAAACTGGCAGGTTGCTGTTGCTGGAAAAGCGCCGCAAACCGTGTCAGCAACGCATGTTATTTTGGCAACAGGTGCACGCGCACGTCAAATCCCAGGGCTAGAGACAGATGGCAAAAACATCCTTTCTTATAAAGAAGCGATGATACCCACCGACATGCCAAAATCGCTTCTTGTGGTTGGGTCTGGTGCTATTGGTGTTGAATTTGCGAGCTTCTATCGTGATATGGGGGTTGAGGTTACGATTGTTGAAGCCCTTGATAGAATTCTAAATGCAGAAGATGCAGAGATTTCAGCCGCTGCACATAAAGCATTTGAGAAGAGGGGGATGAATATTCATACCTCTGCTAAGCTTAAAACACTAACCTCGAAAAAAGACCATGTAGAAGCGTTGATTGAAACTGCCTCTGGCGTACAGAAAATTCAAGCTGAAAAGGTGATTATGGCGATTGGTATCGTTGGTAATTCTGAAGGTTTAGGTCTTGAAAATACAAAAGTAAAATTGGATAGAGGACATATCGAAACAGACCAGCTTGGTCATACCGCAGAGGCTGGCATTTATGCGATTGGTGATGTCACAGGCGCACCTTGGCTCGCGCATAAAGCAAGCCATGAAGGCATTATCTGTGTTGAAGCGATTGCAGGTGCTGCTGATGTGCATGGATTTACCGCTGACCAGGTGCCGGGCTGTACCTATTGCAGACCACAAATTGCATCTGTTGGCCTTACTGAAGCACAAGCAAAAGCAGATGGCTATAAGGTTAAGGTTGGCCGCTTCCCATTTATTGGCAATGGTAAGGCGATTGCGCTTGGGGATGATGAAGGCTTTATCAAAACTGTGTTTGATGAAAAAACAGGCGCATTGCTAGGCGCCCATATGATAGGTCCTGAAGTTACAGAGCTTATTCAAGGCTATGCAGTTGCACGCACGCTTGAAACAACAGAAGCTGAATTGATGCAAACTATCTTCCCGCATCCAACATTATCAGAAGCGATGCATGAGGCTGTACTTGACGCATATGGCCGGGCGATACATTTCTAAGATATATCTTACAGATCGGAGCAAGCCAGAATATGCCTTCACCAAATATCAAAAAAGGCGCAGAACGTCATCCGGAGAAGCGGCGTAATCCAGATCGCCCACAACCAAGACGTCCAGACTGGCTGAGAGTGAAAGCACCACAAGCAGGAGCTTTTTCTGAAACACGCGAGTTAATGCGTGAGCTAAATCTAGTCACCGTATGTGAAGAAGCCGCATGCCCAAATATTGGTGAATGTTGGTCACAAAAACACGCTACCATGATGATTTTAGGCTCTGTATGCACACGCGCATGTGCCTTTTGTAACGTTGCAACAGGACGCCCTGATTTGCTTGATCCGCATGAGCCAGAGCATGTTGCACAGGCTGTCGCGCGCCTTGGGCTGCGCCATGTAGTGATCACTTCAGTAGATAGAGATGATTTAGAGGATGGCGGTGCAGAACATTTTGCCCAAACAATTACAGCTATTAGAGCGGCATCACCTGATACAACAATTGAAATTCTCACCCCTGATTTTCTACGGAAAGACAATGTATTAGAGGTGGTTGTCGCTGCAAAACCTGATGTGTTTAATCATAATATGGAAACAGTGGAACGATTATACAGGCCAATTCGACCAGGGGCGCAATATGCGCATTCCTTGAATTTGCTTGCTGAGGTTAAAAAGCTAGATAGTTCTATCTTCACCAAATCAGGGATTATGGTTGGGCTTGGTGAGACTGACGATGAAGTGTATGAGATGATGGATCATCTGCGTGGTGCTGAGGTGGATTTTATGACAATTGGTCAATATCTTCAGCCAACACCTAAACATGCTGTCGTAGAGCGGTTTGTAACGCCTGAGCAATTTTCAGATTATGCTAAAAAGGGAAGCGAGAAGGGCTTTTTGATGATGTCTTCTACGCCTTTGACCCGTTCTTCATACCATGCAGACGCTGATTTTGCGCAGCTTAAGGCGGCAAGAGACGCTGAAATTGCCAGCATGTGAGAAGCCTTTGCTTTTTTTGCCTAAAAACAGCTTTTTAGCTTTTGTGCTGTACCTAGTTTTGCTAAACAGCCACCCATGACTACCCATGCAGAAAAAAGAGCAATTCCGTTTGAGCCTGAACAAATGTTCAAGCTTGTCGCCGAGGTGAATAAATACCCTGAATTTTTGCCATGGTGTGTGGCAGCGCGTGTGCGTTCCAAATCAGAAACCGAATTAAAAGCCGATTTGATTATCGGTTTTCAGATGTTTCGGGAAAGCTTTACCTCAAATGTAAAACTAGATTCTGAAAATTTAAAAATTGAAGCACAATATGCAGATGGCCCTTTTAAATATCTGCAAAATAGATGGCATTTCATCAAGACAGATGAGGGCTGTTTAATTGATTTCTATGTGGATTTTGAGTTCAATAATAGATTATTGCAATCTGTTATTGAAAGCTTGTTTACAGAAGCTGTGAAGCGCATGGTTGCTGCGTTTGAAAAACGTGCCTATGCGCTATATACCCCGCAAATTCAGCAAAAAAACGGCTGATTTTGCGCTCGGCTGTTGCTCTATTAGCTAGGTGTTTCAACAAGCTTAATTACCATTTCAAGTGCTTCATTGGCGGCGGATTGCCTGATACTTTGCCTGTCTCCAGAAAACACGAAGCGTTGATGTATCAGGCGTAGCTCGCGTTTGTCACAATAATCAAGCGCTGAGGCGATATGCACCAACCCAACAGGTTTATCTGGACTACCCCCTGAGGGCCCTGCAATCCCTGTGATAGCTACACAAACAGTTGTGGTTTGGCTTCCTATTAGCCCGCCTTGTGCCATTTCTATAGCAGTTTCTTCAGAGACAGCACCAAAGCGTGAAAGGGTTGTGTGTTGAACGCCCACCAAATCCATTTTTGCCTGATTGCTATAGGTCACAAACCCTCTATCCAGCACAGCAGAAGCGCCTGAAATAGCTGTCAGTGCTGAAAATACCATCCCGCCAGTACATGATTCAACAGATCTGAATTGTATCTGATGCTCCTGCAAGAGTTGAATAACGCTCTGTGCGGCGGGTGTATCATGCATCTTAAAGGCTTCCCACAAGGATATAGAGTGCAAGCAGACAAATACCTGCCCAAGAGGCTGCAACAATGTCATCAGCCATCACACCAATACCGCCAGCAATTCTTTCAGCCTTATTCACAGGCCAAATTTTAGTGATGTCAAAGAAACGGAATAATAAAAAGGCCACAATGCACCACGCCAACAGATTCTGGGTAAAAGGCGGGATACATAATAGCACCGCAAATTGGCCTGCAACCTCATCAATAATGATCTCAGAGCTGTCCTTTTCCCCTGATTGCTGTTCATAGATTTCAGCAGCAATCGTACCTAATATCACGGTGCCAACAGCCAGCAATAATAGAGGCAAAGTACCATAGGGAAATATAAAATATCCAATTACAACAGCCACCAATGAGCCCACCGTGCCTGGGGCAGGAAATATTTTCCCGAAAGGTCCTAATGTTGCAAGCTGGCAGAATAAGGTTTTTATCATGGTTATGTATCCAGATTATCAGTGAAGGCTAGTCTTTGGATAGTACAAGATGCCATTGCGGCTAACCCTTCTTTGCGGCCAGTAAAACCAAGCCGCTCAGAGGTAGTTGCTTTCACAGAGACACGTCTAATATCAATCCCACATATTTCAGCAATCCTGTGGCGCATCTTATCTCTAAAAGGGCCTATTTTGGGGGTTTCACAGATAAGCGTAACATCTAATTGAGAAATAGAACCGCCATTTGCCTTCAGTCTATCCACTGCATAGGCTAAGAAGTGAGAGGAGTCTTTATCTTTCCATTGCGGCTCTGACGGCGGGAAATGGCTTCCAATATCACCATCACTCATTGCACCGAACAAAGCGTCACATAATGCATGCAAGCCAACATCACCATCAGAATGTGCATCTAAGCCGATATGGTAATCCACCGCAACGCCGCAAATCATAATCGGGCCAGATTTTCTCTCATCAAACCGGTGCACATCATAGCCAGTCCCATGAACAGTTTCGAAATGGCTGTGTTGCATTGTAAGACTTTCCTTTCGCAATTTTTCAAAATCAGCGAAATGCGTAATTTTCTCCAGCATATTATCGCCTTCAACCATATGGATAGGATGTCCAGATAACTCAAAAAAACGGCAATCATCAGTGATTTTTTCATCAGGGAAATTTGTGTGAAAACTACTGATAGCACTTGCAAATAAGGCAGTTGGAAAACATTGTGGTGTTTGTGCTTTAAATAAACCGCGCCTATCGACCGTTTCGATTTGCCCGTCTTTACCTGCTTTTTTTAACGTGTCAGCAACAGGTAGAACAGGCAAAACTCCTGCTTTTGGTGATGCATGCATGGATGCATATAATCTATCTAGCACCTGATGTGATATAAAAGGTCTGGCACTATCGTGAATGCCTACAAATTGGCTATCTGGTTTTTGTGATGTAAGGAAGTTAAAGCCATTTTGAACAGAAACTGCACGCTCATCGCCGCCTGTAGTAAGAAAAAACTTATCCTCATATTCCTGTTTTAACATCTCAAGATGAGCGTATTCCTGCGGATTTAAGTCGCTAGGATGCACCAAAATAATAAGGCCTGTATGCTCCCAATTCATAAGAGAATCTAAGCCATGTTTTAAAACAGATTTACCATGCAAGTCTAAAAATGGTTTCCGAATCTGGCTAAATTCAGAGCTTTCCGGGGTAGAATGTTGAAAACGGCTACTTTGGCCTGCTGCTAGCACAATGAAATCAATTGTGGGTGCAGAATGCTCGCCAACATGCTGAGGTTGAGATGGCTGTGATCGAATAGACATGGGCTATTTCTACCTCAGCTTTAGGGTAAAAATCTAGTCAGTTCCACGTTTTTGAACAGACGAAATTCAAGCACCTTTTTCTGCGATAAAATGGACAGGTGGCTAGCTTTGAAATAAGCGCTATATTTAATCTATAAAATTGCCTATAATTTAAGCGTTTACAGGATTGTGATGAAGTTTTGAGCAGTATGTCTTCTGTTTTCTCAAAAATATTAGCTTCTTCTGGTGCAGAAAGTCTTCCGAATGTGATGCTTGCACCAATGTCTGGTATTACAGACCGGCCTTTTAGGCGGGCGGTACGCCGTGCAGGCGGCGGTATGGTTGTATCAGAGATGATCGCAAGTCATGCAGTGCTCAAGGAAGTAAAGCCTGAAATGGAGAAAATGCGGTTTTCGGCTGAAGAAGAAACGCCGCTTTCTATTCAGCTTGCAGGGTGGGACCCGCATATTATGGCTGAGGCAGCGAAGGTTGCTGAACAGCTTGGGGCGAGTATGATCGATATTAATATGGGTTGTCCTGCTAAAAAAGTAACAGGGCGCATGGCAGGGTCTGCATTAATGGCTGAGCCGCAAGTCGCAGGTGATATTTGTAATGCTGTGGTAAATGCTGTCTCGGTGCCTGTAAGTTTAAAAACAAGATTAGGCGTTGATGAAAACCATCAAAATGTGGCCCAAATCGCCACTATTGCTGAGCAGGCAGGGATTTGCATGCTCGCTATTCATGCCCGCACACGCGCCCAAATGTATAAGGGCAATGCAAGATGGCACCTTGCAAAACAGGCGATACAGGCCGTGCAAATACCTGTTTTCATCAATGGCGATATTGAAGATGCAACAGATGCAAAAGCAGCTTTACAGGCCTCATCTGCACAAGGGGTGATGATAGGGCGGGCTGCTCAAGGGCGGCCTTGGTTGCTAGCCCAATTACATGCCGAACTTGAAGGCGATACTAGCTATAAAGCCCCTGATATGGCGCAAGTGAAAGAATATATCTATTATCATTTAGAAGATGTGTTTAGCCATTATGGGAGCAGAGGCGTGCGGTTAGTGCGCAAACATCTTGCAAGCTATTGCGATTTTCTGCCGTTAAGTGCGCATCTACGCCAAGCATGGATGAAAAGTGAGACTACCGCACAGATTTTTGATGCCCTTAATGGCTATTTTATGCTTCAGGATAGTGCTGCATGACCGCTAATTCTCCAGAATTTCCAGACACACAATCAGCGCTAAATAGTGCCCAAACAGCTGATTGGAAATTGCTAGAAATTTTGCCATTCCCTGTGTTGGTTCTTTCAGAAGATATCCAATTTTTATGGGTCAATCATGCCGCAGAAGCATTTTTACAAAGCTCTCGGACGATGCTTGTTGGCTCCCCGCTTGTCAGCTTATTTGCCGAAGATAATCCGCTTTTTACTCTGATTAAACGCTCACTTTATGCCCATAGTTCTGTTAGCGACAGGTCAGTTGCATTATTCAGCCCCAAAATGGGTGCAAGGCGAGGGGATATACATATCATTCCTCTGTCTGAGGCTAATGTGCATGCTGGCTTAGCGCCAAAAGGGGTAATGGTAACGATTTATGAAATTACAGAATTTAGACGTTTTGAGGATATGGAACAGCTAAAAGGCGCTGCGCTTTCTATGTCTAAAATGACTTCCCTGCTTTCGCATGAGATTAAAAACCCACTTGCCGGTATTAAGGGGGCAGCGCAATTACTACAGATGGAATTGTCCGAAGAAAGCCATGAATTAAGCGAGATGATCGTAACAGAGGCAGATAGAATAACCTCACTGCTTAATCGTATTGATACATTTTCTGTGGATGCGCCCTTATCTTTAGATAGGGTGAATATTCACGAAATTCTAGATCATACGATGCGTATTACCGCTGCTTCCTTTGGCAGGCATTTGGCTATTAGCAGGGATTATGACCCATCTTTGCCGCTGATAGATGCGGATAGGGAATTGCTTGTGCAATGTTTCATTAATCTGTTTAAAAATGCTTCTGAGGCAACTCAAAATGGGGATAGTCTTAAAATCCGTACCTCCTATAATCTCACCCATTATCTTTCCGGTAGCACCCATAAAAAGCGTGTTCATCTACCTCTGCAAATTGAAATAGAAGATAGCGGCACAGGCATTCCAGACGAAGTATCCTCGCGTTTATTTGAGCCTTTCATTTCCACCAAAAATGATGGGTCAGGCTTGGGTTTATCAATGGTCGCATCCATTATTGCAGATCATGGCGGCATTATTGCGCTTAAACCGGTTAGTCAAGGAAGCTGTTTTGTCATTAATCTGCCCTTGGCATCACAATCTAGCATGCATAAACCAAGTGGTGAATTAGATGATTTGCCTGTGAAGAATAAGAAAGGGTGAGCTTTTGTCGCGTATTCCTTCTATCATTGTAGCTGATGATGACCGTTCGGTTCGGATGGTTATTGTACATGCGTTAAGTAAACAGGGATATCAGGTTTCTGCTGCATCTACTGTGGCTTCAATGTGGGATTTGCTAAATTCATCCAAAGCTGAATTGCTCATTACAGATATTGGCTTTCCAGATGGAGATGCACTTGAATTGCTGCCGCGTATTCAGGAAAAACACCCTGATTTAAATATTATCATGATGAGTGCGCGGGCTAATTTACTCACCGCAATTCGTACCCAGCAAGAGAAAATCTTTGATTATCTTCCAAAGCCGTTTGAGCTAAAGGCGCTTTTATCAACAGTAGAAAATGCTTTTTCAGCGCATTATTCGGATGAGGATACTCCTGAAAAGGCTGTAACACCAAAATCGATTTCACCCTCTTTGATGGGGAAATCGCCTGCGATGCAGCTTACCTTTAAGATGATGGCACGTTATGCAGTGCAGCCTGCACCTGTACTTCTGCAGGCTGAGCAAGGTACAAACAAGCTTGAAATTGTGCAAACAATGCTGGAAATGGCAGGAGAGCAATCTTTGGAGCTTAGCCATGTGAACCTGATAGATTTACAAGAGGATAGGCAGTATGAAGCATTGTTTGGGGCAGGGGGGATTATCGAACAAGCTTCAAATAAAGCCTTGTTCATCAATTCAATTGAAGCGCTTTCAGCAGAAGCACAAGCAAGTCTTGCACAAATGCTTACCTTTAATAATCAGTTTCAATATGCCCCGCCTAAGCGGTTTTTTGCAGGCACTGCAACCTTATTGAAATTGCGTGTAGATCAGGGAAGTTTCCGTGAGGATTTATTTGATATTATCGCATCAACCTCGCTTCGAATCCCAGCTTTGCGTGACAGAAAACAAGATATCATCACACTTGCGCAATATTTTTGTGAGCAAGAAAACGGGCGAACTGGGCAATTTAAAACCATTGACCCATCTGCATTTACAATTTTGCAGAATCATCAATGGGTGAATAATATCAGTGAGTTACAGTCTGTAATTAAACAGGCGTACAATCTAAATGATGCTCCTGTTATGACCGCTGAAGTGATAGATGGCGAAATTAGAAACACTCAAGTTTCAAGGACCACAAATCGCAATCGGCATTTAAGTGCAGATGTTGAATATCATATTGAGCGTTATTTTAAATCCTTGAATGGGGATTTGCCTGCACCTGAGCTTTATCAGCAAATCATTCATGAAGTAGAGCGCCCGCTTCTGATAAGTACGTTGCGTTTTACCCAAGGTAATCAGATTAAAGCAGCGCAGATTTTAGGACTTAACCGAAACACCTTGCGCAAAAAGATAAGAGAGTTAAAACTATCTTCGAAGCGGTCTGATTACAAATAATGGCTATGGCTTTTATCGATATTGGCTTTGATGGAAATGCGGAATAGCGGTTTCCATGTATAGAGAATTTGATGCAAGATATTAAAGATATTCAGAACGAAGATATTCCGTTTGAAACTGAAGCTGAAAAACCTGTGCCTTTTTTGCATCAGAATATTTTTGCCTATATTGTGCTACTGCTTTCCTTTGGTGTAGGCGGCGCAATATACCTTGTTCTCAGCCGTATTAATGATGTTTCTATTAATTCAGATTTGATTGTTATTGCGCTTATTGTTGCCGTTTTGGTGATGGTGGTGATGCTGTTCTTGGTTGGGTTTAGGCTCATCCGGTTGTGGCGTGTTCGAAAATCAAGAAAGGCAGGGGCACAGCTTCATTTGCGTCTTGCCCTTTTATTTGGTGGTATTGCGGCTATTCCCTCTATTCTTGTTGCGTTATTTGCAGTTTCGATTCTCGATCAATCTTTGCGTGGGTGGTTTGCCGACAGAATTTCGACTGCCATTACAGAATCTGTAGACATTGCAAATGCTTATTATGATGAGCATGCCCGTTCTGTGAGTGCACAGCTTTTGATTATGGCCAATGATATAAACAGGGAAGGGCCAAGACTTCTTAGCAATCCGCAGCAATTAAATGAATATGTGACGAACCAGACAGCTTTGCGTAATCTATCTGAGAGTGTGATTATTGACGGTACTGGCCAAGTGCTTGCAACGTCGCAATTTGCCTTTTCCATTACCTTTACCACTATAGATGAAGCCACCATTGAAAAAGCCCGCAACGGCGATGTGGTGCAACTTAATTCGCTTGATGGAAATAAAATACAAGCGCTTATTAAGCTCAATTCTTTTGTGGATGCTTATCTGTTAGTGGGGCGTTATATTGATGAGAATGTGTTGGCTGCGGTGGATAGAACACGGCTTGCGGCTGCTGATTATCAATCCTTGTCCATACGCCAGTTTGATTTGCAGTTAAGTTTTGCAGTGATGTTTTCTGTGGTTGCCATTTTGATGGTGCTTTCTTCATTATGGCTAGGCTTAAATCTTGCGCATTCGATAGCAGGGCCATTAGTTCGCGTTGTTGCAGTCGCAGATGAGGTAAGGCGCGGAAACTGGCAAATCCGTGTCGATGAGCAAGATGATGTGGATGAAATCTCTAGGTTAGGGATCAGCTTTAATAATATGTTGGATGAATTATCATCCTCACGCGAACAGCTTGTTCGTGCCAATCATCAGCTAGATGCAAGGCGAGAATTCACCGAAGCTGTTTTAGGTGGGGTCTCATCAGGGGTTATTGGGCTTGATAAAGATACATGTATCACCCTGCCAAATGACGCTGCATGTGAAATTTTGAAACAAAAATCAGATGCACTTTACGGACGCAAACTAGCTGAAATTATCCCAGAGCTTGCATCACTAATGGCGGATATCAATTCGTTAAGACAGCGCAATCGGTCTGTTAAAAGCCAGATAGAGATTAATATTGCTTCAAAACGGGTTGTTATTCTCGTGCAAATTGCGCGTGAAACAGTTGAAGGCAGATTAATCGGATATGTCCTTACCTTTGATGATGTTACAGATTTAATGGCTGCCCAGCGCAAAGCAGCTTGGGCAGATGTGGCGCGCCGTATTGCGCATGAGATTAAAAACCCGCTTACCCCGATAACATTGGCAACCGATAGATTAATCAAAAAACATCTTCCAGATGATGCGGCAGAGCAAAGTAGGTTTAAAGAGTATGTGTCTATTATCAGCAGGCAGGTTGAAGATATCGGCAGGATGGTTGATGAGTTTTCGCGTTTTGCCCGGATGCCTTCGCCTATTTTTGTGCCTGTAAATATGGTGAAACTTGTCCAAGAACATCAGCCACTATTTTCATCAGATAATACGCAAATCCCAAAGATTTCGGTTAAATCAGATGCAGATGATTACTGGGTGGATGCAGATGCAGGCTTGCTAAGGCAGGCATTAACTAATATTTTGAAGAATGCCTCAGAAAGTATGCAAGAAGCCGGTCAGCCAAACCCTGAGATTACAATAAAACTATGGCAAGAAGCGGATATGATTATGCTCGCCCTTCAAGATAATGGACCAGGTTTTTCTGGCAATCAGCTAGAACATTTTCTTGAGCCCTATGTGACATCACGCGAAAAAGGTACAGGGTTAGGGCTAGCTATTGTCAATAAAATTATTTTGGAACATAAAGGGTCTATAGAGCTCAATAATCATCAACATGGGGGCGAAGTGTTAATTAGCCTACCAGCAAAAGGGGAGGGAGAGTAGAGTTGAGTATCGAAATCCTAATCGTAGATGATGAACCGGATATCCGCTCATTAATCGCCCTTACACTTGAAGATGAAAATTTTCAAACCACCCAAGCATCAAACGCGGCTGAGGCACGAAAACTCATCTCATCTCGACCGCCATCTTGTATTATCTTAGATATCTGGATGCGCGATTCAGATATGGATGGGTTAGAATTACTGAAATGGTGCCAGTCTATCTATCCTGAAGTGCCTGTTTTGATGATTTCTGGGCACGGTACGATTGAAACAGCTGTGCAAGCGATACGGTTTGGGGCTTATGACTTTATCGAAAAACCGTTTAAGGCAGAAAGGCTTCTTCTTACTGTCAGAAAAGCCTTGCATCAGCAAAAAATCGAGCGCGAAAACGCTGAATTAAAAGCCCGCGCTCAGCAGGTAAATGTAGAACATTTAACAGGTCAATCTGCTGCGGTGCGTCAGCTTAACGCTGCCATAGAAAAAGTGTCATCAACCTCATCCAGAGTGCTTATTACGGGTTCTTCAGGGTCTGGTAAGGAAACAGTGGCAAGGCTGATACATCAGCGCTCTACACAATCAGATGGTCCATTTATTCTAGCGCCATGCACGCAAATGTCAGCGAATGAGGCTGATCTGCAGCTTTTTGGCTCAGAGACAATGCATAATGGGCGCAGGCAAATAGGCTTATTAGAACAAGCACATCGCGGAACCTTATATCTTCATGAAATTTGTAATTTGCCGATTGAGACACAGGCAAAATTAGTTCGCGCAGTCACCGAACAAGTGTTTAAACGTGTTGGCGGGGTTGCAGATGTCGGTGTGGATGTAAGAATTATTTCAGCATCTAAGGTAAATTTATCAACTGCCATTGAACATAAACAGCTGCTTGAAGATTTATATTACAGATTATCTGTGGTCACGCTGGTGGTACCCTCTTTGGCAGAGAGAAGAGAGGATATTGCGCCACTTGCAAAGCATTTTGTAAAGCTAACTGCGCAGCAATTCGGCAAACCTGCGCCAAAATTAGGAGATGATGTGCTGAATGCGATGCGGGCATATGATTGGCCTGGTTCAGTATTACAGCTTCGCAATGTAATTGAATCGATGGTGATTTTAGCAGACCCAACATCAGACCAGCTATTAGGGGTGCAGAATTTGCCAGCTGATATTACCGCAACGCGCGCAGGGGATATGCAAAATATTTTTGAACAAGGCTCATCCTTGCCATTGCGAGATGCACGCGAGCTGTTCGAAAAACATTATCTAGCCTCTCAACTTAATCGATTTGATGGTAATATATCACAAATGGCGAAGTTTGTTGGGATGGAGCGTTCTGCATTACATCGCAAACTCAAACTGCTTGATATCATGGGTGAAAATGATTAGCCATGCAGTTGTGGCTCACCAAGCGTGAACATCTTGCAAGCGTGAACATCTTTAAGGAGTTTACATGAAAATCGTTATTTGTGGTGCAGGATTGGTCGGTAGTGCCATCGCAAGGCATCTGTGCATTGAAGGTAATGATGTCACCGTAATTGATGCTGATTCAGACCGGCTGCAACGGCTTGTGGACCTTGCGGATATTGGCGCTGTAGTGGGCACTGCATCTCATCCTAATATCTTGAAGCAAGCGGGTATGGGTGATGCTGAATTGCTGATCGCTGTTACTGAATCTGATGAAGTGAATATGGTAGCGTGTCAGGTTGCGCATACGATTTTTAACACCCCGTCAAAAATAGCTAGAATACGGGAACGTGCTTATCTAGATTCTGAATTGATGGATTTATACAGTCCTGAAAATCTACCTATTGATCATATTATTTCACCTGAAATTGAAGTCTCACAAGCCGCGGGGAGACAATTACGTCTGCCAGGGGCTTTTGATATGAAAGATATGGCAGGCGGAAAAATCCGGCTAATCGGTGTCGTATGTCGTGAAAACTGTCCTATTCTAGCAACCCCTATTCGCCACCTTACAGACCTGTTCCCAGGGCTTAGCATGACGATTGTGGCGATATTGCGTGATAGTAATGTGATGGTTCCGCGGGATGGCCAAGACACGTTAGAAGCAGGCGATAGAGTGTATTTTGTGTGCGATTCTGATCAAACACAGCGCGCTATGGCGAGCTTTGGCTACCATGAGGAAATCATTCACAATGTCGTTATTGCTGGTGGCGGTAATATTGGGATGATGCTTGCGCAAGATATTGAAGCACGATTTGAAGGCACTATTTGTCACATCATCGAAAAAAATAAGCAACAGGCTCGTTTTTTGGCTGAACATCTACCGCGAACAGCAGTGACATGCGGGAGCAGCCTTGAAGGGGATATCTTAAAAGAAGCAGGGGTGGCAACAACAGAAACCTTTGTTGCTGTCTCCAATGATGATGAGGTGAATATCCTGTCTGCATTGCTTGCTAAAAGAATGGGGGCGGTGCATTCGGTAGCGCTTGTGAATAATCCAGGCTTTGTACCTTTAATCAGTGCTTTGGGTGTAGATGCGGTCATCAATCCGCCACAAATTACTGTATCTTCCATTCTTGAACATATTAGGCGCGGGCGGATTATTGATGTGCATTCTGTGGTGGAGGGATTAGGCGAGGTACTAGAAGCTGTAACCCTTGCAGGCTCTCAGCTTGTCGGAACACCGCTTCGAAACGCAAAAGTGCCAAAAGGGGTGTCAATTGGTGCTATTTTAAGAGACGATACCGTAATAGCGGCAAGAGGTGATACAGTCATTGAAGTTGGCGACCATGTGGTTCTGTTTGCACGTCATGGCAGGGCTGAAAAAGCTGAAGCTATCTTAAGTGACGCGAATGATTACTTTTAATACCCCTGTTATGTTGCCGATGCCTTTGGAGTGGAGAGAATATGTCTAGAATAGCCTATGTGAATGGCAGATATGTCCATCATGCTGAAGCTGCTATCCATGTGGAGGATAGGGGCTATCAGTTTGCAGATGCAGTATATGAAGTGATCACAGTCATTAATGGCAAATTATATGATGGAGAAGGGCATTTAAAAAGATTAGGCAGGTCCTTGGCGGAGCTTTCTATTACCGCGCCAGTGTCAGATGCTGTGTTAAAACTGGTTATGCGCCGCCTAGTATCGTTAAATACGCTTAAAAATGGCACAATTTACATGCAAGTTTCACGAGGTGTTGCACGACGTGACCATAAATTCCCCGCATTCACCCAAACTGCATTAGTGATGACCGTAAAACATTTGCGCTTGCCACAAATCCAGCCAGAGGCTGGTGCTAAAGCGATTACCGTGGCAGATCAGAGGTGGGCAAGGCGAGATATTAAAACCACACAATTACTGCCTAATTGCCTTGCAAAACAAGCTGCTGCGGAAAAAGGTGCGTATGAAGCTATTATGGTGATGCAAGATGGCTCAATTTCAGAAGGCTCATCCTCTAATGTGTGGCTGCTGATTGACGGAAATGTGCTTGTGACACGTCCAGCCGATCATGATATATTGAATGGGATCACACGTCAGTCTATTGAAAAAATAGCATTAGAAAGACAGCTAAAAATTGAAGAACGGGCATTTGATAAAGACGAAATGTTGAATGCTAAAGAGGTGTTTTTAACAAGCGCAACTTCTGTTGTAACCGCAATTACACAAATTGATGATAATATTATTGGAACAGGGCAGGTGGGCGATGTTGCAAAAGCACTTCGTGCAGATTATTTGTCGTCCCCGCAAACATAGACAAGATGACGTTGCGCATTGGAATTTAGGACAGGTAGCATGGAAAAACATCATAATCTTCAGGACATATTTTTAAATCAGGCGCGCAAACAACATGTTTCTGTAACGGTGTTTCTGATGAATGGTGTGAAATTACAAGGTATTATTACCTGGTTCGATAATTATTCTATTTTACTGAAAAGGGATGGGCATATTCAGCTGATTTATAAACATGCTGTATCGACGATTATGCCTGCAACGCCACTTGAGTTATCTGAAATTGACGACCCAAGCTTAGACGCTCAATAGTCTGGCTTGCACTATGTCCATCTCAGATGATTTTATGAATGATGATGCGTTTAATAGCGCTGTGCGTGATGCGCTAAAAACTGTTTCTGAGAAGATAATTCACCCCCATTTTGGTAAACTATCTCAGGCCATGGTAGAGACAAAATCTGCCCCTGATGATTATGTAACTTTGGTCGATATTAGGGCTGAGAAATACTTAACAGAGGTACTCTCGAAGCTACTTCCATCTGCAAAAATTGTGGGTGAAGAAGCTGTGTCAACATCCAATGATATTCTAAATATATGGCCTGAAGGGTGGGTGTGGACTATAGACCCGTTAGATGGCACGCGAAATTTTGTTAATAATAACAATAATTTTTGCTCTATGATTAGTCTGTTACATGAAGGCGTGGTAGAGGGGGCTTGGATTTATCGCCCACTTGAAAAGGATTGTTTCCAAGCACGAAAAGGTGGGGGGATAACATATTTTCCTGCCCAAGGGGATGCAAGGGTACTTCATCGTGAAAAAACCAATATTGGTTTTTTGCAGGCATCTGGTACAGCAAACGCCATGGGGCTAGATGAGCCTTTGCGTGCCATTGCGCGTGAAAAGCTTAAAACCCATCAGGGACGAAAGCATATCGGTTCAGCAGGATTAGATGCGATTGCGGTAGCTTTGGGGCATTCGCAATTTGTAATGCATTCTAAGCTAACGCCATGGGATAGCTGTCCTGCATTACTATTCTGCCAAGAAGCAGGGTTCTATACTCAGCTTGCACCGCATCATGGGGATTTCACTCCCCTTTCAAAAGGGGTGTTGTTGATGGCAGAAACGCAAGAAATGTGGCAGGAATGCTGTGATTTTGTGTTTAAACAATAAAAGGAAAGCTATTTTATAAGTTTTTCTTTCTCAACTTTTTTTGCTTCATTCCACAACAATTCCATATCCGCTAAGCTCGCTTGTTCGGGCGGTGTGTTTGCACTAGCTAAGCCTGTTTCAATATAGCGAAAACGCCGCTCAAATTTGGCGTTCGTATCCCGTAATGCTGTTTCAGCATCCACACCTGCTTTTCGGGCAAGATTAGCCATCACAAATAGCAAATCCCCTAGCTCTTCTTTTATGTTGTCTTGATTGTCATTTTCCACCGCTTCTTCTAATTCAGCGGTTTCTTCTTTTAGCTTTTCGATAATTTCAGAAAAATTGGGCCAATCAAACCCAACAGTGGCAGCGCGTTTTTGCATTTTTGTGGCGATTTTCAGCGCTGGCATATTATGTGGGATGTCATCAAGCAAAGAAGGAGGGCTTTCCCCTTGATGCTTTGCAGCACGTTCTTCAGCTTTTATTTTCTCCCAATTTTGCCGCACTTGTTGGTCTGTATCGGCTGTTACATCCGCAAAAATATGAGGATGACGCCTTACCATTTTCTCAGAAATGGTTTTTGCAACATCCTCAAAATCAAATAGGTTTTTATCCGTGGCAATTTGGGCATGAAACACCACCTGTAACAATAAATCCCCTAGCTCATCACAGATTTGTTCAGGATCATTTTGCTGAATTGCATATGCAACCTCATACGCTTCTTCAATTGTATAACCAGCAATCGTGTCAAAATCCTGTTTGATATCCCATGGGCAGCCATTTTCAGGGTCGCGTAATTGCTTCATAATATGCAATAATCTGTCTATTTGCTTGAGGTGTACTGTCATAAGGCGCTCTTTTGCGAAATGGATTATGGTGTCCGGTGATAAAATCAGGATGTTCAGTAGATGAACGCGCGAAGTTATGCTAGTCTTACAAACTGATAAACGACAAGCGTAAATTAGGCTGTGAGAAAAATTAATGAGCGATAATAATCAAAACCTTCCAGATCAAAATGGTACTGAGATCAAGAAAAAAGGATTGATGGCACGTATCAGAAGCTGGTTTTTAACAGGTTTACTTGTCACTGCGCCAGTGATGCTGACGATTTACATCACTTGGTTGTTTATCGATATTATTGACAGCAATGTGAATGCGTTAATTCCAAATACGTTGCGCGAACTTATTGAGATTAAAGCGCCGCATATTGGCGCATTACCTGGCTTAGGGCTGTTGATTGGGCTGATTGTTATTACCCTTATCGGGGCGCTAGCCGCAGGGTTTTTTGGACGCTGGCTTATTCGTATGGGCGAGAATATTCTCAACAGAATGCCAGTGGTAAGAACGATTTATGGCGCTTCAAAACAAATTTTAGAGACAATTCTAACAACACAGTCCAATGCATTCCGTGAAGTTGTGTTGGTAGAATATCCACGAAAAGATTTATGGGTTGTTGGTTTTGTGACAGGCAACACCGAAGGTGAGGTGGGCCGAAAGATTAGCGATGATACAGTGAATGTTTTTATCCCTACAACCCCAAACCCCACTTCTGGCTTTTTGTTGTTTTGTCCTAAGAAAGATTTGATTTATCTTGATATGGGGGTTGAGGATGCTGTCAAATTGGTCGTCTCAGGCGGCATTGTAACCCCTGATGTGGCGCGTCAGCTGCACGATAATAAATAAGCCATCCCTAGCCAGAGGCTAGGAACTGAACAGCGACATCTTTCTCAAATAAGCTGAGGAGAGTTCGATAAGGCGCTGAGTGGGGAGCCGATAAGTCAGGGTCCTGCTGCACGATTTCACTAGCTTGTTTGCGGGCTAGGCCAAGCAGGTTCGCATGTGCTGCTAAATCAGCTAATTTAAATTCTGGAAGTCCAGATTGCCGCTGTCCTAAAACTTCACCCGGCCCTCTTAGTCGCAAATCCTCCTCAGCGATTACAAAACCATCATTGCTATTGCGCATAATGTTAAGCCGTGCCTGTGCTACCTCGCTTAACGGGGATTTATATAGCAGGATACAAAATGATTCCTTGTCACCCCTGCCAACACGACCACGCAGTTGGTGCAATTGGGCAAGGCCAAAGCGTTCGGCATGCTCAATAATGATAATGGTTGCTTCAGGGACATCCACGCCAACCTCAACCACAGTCGTTGCGATAAGAAGCTGGCTTTGTCCTGATCCAAAAAGCTGCATTGCTTCTTCACGCTCTGCAGATTTCATCTTGCCATGCGCGCATTGTGGGTTTGCCTGTGGTAGTAGCTTGCGTAACACTTTATGCCGTGTTTCTGCTGCCTGATAATCTGATTTATCTGTATCTTCAACAAGTGGGCAAATCCAATAAGCGCGTTGACCTTCTGCAAAAGCAGATTTGAGCCTCGGGATAATTTCATCAACGCGGTCTTGGCTAACAAGGGCAGTTTTGATTTCCTTACGGTGAGCAGGTTTTTCATCTAAAATCGACGTTGTCAAATCACCATAAGCCGTCATCGCAAGGGTTCTTGGAATAGGTGTTGCTGTCATCACAAGAACATCTGTATCTCCCCCTTTTTGCCCAAGCACAAGCCGTTGCCGTACCCCAAAACGATGCTGTTCATCCACCACAGCTAATCCTAAATCTCCAAATTCAACGCTCTCAGATAGTAATGCATGCGTGCCAATTACAATCTGGGCGTCGCCTGATTTTATCTGTTCAAGGGCTTGGCTGCGCATGGCAGCTTTCATCTGGCCAGTTAACAGTACCACCTGAACTGAGCTGCCCTCACATAATCCGCAAATCGTCTCATAATGTTGATTTGCCAAAATTTCAGTTGGGGCGAGTAAGGCTGATTGCAGATTAGCTTCTGCAGCCTCAAGCATTGCCATTAATGCGACAAGGGTTTTTCCCGACCCTACATCACCTTGCAAAAGCCGTAACATGCGGGTAGGGCTTCTCATATCTTGCAGAATTTCGTTCAATACCCGCGATTGGGCAGATGTCATCTGAAAGGGGAGTTTATCTGCTAATGCTGTGCGGTAATGCCCATCTGTTAAAATAACTCTGCCATTTTCAGGCTTAATAGTTTGTTTTCGGATTAGCTGTAGGGCGATTTGATTAGCAAGCAACTCATCATAAGCAAGGCGTGCGCGCACTGGTGATAAAACCTCAAGATCAGCTTCACCATGCGGGGAATGTACTTGATTCATTGCAGCCGAAAAATTTGGCCAGTTAAATTGCTGAAGTAGGGAGGGGGGGATCCATTCTTCCATCTCAGGAAGGCGTTTTAAGCCTGCCGCAATGGCATTGCGGAGTATTTTGGGCTTAAGTCCTTGTGATAGCGGATAGGTTGGTTCTATCACCGGCATTTCACTTTTTTTATCAAGGCTAAGGATGTATTCTGGATGGCTTATTTGCAATCTGCCATCATATCTATCAAGCCTGCCGCTTAACAAACGTCTTTCGCCAACAGGCAGTACACGGTTTAAATAATCTGCTTTCGCTCTGAAAAAGATTAACTCAATAAGCGCATCTTCGGTTTTAACGATAAATTTTGCTGGTCGTCCTGCGTTTTGCGGCGGTATGTTCGCAGATTGAATTTCAGCGATTACGGTCACAATAGACCCGTTTTCGCAGGCATGTATATTTTTTGTGATATTTCTGTCTATTACCCCAACAGGCATATGACGCAGAATATCGATAACCGTACTGCCGATACGTTTGTTCAAAATACCCGCTAGCCTTGCCCCAATACCTGGCAAGTCCGTTGTGGACGCAAAAAGTCCAAAAAGTTTAACTGGGCGTGTGATATGCATCAGATTTTGACTGCTATTTAGGTTGTTCTCAGGTTTTCCGGTATGTCACCCCATAGCATGCCACAAGTGCTGTTTAATGGCTATATCTAGTAAAAGATGAAAACATGAAAAACGATAAGGGGGTAAGGGTGGACACATCCCCTAAAATGCCCTACATCGCTTAGATAACATGGTTTATTAGCAAATGGCAGGCACATGACCTTAGAAGAACAAGCAAGACAAAACCGTATAAAGCGCCTGATTTATCGTGCAAGCTATACAGGTATGAAAGAAACCGACTTGCTATTAGGCCAATTTGCACAGCATCATCTACCATCATTGAGTGACGCTGATCTAACAGATTTCGAAAATTTATTAGACCAAGGTGACCCTGTGCTATACGCATGGATTAAAAGTGATGAAGAAGTGCCTGAAGAATTTGATACAACTGTATTTAAATTAATTAAAGACTTTGATATCACAAAATAAGCCAATGAAAAATTTAGAAATTTCTATTGGAAAAAATATTTTTGGCTGCCTGGATGGTGCCTCCTATATGGCTTTGGCTTCTGCGGCAGAGAGCCATGGTAAGGCGGTTTTTATTGCACGAGATGATACCCGTCTGTCGGCCGCAATTGATGCCTTAAAATTTATTAACCCTGAGATTGAGATTTTAAGTCTACCTGCATGGGATTGTCTTCCCTATGATAGGGTGTCCCCGCATGCAACGATTACGTCCAAGCGAATAGCAACTCTTTCTAGCTTGGCACATCTGCAAAAAGTGCCATCACAAAAACCAGTCTTGCTGGTGACGACGATGAATAGCTGGCTTCAAAAAGTGCCCTCTCAAGCATTTTTTGCGGGCGCTAGGCTTGTTCTGGCTAAAGGGATGCAAATCAGCCAAAAGCAAATTGTAGATTTTTTGGTTGCGAATGGGTTTATGCGAACGCAAACGGTTAGAGAATTCGGCGAATTTTCGGTTCGGGGCGGTATTATTGATATTTTTTGTTCAACCTCGCATGAGCCTGTCCGGTTAGATTTTTTCGGCGATGAAATTGATAGTGTGAAGTTTTTTGACTCGCTGTCCCAGCAGAGTATCGGCACTGCAGGTGAGGTGCATATTCTGCCCGCCCATGAATATATTCTGAATGAGGAGACAGTTAGCAGGTTCAGACAATCCTATTTAAGCCAATTTGGTGGTAGGGCATCAAAAGACCAACTCTATGAAACCGTGTCTTCAGGCCAGCATGCGCCGGGCCTTGAGCATTGGCTAGCTTTGTTACATGAAGAGCTTGTTTATCTAGATAGTTTTTGCACAGATTGGCCAGTTTTCTTAGATGGCGATGCGATAGCTGCAGGACATGCGCGATGTGAGCAAATTGCTGATTTCTATCAAGCAAGAACAGATGCTGCAGAGGATGAACGGATGGTGTATCGTCCGCTAGCGCCTGCGCAGCTTTATGCAGATAATAAAAGCCTGGAGGCACTTCAGAAGGCAGATTTAACAAGCCAAATATCTTCTTTTGCTGATCCTTATGGGAGTGGGTTTGATTTAAAGGCAAAACTTTCACCACAATTTTCTATTGCGCAAAATCAGGCAAAATTGTCGGTCTCAGAGCAGGCGGCACAGTATATTAATGGGCAAATTTCGGGCGCGGCTAAACCTGTTATTATTGCGGCAACCTCACAAGGCGCAGTCTCCCGTATTGAAGAGCTTATTAGCCCGCATCTTAGTCAAAAGCCGCAACAGATAGAGTGTTTGAAGGATGTAAAATCTTCAGGGGTATATCTTGCTTTATGGGGGCTTGAGCGCGGGTTTGAGCTTGACCAGATTGTGGTTTTAACTGAGCAAGATATTTTTGGCACCCGGATTGTGCGTCCGCAAGGGCGAAGAAGACGTGCAGATGATTTCTTGAAAGAGGTTTCATCCCTTGAAACAGGGGATTTGGTGGTTCATGTCGAGCATGGTATCGGCAGATATGAAGGGCTTGAGACCATTCATCATGACGGCACAGATCATGATTGTTTGCTGTTAGTCTATGCTGGCGGGGACAGGCTTTATCTTCCTGTCGAAAATATCGAGCTGCTTTCCCGATATGGTCAAGAAGGCAGTGATGCGATGCTGGATAAGCTTGGCGGCGTGGCTTGGCAGTCACGAAAAGCGCGCATCAAAGGCAAGATCAAGGAAATGGCTGACCAGCTTATTAAAATTGCTGCGCAGCGTGAAGTTGCTAAATCAGAACCGCTCGTGCCGCCAGAAGGATTGTTCGCAGAATTTTGCGCACGTTTTGGATATCCAGAAACAGATGACCAGCTTGATGCGATTGAAGATGTTATTACAGACCTTGCCTCTGGAAAAGCAACAGACAGGCTTGTATGTGGTGATGTTGGGTTCGGAAAGACAGAAGTTGCGTTGCGTGCAGCTTTTGTTGCCACGATGTGCGGCTATCAAGTAGCGCTGGTCACCCCAACCACATTACTAGCGCGGCAATATGGGCAGCTTTGTGCAGAACGTTTTGCAGGCTTCCCGATTAAAACAGCAACCTTATCGCGCCTTACCAGCACCGCAGAAGCACAAAAAATCAAAAAGGGCATTACGGATGGTGATGTTCAGCTTGTAATTGGCACCCATGCGCTATTGGCTAAATCTATTGATTTCAATAATCTTGGGCTTTTAATTGTCGATGAAGAGCAACGTTTTGGTGTGGCTCAGAAAGAAAGACTGAAAGAATTAAAGGGCGATGTGCATGTGCTTACGCTTTCTGCTACCCCGATTCCGCGCACGTTGCAATTAGCGCTTTCAGGTGTACGGCAAATGTCGCTTATTTCGACACCGCCTGTTGACAGGCTTGCGGTGCGTACCTTTGTTGGCGGATGGGATGGTGTGGTCTTAAAAGAGGCTATTCAGCGCGAGATTTTTAGGGGTGGGCAATGTTTTGTAGTCTGCCCTAGAATAGCTGATTTGCCGCGTCTGTATGAAAGACTAACTAAGCTCGTTCCGGATTTATCTATCCTGACAGCCCATGGCCAAATGTCTGGAAGTGAACTTGATGATGTAATGACAAGATTTGGCAATGGTGAAGCCAAATTATTACTCGCTACAAATATCATTGAATCTGGCATTGATATTCCCACCGCAAATACCATCATTATTCATAGAGCAGATATGTTTGGTCTTTCCCAGCTTTACCAATTACGCGGGCGGGTAGGGCGCGGTAAGATACGTGCTTATGCCTATCTTACGACTGACCCAAATATGGTGCTCACCCCGCAAGCACGCAGACGTCTTGATGTGATGCAGACATTGGATACGTTAGGTGCAGGCTTCTCACTAGCATCCTATGACATGGACATCAGAGGTGCAGGAAATCTGCTAGGTGATGAACAATCTGGTCATGTGAAAGAAGTAGGTATTGAGCTGTATCAAGAATTGCTAAGGCAGGCCGTTGAGCAAGCAAAACAGCATAAGGATGCAGATAATGAAGCGGAACAAGCAGGCTGGTCACCACAGATTAATCTTGGAACAAGTGTGTTAATCCCAGATAGCTATGTGCCTGATTTATCGGTGCGTCTGTCCTTATATCGGCGGATAAGTGGACTTTCTGGTAATGATGATATTAATGCAATGATGACTGAACTGGTGGATAGATTTGGGCCAATCCCCGAAAGCGTTCGGAATTTGCTTGAGATTGTGCGTTTGAAACGGGTTTGTATTAAAGCCAATATTTCAAAAATTGACGCTGGGGTGAAGGGCTTTTCGCTTAGCTTCAGAGAAAACCACTTTGCAGCACCAGATGCGCTTATAGGCTGGATTGCAGGGCATAAGGGACGGGTGCAATTAAAAGCAGATCATAAAATCATCATAAAACATGACCTGCCCAAAAAAGCAGACAGAGGCAAGATTGCGCAACGTTATTTAGATGAAATTAACGCATTACTGCCAGCACAAGCAGCGTAAGCCTAAAAGTTATCTTTTATTCAGGCCGTGTGGCAGCATCAATCACGGCAAGTAACGTTTCTGCTGGATGCGCGCCTGCAATTGAAAAGCTGTTATTGAAAATCATAAAAGGCACGCCATCTATGCCTAGTGACTTGCCATACGTTAAATCTTGTTCCATCTGATGCTGCGCGGCTTTAAAATTTGTATCCTTGCGATCAGGAGGGGTTACACCAGCATCCTCATAAAGCTGGTTCTGAATATCCATATTCGAAATATCATGACCATCAATGAAATAGGCTTTGTAGAAATGCTCTGATAATTTCCAGCTATTTTCTTGATCAGAAATAAGCAATGAATGCATTGGCTTAGTGTCTGGTGTTAATTTAATGTCTGAGAATGCAAAAGGTATCCCAACATCTAATCCTGCCATCGCAATACGTCCATATACAGCAGATGCGGCATGGCCAAATTTAGCCGTGAGATAGGCTTGTCTATCCATACCTTGCGGGGGCATAGATGGGTTGAGTAAAAAGGCGCGCCAATTCACTTTTACCGCAAGTTGAGGGCGTTCTTGCAAGGCGGTTTCTAGCCGTCTTTTTCCAATATAGCACCACGGGCAAATGATATCCGCATATACATCAATAGTAAGTTGTGTTGCTGGGAAATCTATCGGTGTGGTAACCATGGACAATTCCTATCGTGATACTACATAATCAACACATACCATATTCATGATAGCATAGGAAATGATGCTGTTACAGGGCTGGAAAAAGAATGAGCAGTGAGGATAACAAAACCCTTAAACAGGTTCTTAAAGCACAAAAACGCTTATTGATGCATGCGCGTACCCTAAATATCGCTGTGTGCTATACAGAAGATGGCAAGGAAGTTATTGAACAGGGGCAAGCTCCTTTTGTCCGTCATCATGATGATTTATATATTTATTCTAGCCATTTATCAGGGCATATCAGAGGACTGCTTTCGTCAGGTCTAGCCCAGTTCTTACTTATCGAAGATGAAAGCCTGTCTCAAAATATCTGGGCAAGAGTTCGGATCAAATTTGCAGCAGAGGTTGCGGAAATCAGCAGAGATGAAGAGGTTTTCTCAACTGCTTGTGATTTAATTGGGGAGGCGCACGGACCTGTTATGGAAATGATCCGTAATTTCACTGATTTTCATCTGTTTAAAATTACCCCAACTCATGGGGAGCTGGTCACTGGATTTGCGGCAGCCTATAAGGTTGAGGGGCCACATTTTGAGGTGACAGCGCATTTACGTTCAAGCTAGAGGTTTTAAAATGTCTCAACCGCCTGTTTTATGGAGCTTTAGGCGCTGTCCTTATGCAATGCGTGCCCGATACGCGTTGCTAGAATGTGGTATAGAAGTTGAAGTGCGTGAAATAGTGCTGCGCGACAAACCTGAGGCGTTTTTGCAGCATTCATCTGATAAAACAGTCCCTGTTTTAGTGCTTGAAGATGGCGCAATCATTGCCGAAAGCAGGGATATTATCTTTTGGGCATGTGCACACTCTGTGCATGGCCAGCAGCTACAGTCGCAATTTAATGAAAACGGGGCTGATAATAAGGTATTTTTGGATAGGCTTGAAGGCGAATTTAAACATCATCTCGACAGATATAAATATTCAACCCGATATAAGGATGACCCAGCACAAGCCGCCTCATACCGCACTGAGAATAGGAAAGAAGCAGCTCGCTTTATATGGGATATAGAAACCAGCCTTACCGCACAGCCTTATCTTGGGGGGGATAGGGTCGGGATTTGTGATATCGCATCATTACCCTTTATAAGACAGTTTAGAATTGCAGACCCAACATGGTTTGATGCACAAGACTGGACAGGGGTAAAAAACTGGCTTCAGCGCTTTTTAAACTCAAGTCAATTTTCTAAAATTATGGTGAAATATACGCCATGGCAAGAAGGTGATGAGCCAGTCTTTTTTAAGCCGTAATCTTGGAAAATCAGCTATATTTTCAGGATAATCCTTCAAGGAAAATTTTGGCACTTTGTGCAATTTTTTGCTTATTTTCATCTGTCATTTTCCCATAGGTGCGATACATCATCCCCATTCTCGCATTATGTGATAGTTTTTCTTGATTGCGTGCTAAGAAATCCCAATAGAGATAGTTAAATGGACAGGCTGTATCACCTGTTTTTACCTTCACCTTATAGCTACAAGATTTGCAGTAATCAGACATCCTATCGATATAACTGCCGCCTGCTGCATAGGGTTTTGAGGCCATGATACCGCCATCTGCGTACAATACCATGCCACTAACATTTGGTAATTCAACCCATTCATAAGCATCCGCATACACAACCATGAACCAGTCATTCACCTCATCAGGGTGAAGCCCAGCCAACAGTGCAAAGTTGCCAATAACCATCAGACGTTGGATATGATGCGCATATGCATATTTTTGCGTTTGCCCGATAGCTTGCTGCAAACAATGCATTTTTGTATCACCCGTCCAAAAAAAGGATGGAAGGTTGCGGTCTGCACTCAGGGCGTTCATCTGCTTATATTCGGGCATTTTAAGCCAATAGAGGCCCCGTACATATTCCCGCCAGCCCAAGATTTGTCGAATAAACCCTTCCACCGCATTCAAAGGCGCCAGCCCGTCATAATAGGCCTGTTCAGCCCGTTTCACAGCTAATTTAGGGCTTAGTAATCCGCAATTAAGATAAAAACCTATATGGGCGTGAAACATAAAGGGCTCATCAGACAGCATTGCATCTTGGAAACGTCCAAAATTAGCTAGCCGTTCGGTGATAAAATGCTCTAACACTTGATTTGCGTCTGCTGCCGTAACGCCTAGATAAAAGGGTTCAATATCCCCAAAGTGGCTGTCAAAACGGCTTTGTATTAACGCTTTAACCTCTGCTGTGATATCGTCCATAACAAAGCTGAGAGGAGCCGGGATAGGAATATCCTTATCAGGGGATTGCCGGTTGTCATGGTCGTAATTCCATTGCCCGCCAACAGGTGTATCCCCTTCCATTAAAATATTATGCTGGCTTCTCATTTGGCGATAGAAATATTCCATCCGCAATTGCTTGCGCCCCTTAGCCCAATCTGCAAATTCATCCAAATTTGCATAAAAACGATCATCAGTATGACAGGTGACAGGAATATTGGTGATTTGATGCCAGCTATCAATCTGTTCTTGCACCCGATATTCCCCTGAATGGGTTACCGAAATCTGGGTAATCTCATAGCTGGATTGCAACTCTTGAATGGCGCGTTGAAGCTCACCTGTAAAGGAATGTGAATTATCTTCATCATCTAGTTTGACATATCGCACCTTCCAGCCTTGATGGGTAAGTTCTTGGGCAAAATGGCGCATTGCAGATAAAATAAAGACAAGTTTTTTCTTATGATGCTTCACATAGGTTGCTTCATCAAAAAGCTCTGCCATTAGGATAATGCTACTATCTTTATCTGCCTGTTTTAACGATGCGATGTCATGGCTAAGCTGATCCCCTAATAGAACACAGAGATGGATTGGATTTTTCATGATAAAGCCTGTCTAAAATGGGGATGATGGCAAAGTTGTTTAGGCTTGTGCAGAAAGCTCACTAAATCTATCAAGCGCACGCAATCTTGATTGTTTGGCATCAATTAGCGGTAGGGGATAGTCTGTGCCCAACATCACATTGGCGCGGGTAAGCACATCTTTGGGCGCATCAAAGGGATTGAATAAATATTTATTTGGCATGTTTTTAAGCTCAGGGACAAAGCGTCTTGTGTAGCTTCCATCGGGATCAAATTTCTGGCCTTGTGTGATGGGATTAAAGACCCTGAAATAAGGGGCTGCGTCGGCACCGCATCCTGCAATCCATTGCCATCCAGCACGGTTGCTCGCAGTATCTGCATCAAATAAGCAATCCCAGAACCACGCCTCACCATCGCGCCAATCCAGCAACAGGTTTTTTACCAAGAAAGACCCTACAATCATCCGCAACCTGTTATGCATAAAGCCCGTTTGATATAGCTCTCTCATGCCTGCATCGACAATGGGGTATCCGGTTTGGCCTTTTTGCCATGCTTTTAGATGATTTGCATTTTTCTCCCATCTAAAGGCATCAAATTTCTGCTGAAGCGGTTTTGATTGTAAATGCGGAAATTGATTGAGCAGGCTGTATGAGAATTCGCGCCAACCAAGCTCTGATCTAAAAATATCAAGATTAGTGTCATCAGCCGGCATCTTTTCAGCCGCACGATACCACGCCATATGCGGCGAGATTTGCCCAAATTTAAGATAGGGGGATAATTTTGACGTATTCTTTTTTGCTGGAAAATTCCGTCCCTCAGCATAATCGCACAAACCTTCGCCAGCCTGTGAGGCAATGAAAGCATCCAGCATATGCTGTGCGCCTTGCTCTGATATATCCCACTGGCCAGCAAGCGGATCATGCCAATCTTTGTTGGGGCGTAATCCTAAATCTTCAATCGTAACAGCATTTGACAGACGTTCATGCAGATTAAGGTGCGGGATTTCAAGCGCCTCTCTTGGGGCAGGGGCAGTAAGACAGCCACGCCTATAAAAAGGGGTGAACACTTTATAGGGCGTGCCGTCTGCCTTAACTGTCTCCTCTGCTTGCCAGAGTAAATTGCCATCTATCTGAATAAAGGAAATATCTTCGTTATTCAGTTTTTCAGCTATTTTTGAAAGTTCTTTTTGCTCATGCGGAAAATGACTGGCTGTAAAGGTAACCTGCTTTGCCCCTGTCAAAGTGCAGATTTCAAGCAATATCTCGGCTGTATCCCCGCAAAACAGATTGAGTTTTCCATCAAGACTTTTATCTAAACTGTTCAGGGCATGATGTAGCCAGATAGCACTTGCCCCGCCATAGCTATCTTGTTGTAAGGGGGATGGGGTATCATGGACAGCAGGGTCAAATAGCTGGCGAGATAGAATATATAGTGGCAAAACAGTGCCGAATTCAGCGGATTTACATAATGCCGGGTTATCAGCTAGGCGCAAATCATGGCGAAAAAGATGAATAGAAACAGATGGTTGTGATGTCATAATACAGTCAATCAGATTAAAGGATACATTCCTTTATTCGTTCTAAGGCCAGGGGTGGATGACCCTTAATTCTTGCAATAACCAGCATTAAAACAAATCTAGCTGCTGGGTTGTTTTATCTTTGGCTGAGGGGCGTTTTCTAGCTGTTTGCGGCAAGCCTGATTTTCTGCTTCCATGCTTGTTTTGAATCTGATTAGCCTCATAACTATGGCGGCCATTCTTCCTGATGGCATGCATAATATCAGCCGCTTTTCTGCGCCCTATTTCCTCATCTATAACAGGCATTGGATAGCCATTTAAGCGGTGCTCTAAAATCCAAGGGGTATGCACAAGGTGGAGCGGAAAATCTGATAATTCAGGGATATAGCGGCGAATAAATTGCCCCTCAGGGTCTTGTTCTTGACTTTGCTTAATCGGATTGTAGATGCGCAGGGTATTAATACCTGTTGTGCCGGATTGCATTTGTGCCTGACTATAATGAATGCCTGGTTCATAATCGATAAACAGTTGCGCAAGAGCAGGGGCTGTCTGCCGCCAATCTAGCCATAGATGATAGCTTGCAAAGCTCATCACCATTGCCCGCATCCGAAAATTTATCCAGCCGGTTTGCTTTAAACACCGCATTACCGCATCGATAAGGGGATAGCCTGTCAAACCGTCTAGCCAAAGCTGACATTTTTCTGCATCAAATGGCCGAATACCATCATAAGCAGAATGTGCGTTCTGCCACTCTAAAGAAGGCTCATCTTCTAATTTCTGCATAAAATGACAATGCCAATGCAACCTGCTTTGAAAAGAGGTGATAGACTGGCGGAAATGTTTGCGTCTTTGCGGCGAGAGCCCATTATCTTGCCCATGCATCAGCAGTTTCTTTTGTGCCTCACTTTTCTGGAAGGCAGTTTTGATAGAAAGACTGCCCCATGCAAGGTGAGGAGAAATACGGCTACAGGAATGAGGCGCAGTCACAGGGGATGACATTTCCGCGCGGTAATTTTCGCCAGACACAGTTAAAAAACGGTTCAATAGCCTATCTGCTTCGGTTGCACCGCCCATGGCGCGTTCTGGGCAGCTATCTTGTAGCCCTAATGCATGGGCGGGCGGCATGTCGTCCGATACAAAATCAGCTGGCACAGTGATTTTTTGTGGAGGCGGCAGGCAAGGCTGGCGCATTTGTCTATCCCAAGCCTTCGCCCACCCATTTCTGTTTTTTAGCCCCCGAATAACACCATTTTGTTGATACTCATAAATCCGAATGCCTTGCATTCGTGCCCAATTTCGAATTTCTTTATCGCGTTGATAGGTCCAATTATTATGGGTTTCTTGATGGGCAAAAATAGCTTCTATTTCATAGTTTTTTGATATTTCAATAAAAACATCGCGGACATTGCCGCGTTTGATGAAAATTTGCCCCCCTAATCTGCGTAAGGCATTATCTAAATCTGTAATATTTTCAGATAGAAATTCATATTGTCTGCCAGAGCTATCTTTTTCAGCCCAATAATCTGGCTCCACCACGAAAACAGGCAGGATAAGACCTCTCTGGGCGGCATGATATAGCGGAGCATGATCAGCAATGCGTAAATCACGCTTAAACCATACAATTTGAACTTTTAACAATGCTAACCCTTTGGAGCTGAAAAAAACCAACACCTCAAAAAGATAAGGCAGATTAGCTGTTTTTCAATTGGGTAAGTAGCGCTAAAATGGTGTTTTTACGAGCTTTAAAAATATTATCATCTAAGGGCTCTGCTACCCCGCATCCCCATATTGGCCCAGGCCATGCGGCATCATCTTTGGTGCGCACCACGATATGTAAATGAAATTGTGAGACAATATTACCTAAAGCACCAATGTTTATTTTATCTGCTTTTTCAGATGCTTTCAGGCCTTTGCTGAAATGTTTAGCAAGCTTTTCTAATGAGGTGGAAGTTATATCATCCATATCATGCCATTCTTGGATGCCTTCACTTTCAGGAATAAGGAGCAACCAGAAAAATCGGGCATCTTGGGCTAGTCTGATTTGAATATCCTGATGACGAGCTAGCAATATGCTTGTTTGCTCAAGCCGCATATCAAGTGTAAAATTATGATTTGTCATGTTTTGATGTCTGGGGTGTAGAATACCCGCTCCCCGTTAAACTGGCGCCATAAGATAGGTAGCATTTGAGTATATGCAGACCAAATAGAGGGTAGTGGCGGTGGCAATTGAACCTTAAGCGCTTCATGCAGAGCAGGTAGATTATAATATGGCACTGCTGGAAAGATATGGTGCTCAATATGGTAATTCATATTGAGATAGATAAACCTGCTGATAATATTCATTTTTACCGTTCTGGTATTGAGCCGGTGGTCATGCACATTTTCATCTAAGCCGCCATGTTGTATCAGCCCTGTTACATTAAAATGCCACGCGCCATAAATGCGCGGCCCACCAATGATAAGAAGCGGCAGAATGCTTTTTGTTAATAGTGCAATCGCAAATGTCGCTGCATATATCAATAGCCATATCCTTGAGATAAGAATAGCTTTTTGCCACTGCGTTTCTGGAATATAGGTTTGCTCGTCAGCGCAAATGCGTCCTGTTGCATGATACGCCATCCGCCTAAAAGCATCTAAGATATCTGGAATGCCAAAAAAATTTAAAAAGGTTTTAAAGGCAGCAGGGGGGCGCATTAACGCTATTTCAGGGTCTCTGCCTGCGATTAAGGTGTCTGTGTGGTGTCTGGCATGGCTGTGTTTCCAGCTAACAGGGTTTCGCATAATCATAAAACAAGCAATCTGATAGACGATGTAATTCATCCAAGCTGTTTTAAACGCTGTCCCATGGCCACATTCATGCCAACGTGAATCTGAGGCTGAGGCGTATAAAACCCCATAAATCATCCAAAAAAACAGGCTTTCCGCCTGCGGCATTAATAAGATAGCCGCAGCAAGGCTTAATCCCATCATACCATATAAAATAAGGGTGTCACGTAATGCAGGTAAATCGCGGCGCTGCATTAATTCTCGCAAAAGCCTTTTATCAATATCTGGCTTGAACCAAATAGGGGATTTCCCTGTATGTGGTGCACCCCGCTCAAAGCGAACAAGGTCATAATCATGGACAGTTTCAAATTCTTGGTGACGCGCTGTATCAGTCATAATATCAGCATGACATAAGTTGTGAGCATAATTCAAGAATTAGGCTTTTGTTATTCGACCTTTGTGGTCAGCAGATTACCAATATCATAGATGGCGCTTGCAAATTCTGATTCTAACGGGAAGGACAGCATCCCCATTACATCATAGCCAAGCAAATACGGCATCACATAAAAACGCACCATAAAGAAAAACCATGCCACATATAAAGGGCGAAGCCGTTCGATAAGGAAAGGCGGGGTGAGGGGGCGGAAGGCTGCAATTAAGGGATTCGTGTATTTTACAAATACGCGCATAAAGAAAAAGTCTGAATTATCTGCCATGAAAATGGACATGCCAAAACGCCCAATGAGCGTCCACATTACCATTCCAAGGATATAATCTATCAGGATTACCCCAATTGGCATCTCTAGACCCATAATGTTTTCCCCTATCACTATTTCTGCCAGTTTATTATGCCAGCTTGCGTAAAATTTTTAAATTTAAAATAAAACGGAGCAGGGGTTTCCTGCTCCGCTTTTCTGCTGTTGATGTAAAGAATTACCTCACCCAGCAGAGATGTGTTTAGATGTTAAGAATCCAGTACAGTCTTTCCGCTAGGAATACGGATGGCATCAACCATCTTCTGTGTTTCTGCATCTGGCTCTTCAGTCATAAGGCTAACAACCACCATCAGGATTAAGCTAACCGGCATACCGATCATACCAAAACGAAGACCGTCGATACCTAACCATGGTTCCATTCCAGCGAACTGAACCATATACAGATACCAAGCACCTGCACCAAAGCCGCCAATCATACCAGCGATAGCACCAGCTCTATTTGCACGTTTCCACCAGACACCAAGGACAAGTGGGAAGAACAAACCAGAGTTCGCAAAACAGAACGCCCAAGCCACAGCACCTAGAATAGATGTAAGCTTTAGGGATGCCACAAATGCACCAGCTGCACCGATAACAAGCAGAAGCACACGCGCAACAATTAGACGTGTCTTTGTGTCTGCCTTAGGATCGATGATTTTGTAGTACAAATCATGTGACAATGCGTTCGCAATCGCTAGCAATAGACCGTCAGCTGTTGACATTGCAGCAGCTAGACCACCAGCAGCAACTAGGCCTGAAATCACATATGGCAAACCAGCCATTTCAGGTGTTGCAAGCACAACAATATCGCCTCTCATGAAGAATTCGTTGATTTGAACAATGCCGTCGCCATTGCCATCAACAACCTTCAAGAAGCCAACATTGCTCCACTGCTGAATCCATTCAAGATTGCTTACTTCAGCTACTGACTTACCAATCACGCTTGTCGCAACAGTCGGGTCAAGCAGAGATAGCTTGGTGAATGTTGCCAAAGCAGGTGCTGTCAAATAAAGCAAGCAGATGAATAGAAGTGACCAGCCCACGGACTGACGTGCAGCTTTTACTGATGATGTTGTAAAGTAACGCATTAGAACGTGTGGTAGTGATGCGGTACCAGCCATCATACAAAGCGCAAGTGTAAAGAACTTCCAGCTTGCTATTGCAGATGCACTTGCATCGTTAATACCCACCTTCAGGGCTGCTAGCTTACCAGCTGCAGCTTGCGCTTCAGCAGTAGGCAACAATTCTTTAACACCAAGCAGTCCTTCAAGTTCTTGCACGCGGCCAACAGCTTCAAACTGTGCGAAATGCGGGATCAGGCCATATCCAAGCTTGTTTGACATCCAGAATACTGGAACCAAATACGCAATAATAAGCACGATATATTGTGCAACCTGTGTCCAGGTAACAGCACGCATACCACCAAGCATTGAACAGAATAGAATACCTGCAAGACCAATCCAAACCCCAACCTCAAACGGGATTTGAAGAGCACGTGATGCAACAGTACCTGTACCGTTAATCTGCGCTGTCACATAGGTGAATGATGCAACCACCAAAATCACAACAGCACAAAAACGAGCAAGGTTTCCACCGTAACGTGTACCAATAAAATCAGGCACTGTGTAACATCCGAATTTACGCAAATATGGCGCAATCAGAGATGCAACAAGCACATAACCACCAGTCCAACCTACCAAGAACGCCATATATGGATAACCATTGAGGTAAATACCCCCAGCCATCGCAATAAATGACGCACCTGACATCCAGTCAGCTGCTGTTGCCATGCCATTATAGACAGCAGGGACCTCACGTCCCGCCACATAATATTGGCTTGACTCCATTGTACGGGATAGCACCCCGATCAATGCATAAATAAGAACTGTAAACGCTACAAAAAGCCAACCGATGATCTGATTAGAAACACCAGCAGCTTCAAAAATAGCCATTAAAATAACAAAACCTAGAAAGCCAAGTGTATATAATCCATATACTCGGCCTAGATTAGCGATAAATCCACCTTCTAGTCTTAACATTGAATCCTCCTACTTCTCTTCGAAGCCAAATTCTTCGTCAATGCTGTTTTGCCGCGAGGCAAACCAGAAGACAAGAATAGCAAAAGCTACTTGTGAACCCATACCGGCCATGAAGTAGGCCCCTGGGAATGCGTCAGAGTTTAAGCTTTCGCCAAACCAATGGATGACAAAGGAGATAATCGCCCAAATAACCAAAACGGTTATGGTAAGCGACTTGGTCTTTGCCCAATGCTCCTCTTGTTTTGAAGACATAGATATTCCCCCATTCTTCACGTTAAATTTAGCCTTATGAGGGGAGATATTTTGGTTGTTTATATACGACAATATGCACGCACTTCGGTTAAAAAGTGGTACATCGTCACAACGTCTTTTATATTCCCCCCAAAAGACGTTATAACAGTATTAATATTGTTCAAAAGTGCTGTCAATTATCTTCAGGAAAAAGAGGGGTATCGGGGGATGCTAGCAGAATTCATACAATCAATGCGGGACAAGCTTGGGTTTGCGCGTCCACCTGAATTACGTTCAGTTGATGATGTAATTAGCTATGTGGATAAGCAGGCCGCGTATGTATCGCAAGTGACCTTGTATGGATATGTAAAAACACGCGCAGGCACGCAATGGCCGAAGCTTTTTAACAATGAAACCTATCTGATATCACTTCGAGTGGCACGCTGGCATATTTTCGGCGCATGTGTTGCTGACCTTGCCTTATTTATCAGCGCACGCATGGTGCGTTATGGTCAAATCAGCCCAGAACAGGCGGAAATGCTGAGTTGTAGGGTTACAGATGCTATCTTGCGTGATTATGATCAGAACGATATTGAGGCTGAGAAATTTGCTGAAATGGCACAAAGAGCACGCGCAAGAGCAACTTCAATATCTTGGTTTGAAGCCGCAGAAGAACCGATAAGTTTTGAGGGCGGGGCTGATGCATTTATGCGCTGGGCACCGATGGCAGATGAGTTCAAAACCCAAGATGAAGAAATTATGCGTAACTCAATTCATATGCGATGGATTGGGATTAGACGAGAGGTAAAAGAATATCTTTGCGTTGAAGAGATAAGACAGGATATGCTCAAAAGCTAGAGCATTAGTGTTAGGGCGGGGATAATATTATGCCATCTATATTGTCACATATGGCAGAATCATCCGCCCAAAAAGGCCTCGCAAAGAAACCCGAACGAAAGCCAAGCAATATCAAAGGCGCATTTTTGATGTTACTGGCAATGTTTATTTTCTCGGCCGTTGATACGCTTGCAAAACTGCTCACAGCAGATTATCACCCTGTTCAGATTGTTTGGACGCGCCAGCTTGGGCTGTTATTTTGTGTGATTGGCTTGCTGTTTTTTAAAGGGCTATCGCTATTCAAGACCCATCATCTAAACCTTCAAATCACGCGCGGTGTAATTGCGATTGCATCAGCCATCTTATTTGTGATGGCGCTACGTTATGTTCCGCTTTCAGATGCGATTACCGTTACCTTTATTGCCCCCTTTGTTGTAACGATTGCAAGTGCATTGTTACTTGGCGAGCGGGTGGGGGTGTACCGGTGGACAGCTGTTTTTATTGGATTTATTGGCACGTTAATCGTGTTAAGGCCAGGTTTTAACAGCTTTCATCCTGCTTTATTGCTAGCACTGATTGCCGCCATTTTCTTTGCTTTTCGGCAAATCATCTCACGGCATATTGGCAATAAAGACACCACCATCACCACGATTGCTTACACGGCCATCATTGGATTTGTGTTGCTGTCGGTACCGCTTCCATTTTTGTTTAAAATGCCGCTAAGTGTTGAGCATTTGGTGATGATGGCAGTGATGGCACTGCTAGCCGCATGTGGCGAGATTTTAGTCATACGATCGCTAGAAATTGCGCTTGCTGTAACGGTGGCACCCTTGCATTACACCATTTTAGTATGGGGAAGCTTGTATAGCTATTTCATCTTTGGGCATATTGCTGATTTTTGGACTTGGTGCGGGGCTTTGATTATCATTGCGTCAGGCTTGTTCACTGTTTATCGTGAATGGATTAGAAGCCAGAAATAGCTGTTTTATATGACGATTGAGAACCACACTGCTGAATCATTTAATATTGCCTCAATCTTGCAGGAAACCCGCACTATTGCGCTTGTAGGTGCCTCTGATAATTGGCGGCGGCCTTCTTATTATGTAATGAAATATCTGCTGAAGCAGGGCTATTCTGTGCTCCCTGTAAATCCAAGGCTTGCAGGGCAACACATATTGAGCCAACAGGTTTTTGCAACCCTTAAAGATATAACCCTGCCGATAGATATGGTGGATGTATTCCGCCCATCTGAGGCATGCCCTGAGATTGCAGAACAAGCGGTAGCAGTTGGCGCAAAAACGCTTTGGCTACAAATTGGGGTGTCCAGCCAAGAAGCGTTTGAGATTGCTGCATCCGCAGGCCTTAATGTGGTGATGGATAAATGCACTAAAATTGAACATACTAAGATTTCAGGACTATTAGGATTAGGCGGTTTTGATTCAGGATTTCTTTCTGCGCATCGTCAAGCTTCACCACCAAAAGCGCCGCCTGCACGGGATGCGGGGCTGTTTATCTCAGACAAGCAAGAAACATTAGCTATTCATGCAGGCAGCAGGCCTGATGCAACATCTGGTGCACGCCAAACCCCGATTTATCAGACAGTTGGTTTTGCCTTTGATGATACAGAACATGCCGCTAGCTTGTATGATCTGCAACAACCTGGAAACATCTACGGCAGATTATCAAACCCGACAACTGCTGTTCTAGAACAACGTCTGGCGGCACTAGATGGCGGGGTAGGGGCTGTTTGTGTGGCCTCTGGCCATGCTGCACAATTGGTGGCGCTTTATCCCCTTATGGCACCTTCACAGCGCATTGTAGCTAGTAATAAGCTATATGGCGGATCAATCACACAATTTGCATTTAGCTTTAAGAAATTTAATTGGGACGTTGAATTTGTTGATATTTCTGATGAAGGGCAAGTCAGAAAAGCATGTGCCCACCCACAAGCCGCAGTATTATTTGCTGAATCGCTTGCAAATCCTGATGGCAATATTTCTGACATTGAAATGCTTGCAACATGCGCACATGACCATGATTTGCCATTGGTGATTGATAATACAATGGCCACGCCGATTTTGTGTCAGCCTAAAAAATGGGGTGCGGATATTGTGGTGTATTCGACAACCAAATTTTTAGCTGGGCAGGGGCAAGCCCTTGGCGGTGCGGTGGTTGATACAGGTAATTATGATTGGAATAATGGCCGCATCCCGTCATTGGCTGAGCCAGACCCTGCATATCATGGGATATGTTTTGCTGAAACCTTTGGGCCATTAGGCTATATCACCTATTGTCATGCAAGTGTGTTGCGTGATTTAGGGCCAGTTTTATCGCCGCATAATGCCTATTTGACCTTGCTGGGGCTTGAGACGTTGCCGCTTCGAATGCGTCAGCATATGGAAAATGCAGGCAAAGTTGCTAGATTTTTAGCCCAACATCCAAAAGTTGATGCGGTGTCATGGGCAGGGCTGGAAAGTTCCCAATATTATGGGTTAGCCCAAAAATATCTCACCTATGGGGCAGGTTCTGTATTTACGTTTTCGGTGCAGGGCGGGTATGAAGCTGGGATGCGCCTTGTTGAGCATTGTAATCTTATCTCACATCTTGCCAATATTGGTGATACGCGCAGTTTAATCTTGCATCCTGCATCGACAACCCATCGTCAACTTACCTCAGAACAGCGTCTAGCCTCTGGCCTTTCAGATAGCACATTGCGGATTTCAGTAGGGATTGAGCATTCAGATGATATTATTTCAGATTTAACAAAAGCACTTGAAGTTCTGTAAGGGGTTATGGGTTAATAGGTAGCACGCCCGCCAGATAAATCATAGACAGCTCCTGTTGAATATGCACATCCCTCGGAGCATAAAAATTCCACAAGATGTGCGATTTCTTCCACTGTTCCCATCCTGCCCATCGGAATTTTTGACAGCATATAAGCAATTTGCTGTTCTGTGATATCCTTGAGCATTTCTGTATCAATTACCGCAGGGCAGATAGCATTTGCGGTTATTTTGGTTGTTGCAAGCTCTTTTCCTAAACTTTTAGTGAAGCCGATAACACCTGCTTTTGAAGCAGAATAGGCAGATGCGTTTGGATTGCCCTCTTTACCAGCGATAGAGGCAATGTTGACGATGCGCCCAAACCCTGTCTTGTGCAGATATGGCAGTGCCGCTTTGCAGCAAAAAAACGTGCCATTCAGGTTTATTGAAAGCACTTGTTCCCACATCTCAGTTGAATATTCCATAACAGGTGCGGTTGGCCCGACAATTCCAGCGGCATTAACAAGAATTTCAATGCCGCCAAATTGTTGAGCTACGTCTGAAGTTGCTTTTTCAACAGCTTCAAAATTTGCAATATCTACCTGTTGGGTAATGAATTTAGAGGGTTTTTCAGGAAAGATAGAAACAAGTTTGGCACTTGCTTCTGAAAGCGTGTTTTGGTTGATATCCCATAATGCAACCTTAGCCCCCAAGGCTAATAAACGGGATGCAACCGCAAATCCAATGCCGCGCGCAGCCCCAGTAATAATGGCTCTCCTGCCGTGAAAATCGTGATGATGCATTACAGCTTCCTTTTCCTTTAAGGGATTATAGCTGATGGTAACGCATTACACCGTATTTGGTCAAAACCCATAAGGGACTTAGTCGTCAACAAACCTCTTACCCGTCCACAGGGTCATGCATCATACAGCAGTCAAGAAATGAAACATCTAAATCACCTGTATCAGTGGTATCTACATCATCTGCTGGTATCGGCGGGATAATAGAAAGAATTTGGAAGGGCACGCCGCGACCACCACTACCACTATTTTCTATATAGGCACCGCCGCCGCCACATCCGGCTAGACTAAGCAAGGATAGTAGGCCAACACTGCAAAGGGTCTTCTTAGAAAGAGCAAAACATAGGGGTGTCGCAGTCCGCTTTAGCATCACAAAAACTCCTGAAAAATTAGAATTAAACGTTCCAGTTTTAACTAGGAGGGGAACCGAATTTCCCTAAAAATGTCATCAGACTAGTCAGATATTAATATAACTTTATAATGTTTAATAAATTTACAAAACACCTTTTAGATGTATAAACGAACGAAGGGGCAACCGCTGAAAAGATAGAGATATGTCGCATATTTCCTTTTTAGTAGGGGGCTGTAAAATTATGCCTTGTGCCACCAAGTATTTTTCAAGCTAGACCCTGCTGCATAATGGAATACCCCCAGCTCATCTTGAATGCGCAGACATTCATTCCATTTTGCCATCCGTTCTGAGCGTTGGAATGACCCTACCTTTAGCTGTCCTGTGCCTAAACCGGTTGCAAGATGGCTGATGGATACATCCTCTGTTTCGCCTGAACGTGCGGATACTACCACTTGCCAGCCTGCTTTTTCTGCTGTCATGAATGTATCTACCGCTTCAGAAACGGTTCCAATTTGATTAACCTTTAAGAGCACCGCATTACAGGCTTTATCAGCAATCCCCTGTTTCACAAGGGCTGGATTTGTAACCAAATAATCATCGCCGATAATCTGTAATCTATCTGCAAATTTCGCTGTAAAGGCTATCATGCCATCCGTATCATCTTCTGCTAATGGGTCTTCAATGGAAGCAATAGGATAGTCAGCACACCATTGCGAAAGCATCTCTATCATTTGGGCGGTGTTTAGCTTTCTGTCTTCTAGGGCAAGGTGATATGCGCCGTCCTTACCAAATTCAGATGCCGCAATATCTAGCGAGATGACAACATTTTCTCCAGGCTTTTCACCAGCCTTTTCAATTGCGTGCACAAGTGTTTCAAGTGCATGCTCATTACTGTTGAAATTAGGCCACCAGCCACCTTCATCTGCAATCCCTGCAAGCTGGCCACGTTGTTTTAGGATATCACCGGCTGCAAAATATACCTCTGAGGTGATTTCCATCATTTCATCAAAGCTTGCTGCCCCTGGTACCATCACCATAAAATCTTGAATATCTGTGCGTCTGCCAGCATGAGCGCCACCGCCAAAAATCTGAATCTCAGGCAAAGGCAGAATAGGGGTGGTGTTATAATGTTGCGCAATATGTTGATATAGCGGCAGATTAGCAGCATTAGCGGCGGCATGTAACACAGCAAGCGAAACCGCAACCATGCTATTACCGCCAATCTGTTCTTTTAGAGGTGAGGGGTCAAGCGCGATAAGAGCATTATCTATTTCCCTTTGGCTAAATATATCTATCCCACATAATGCAGGTGCAACGATGTTGTTTAATTGTGTTATGGCGTGCGATACGTTTTTTCCGCGCAGGAAATCGCCGCCATCTCGCAGGTCAATTGCCTCTCTGCTCCCGCGTGATGCACCTGCTGGCGCAACAGCCCGCCCAAAGCTACCATCTTCGGTGCTGATATCCACCTCAATGGTAGGGTTTCCCCGAGAATCCCATATCCGGCGTGCGTGTAGTGATGCAATGGTAGTCATGTCATTTTCCTCTAAGAAATAATCTGCAACCATCTAAATTTAGGACTTTAAACTATGCAAATGTGTAAGTGTTTCAGCCAAAGATGGATTAGGATTATGTAATAGGTGGCGTGATACAGAGCGTATCTGATTTCTTGTATTTTCTTCTAAATATTCAACAGGGGATTTGCCGTCAATTCTAGCTAACATAAGTGCAGGTAATAAGGCGCATAATCTTGCTTCTAATGCCTTTGGATTTTCCCAGCAAATATGAGGGGAATAGTTTTCCCAAAACTGATGCACATACCCTAAATAAGCCTGTCTATAGTCTGGCAGGTGAGAAGCCTTAAGCACAAGGTGATTGAGGCAAAATGCAATATCAAAAACAGGGTCACCCATCGTAGCGCATTCTGCATCTAGAATAATAGGGCTAGATTGGCGCAGAAATATGTTTTTAGGGCTTACATCACCATGTATAAGCACCAATTCTGAGTGATATAACCTATCTGCCAAATGATGAAGTGTTCCTTGTAAATCAGGGTGTTGGGCAGCTGTATATAGCAAATAGGGCTCAATTCTCAAATCTTTGAAATCATCCTTATTATAAAATGGTGTGCGGTCAAAATTGCTTTGGCTAGAGGATGCGTGAATAATGCCAACCGCACGCCCAATAATAGCTGCCTCTTTGCCTGTGCTAGTGCCTTCAAGCAACGCGTTCTTCCACAGATACACGTCAGCGCCATTAAGATATTCCATCACAAATCCATGATGTTGTGCAGACTGCCCAAATAAGGTGATAGCCATTTCAGTATGTTGGGATGCTGCATATTTCAGCCACGCATATTCTGCTAAATTGCGGTGAGTAGGCGCAAACCAATCTGCTTCTACCTTCAATTTCTGCAATGCAAATTTCACACAATATTCATGATGGGATGTACGTATATGGGCTATGTCACTTGCAACGCCGCCAGTAAGGGGGGTTGCGGTGATATTTTCATCAGGCTGAATAAGGCCAAGTTCAGCTAATAATTCTTGGCTTCGTGTGGATATATCTTGGCTCATAAAAGCATTTTCCAGCTGGGTGTTATTGGCATTGCCCAATAGACTATGCAAGAATGAGGGCAATGAAAATAAGAAATGTTGGGTTTGAGAGATATCAATGATGCGTGTGTTGGTTTTTGGCGATTCAAATAGTTGGGGATATTTAGATGATGGCTCTGGGCAGCGCTATGAAATGCGTTGGCCTGTGGTGATGAAAGCACAGCTTCAGCAGCATCTTTCAGCATTGGAACTCATTGAGGATTGCCTGCCTGGCAGAACCACCGATTTACCGGACCCTGTGATGGGTGCAGAATTTAATGGCAAGGCTGCATTGCCTGCTTCAATTAAGGCGCATCAACCGCTTGACACTTTGCTTATTATGCTTGGCACAAATGATTTCAAACAACGATTTGCAAGAACAGAAGCTGATATTGCGCACGCCATAAAAGGGCTGATTACAGTGGCGCAACATAGCGGGGCAGGGCCTGATGGATGGCATGCAGACACACCGCCTAATATCGCCATTATATGCCCTCCAGAATTAGGAAGCAGAGCCGATGATAAAAGCTGGGAGCGCGCAGAAGAATGGCAAGGCGGGCGAGCTAAATCAAGCCGGTTGCCACAGGAACTAGCTAAAATCTGTGCGGAGATGAAGGTTGGGTTTATTGACAGCAATCAAGGCGCAAAAAGCTCATCTATAGACCCTATCCATTGGCAAGCAGAAACCCATTATGAATTTGGTAAATTCATGGCAGAAAAGTTATCAGAGATGATAACGCGTAATGCTCAGAAATAATTTTTGTTTAAATGAACAATAAATTGCCATTTTTGTTACGCTTAACGTATCAATACATGAATGTTTGTTTTTTAAGTTTCCATGCATCTGTCGTGATAGAGAAAAAAATGCGCCTCATCTATTTTACTAAACCCTGTCTAAAAAGCCTTTTATTCAAAGGCAAATATATGGTGATGGCGTGTTCCCTTTTAGGCGTTTTAAGCGCTGATGGGTATGCGCAATCCCGTAGCGGGGGAAGAGGGGCGAATGTGGAGCTAGCGCCTGCTGAAAGCGAAGAGCTAAGCTCAACAACGACATTGCCAGCATCTGTTACCGTGCAAAATAGCTATGTTGTGAATGCCCCATCTGCTGGCATTGTTGAGACGGTAGATTTAAAAATTGGCAGTATGGTTGAAAAAGGAAGCCTTATTGGCCAGATGGATGTTTCAGATGAGAGGTATCAAATCTCACTGCTTTCAGAACAGCTTGCCCATATTAATTTACAGCTTGCTCAAATCCAGTCCAATTTAGCAGTTGAGGGTGAGTTGAAGATGTTAGCGCTAAAGAATAAGGAGCTAGCAGCAGCGCGACTATCCCGCGCTGAACAATTAAGCCAAAAGCAGGTGGTAAGTGCCGATACGGTTGAAAGCACCACCCAAGCTTTAATCTCAGCAGAACAGCAAATTGTATCCAGGCAGCAAGCCCAGATGCGGCTTGAACAGCAATCAGCCTTACTGCTTTCAGATAAGAACAGGATTACCCTGCAGATCAACAAGCTTAAGTCAGACATCGCTGAGGCAACGATTAAAGCCCCTGTATCTGGCCAAATAGTGCGGTTTAGTAACTCCCCGAAACAATTTGTTCGAGAGGGGGATATTATTGCTGAAATTCAGGATATGGACGGGTTTGAAATTGCCGCTGATATTCCATCAGAGCTTATTCGCTATCTTAACCCAGGGCAGAGCATTAGTGCAAACACCCCAGCTGGTCAAAAAATTGATGCAAATTTGCGGGCCATTCTACCCCAGCATAACCAACGCACTGGCACACGGGCAGTACGCATCACGCCGCAATCAGAATTACCTGTATCCATCGCTGCAGAAGGCGCACAGCTTACTGTGCAAATTCCGAACCGCACATCAGGCAAGGTAGTGACCATCCCCAAAGATGCGTTACTGCCCATTGAAGGCGGCTATGTTGTGTTCGTAGCAGAAGACGGCAAAGCCATGCGCAGAAATGTCACTATTGGCGGCACTTCAAGTGGCAGAATTATTGTTCTTGGCGGGGTTGATGTAGGCGAGCAGGTTGTCATTAAGGGCAATGAAGGCTTGTCTGATGGTCAGGCGCTACGCCAAGGCGGCGGCAATAAACCTGCGCAAGCCAATAAAGCACCGCCAAAACCAGATGCTGATGCAGAAAATTGGGCGTTATCATGGCAAACAAGACGTGGGGAGTCCACTGCGCAACTTGTGCTATCACAAACAGCAAATCTATATAATGGTGAGCCAATCCAAGTTTCGCGGGAAGGGGCGGGTGTGCAATTTTCAGGTGAAGCAACCCTTCCTTTTGGTATTGTTGAGCTAAAATTTGATGGGCAAATTGATGGTGCTATTATGAGCGGTACTGTTACCATCCTAGGGCTTCCAAATGGTAATGAGCCGCAATTACCTTTCCAGGGGAAAAGAGTTAAAAAATGAACGGTTTGATTAAAATAGCCATTCAGCGCCCTGTGGCTGTTCTGTCCATTATTTTTCTTATTGTTCTGTTTGGATATGCGGCATTGCGCTCTATTCCCATTCAGATGAGCCCTGATATTGAAAAGCCCTTATTACAGGTTCGGGTATCCTGGCCTGGTGCATCACCTGAAGATGTGGATAGAGAGATTGTCAGCAGGCTAGAAAATGAGCTGGCATCGTTAAAAGGTGTAGAAGAATTATCCTCCTCCTCACTCACAGGGCAAGCACGGGTGAGCCTAACCTATGTAGTTGGCCAAGATATGGATAAGGCGACTTCTGATTTAGTCTCACAGCTTGCAGGTATTTCTGGTCTGCCTGATGATGCAAGACAGCCGCGTGTTCGTACCTCAAATTCAGATGATAGCCCGATTGCCAGAATGGCACTTGCACTTATCGAAGATAGTACGGATGAAGCCCCTGATTTAGAAAAGCTCGGACAGTTTGTTGAAAATGAAATTGTTGCACCATTAGGACGGATTGAAGGGGTGTCTGAGATTACCTTCAATGGGGGCGGTAATTATGAAATGCGGGTGAATGTAGATGCGGTAAAGCTTAGCCGGTATCAGCTTAGCGTATCTGAAGTGCTAGACGCCCTGCGGAGTTCAACTTCACTCGCTTCTGTAGGGTCAATTGATGAAGGCAAACGCACCTATGCAGTGCGTGCAGAAGCGATTGCATACACCCCTGAAACAGCAGCAAATATTATCGTGCGCACCGAAGCATCTGCGACAGGTGAGCGGGTTGCAGTAAGGCTAGGAGATGTTGCTGACTTTCAGTTTGATACCAAACAACGCAATTCTTTTCGCCGCCTAAACGGTAAGGATGCTGTCATTGTCAATGCATTGCGCGAACAAGGCACAAATGTGGTTGAGACAATGGAACGGCTTCGTGCTGAGGTAGATAAGCTAAATATCAATTTGTTAAACGAGAAACAACTCCACCTCTCCATTGTATATGATGAAACAACCTATATTGCTTCTGCGATTGATTTGGTGAAGCAGAATATCTGGATTGGTGGGCTGTTAGCCTTGTCTATATTGGTCGTTTTTTTACGGTCGATTGTCCCTACCATCATCATTTTTATCGCTGTTCCTGTATCCGTAATAGGCACGTTTGTGGCGATTGCAGGCTTGGGATTATCGATAAATGTGATTTCGCTTGCTGGATTGGCTTTCGCGGTAGGGATGGTTGTGGATGCCTCTATCGTTAGTATGGAAAACATCTTCCGATTACGGCAATCAGGTTTATCTGCCCCTCAAGCTGCCTATAAAGGGGCACGCCAAGTCTGGGCACCTATCTTAGGCTCAGCATTAACAACGGTATTAGTGTTTATCCCTGTTATCAGCTTAGAATTACCTGTGGGTCAGCTCTTTAAAGATATTGGTATTGCTATCTCTGTTGCGGTGCTGATTTCTGTGTTTATTTCGGTGACAGTTATCCCATCACTAGCTGCAAGATTGCTCAAAGGCAATGCAACAAGGTTCAGTAACCCGTTTCCAATTTGGGGCATTGACCATATTGCTAGAATCTTCTCATCGCTTGTGGTGGGCTATGCAAAATTGGTAATATCACGCCGTATCGTGGGTGTGGTGATGGTATTCACATTGCTTGCGGGTTCCATTGGGCTTTCTTATAGCTTTATGCCAAAGCTTGATTATCTGCCGGATGGAAACGCTAATTTTGTGTTTGGACGCATTATTGTACCGCCTGGCTATTCTATGGATGAAACGTTGCGGATTGCCGAACGTATGGAAAAGGCTGCTGCACCATTATGGGATAAAGAAGCTGAACCCCCTGCAAATCAGCCGCAGATTGAACGTTTTTTCTTTGTTGCTTTTGCGGGCGGGGCTTTTGCAGGTGCGGCGGCGGTTGAACCTGACAGAGTATCAGAGCTAAGACCTGTGTTAATGCGCCCTGTCTTTGCTGAGCCTGGGGTAAGGGCGTTTGTATCGCAAGCTTCTCTGTTTGGACGTTCTGTAGGGGGCTCACGTTCCATTAGTCTTAATTTAACAGGCGATAGCCTAGCCTCCTTAACACAAGTGGCGCGTGCTTTAAGTGATGAGATTGACCAGGTGTTTCCTTCAGCAGATGGAAACCAGATGCGGGTACTGCCATCTCTAAATGCCAATGTGCCGCAAATCAAAATCATCCCAAACTTAGAAAAGCTCGCAAATTCAGGGCTTTCTGCGCGTGATTTTACCTCTGCTGTTGACGTGTTTAATGATGGCGTTATCGTTGCGCAGGTTCCTATTAACGGGCAATTAGTTGATTTGGTATTGAGCTCAGAACAATCTGGTCAGCTTGACCTTGCCGCCTTGGAAGAGCTGCCATTGGTTACTAGAACAGGTGCACTTATCCAATTATCGCAAGTTGCAGATGTTGAGATTGTCTCAGCCCCGCAGACCATTCGGCGGCTTGGCGGCAAATTAGCCTTAACAATTAGACTACGTCCCATTGAAGAAATACCACTAGAAAACGCAGTACAGATGATCTCAGATGATATTTTGCCGCAGATTGCTTCTTTAGCTCAGTCGCAGAATGTCAGTGTTGAGGTAAGTGGTGCAGCAGGTGAGCTTAAACGTACCTGGTCAGCAATGCAGGCAAATGTGCTTACGGCATTAGGGGTGATAGTGCTATTGCTTGCTGTATTATTGCGTTCCTTTATTCTGCCTTTGATTATCATTATGGCCGTGCCTGTTGCGATGGCTGGCGGTATTATGGGGCTTTATCTGCTTAATTTATATATCCGCCAGCCTTTGGATATGCTGACGATGCTTGGCTTTGTTATTTTAACCGGGGTGGTGGTCAATAATGCTATCCTGCTAGTTGAACAAACCATGCTGCATATCGCAGATGAGCGTATGGATATTTCAGACGCCATCATCGAAGCCACACGAAACCGGATACGGCCTATTTTCATGTCTACCTTAACATCCCTTTTTGGGCTTGTTCCGTTAGTGATTTTCCCTGGTGCAGGGTCTGAATTATATCGCGGGATTGGCACAGTAGTGTTTGGCGGATTAGCCCTATCAACAGTGGCGACTTTGTTTATCGTGCCGCCACTATTGTCGCTTGCACGCCCTGTGCTTGTGCAGGCGGGCAAAGTCGTGACCTTAACCGAAGATTAGGGAGGAGGGCTAGCTGGATTTAAGGCCGGTAAATCTGGTATAGCCCGCCATTTGTTTCATCAGAGAGCACATAGATTGAGCCATCTTGTGCGACTTCTACATCTCTTATCCTGCCCACAGAATTTTTTAAAATGACTGTTTCCGAGACAGGTTGATTATCGTCAATATGGACGAGATAAAGGGATCTGAATTTTAATGACCCTACAAGCAAATGGCCGTCAAAATCAAACATATCACCTTTATAAAATGCCATGCCAGATGGCGCGATAGAGGGAGTCCAATGCCATATAGGCGAGGTGATGCCTTCAGCCTCTGAAATCCCTTCCCCTACTTTTCCGCCATAATATTCCTTGCCAAAGCTTGTAATGGGCCAGCCGTAATTTGCGCCTTTTTTAAAAATATTAATTTCATCGCCACCTTTAGGGCCATGCTCATGCATCCATATCTCACCAGTTTTAGGGTTTTTTGCCATCCCTTGCGGGTTACGGTTCCCCTTCGTCTGCATTCCCATCGCCCAGGTGGAGCGGGCAGGGGCAATCAGGCTACCTGCGGCAAGGTCATAGGCTATAAGGCCGCCAGCTTGCAGCGTTTCGTCTTGGGCTGTGTCACGGTCACCACGCTCACCAAGGCTTGCATATAAAAGAGTGCCATCAAGTGCTAGTCTACAGCCAAAATGATGGCCGCTATTACTGTTCAGATTGCTTTTAAATAGAAATTTTTGGCGCGTTAAACTAGTACCCTTTAACACCGCTTGGAGCACAGAGGTGCGCGCCTTGCCATCCCCATCAGGCAGGCTAAGGCAAAGATAGATTACATCTGAATGTGGACGGGTAAGCACATCTAGCAAACCGCCTTGGCGTTTATCAAACACTTCAGGAATGGGCGTTATTTCTTCTGTTTTTCCATCTTCAACTGATATTAAAAAAAGCTTTCCGCGTCTTTCTGTGACTAGCAGATGGGTGTCATCCAGAAAGCTCATACCCCAAGGATGATGCAGGCTATCCCCGATTTGCTTGATTTTAGTATCAGAAGGAAATTGTGTTTCTGCTAGCAGGGGTATTTGAAAGCCAAAACACAGGATAAAGGGCATGAAAAATTGGGCGAACCTCCGGCAGATATGCATATCGCTAACCCTTATCGTTTTTATCATACCCTAATGCGATTAAAGCCTGACGTGCCTGCCACATTTTTACACAAGGCGCACATTTGCCTGTGGCAGGCCGTATTGCCCGATAAGCAGGGTGTTTCTTGCACCCCTCAACAAGGATGCTTAAATGTGTGATGATTTCTTTTTCTTTCATATCATACTTATCCTTTGCATCCATCAGGCATTTATTCGTGTTTGGCTATTTATATGGCTCAGTTTCAAACCCTTTTTCCTGCCAGCCTATAATGCCATCTGAAAGATGCGTGACATTGGTAAAGCCAAGCTGTTCAATTAAGGCGCTACCAAGGCTTTCTGTACGGTTTCCAGAACGGCAATAGAGCAAGATTGGCGTGCTAGGTGATGGCGCAACAGCAATAAATTTATCTTGAAAATCTTGGTGTAATCTGCCGGTTGAGGTGAAGGCTGTGATGGTTTCAGCGCCTTTTATTATGCCTGTTTCCTGCCATTCTTCTTCACGTCTGATATCAATGATCACAACCCCATTAGCTTGTGCTTCTAGCAATTCTTCGGGGGTGGCTTGCCCGAGTGTGACGGGCTGGCTGATGTCCATTAATTCGACTTCAAAGGTGAGGGTAGCATTTGGCGGAATGACACCACCGGCACCACTTGCGCCATACCCTAATTCTGGCGGAATAGTTAAACGGCGAATTTCGCCTACCTTCATGCCGTCAACACCTTGCTCCCATCCTTGGATAACTTGGCCTGCGCCAAGGGTGAAGCTAAAGCTCTGTCCTCTTGGGCGTGAGGCATCAAATACACTGCCATCTTCAAGCTTGCCCTCATAATGCACAGAAACACGATTGCCCTGTTCTGCGCTATCCCCAGAGCCTTCATTTAAAACCTCAATTTTTAATTCATCTGCCATAACAGTGCTTCCTACTAAAATCATCATTAATGCCAATATTTTGGCTAATATTCTGCGCATTGATTTGCCCTCACAATGTCTTGAAAATAGGGTCAGATAGAGTATGCCCTGATGCATCCTACCTATAGTCTTTCGCCATTGGAAGCTTTAATCACACTCCCACCGAATAGAAGCGCGTAGTTCACTTATTCGTGATTAAATGTGGGGTGTGATTTATTTAAAAAGGCAGAAATACCGGATTGTCCGTCATGATCATCTGCGGATTCTGCCAGAAATCTAGCTTCTCTTTCAAGTTGGGCCGGAAGGTCTGAATCAAAACTGCTCATCACTAGCCTTTTGATACGTTTATGAGCGGCAGCAGGGCCTTGCGCGATGTTTTGGGCAATCTTCATGGCTGTTGGCATTAATTCATCAGCCTTTACCACATGGCTAACAAGTCCCCAATTCAACGCTTCATCTGCGGTAAGGCTTTTATTTGTGAGTACCATTTCATAATAGCGCCGTGTGCCGATGATGCGCGGCATAAAAAAGCTTGAGGAGCCATCTGGCGTTAACCCAATTTTTGTATAGGCAGACACAAATCTAGCATGTTCACTTGCAATCGCTATCTCAGGAAAGCCAACCATGGACAACCCGCCGCCAGCTGCAACACCATTTACAGCTGCAATCACGGGGGCATTCATTTCAGCAAACAGACAAATTGCCCGATGAAAATAATCCGTTACCTGTTTTAGATGGGCACCCATCTGGGGAGAAAAACGGTGAAAAGATGCTAAATCACCGCCTGCACAAAACGCTTTATTGCCAGCACCTGTGATGATGATTGCACCGATACTTTTATCATTGCTAGCGTCTTCTGCAATTGCACATAAGGATTGTGCAAAATCAAGGTCAATCGTGTTCATCATATCAGGGCGATTCAGGGTGATGGTTAATACACGTCCATTCAGCTCGGATAATATGTTTTGCGCTGGCATATAAGCCTCCGTTTTTTGGCTACTCTTTTAGCAGAAAGTCTTTCAGGATAACTGTCAAGCATTTGGTAAAATACCAAGCTAATTCCCGTGTTTTAGCTAAAACTGTTTTAACGGAAGTGTGTGAAGAAAAAATTGAATGCTTTCAATAGTTTACCCCCCCCGCAATTTATACACTTAAAAAGTGTTTTATTATCTGGGTAAACGATATAAAGTTGGGTAAATTATATAACTAGTCAGAGCATGTAATAAGGGAAAACACGGTTCCCCTCCTAGTTTAATTGGAATGTTTAATTCTGTTTTTTAGGAGCTTTTTATGATGCTAAAGCGCAGTACTGCACCCATCTATCACCCTCTTTCTAAGAACGCCTTTAGCAATTTTGGGCTACTCTCCCTCTTTGGTCTAGCCGCATGTGGCGGCGGCGGTGGCGGTGGGGGTAATGAATAGCCGCTAGAAATCTTTGCCATCATCCCGCCGCTAGGCACCGTTTATAATAGCGATACAGGCACTTTAACTGCACCCACCCTTGAATATACCAGCAATCGTCCCCCTGTGGAAGGGGATGACGTTGCAGCGGCACTTATTGCAGCTTCAAACACATGGGCGGCTGAGATTATTGAGACAGTTGACGGGCTAGATGTTGCAGATTTAGATGAGGTGATACGCCTATCGGATACTGGCCTTAATTTGGATGAGCAAGAGTATACCCCTAATGTCTTCTTATATGCGCTATTGCAACGGGGTGTCACGCCAGAGGGCGCACAATCTGAATTAAGCCTTGATGTATCAGGGGTAGCTGATAGCGGGCTGTATATTGGTTTAGGCAATGCATCTGAAGCAAGCACATATGACCCTTATTCAGCAGACGAGAAAGCCCAAGATAAATTTGGCAACCACATCACCACAGTGACAGGCACAGCCCAAAGCGACCTGAATGGCGAGGCTGGCGATGACACCCTCAATGGCGGTGCAGGGGATGACACGCTAAATGGCGGGGCTGATGATGACATATTGATAGGCGGGGAAGGCGCAGATACCCTTGATGGCGGTTTAGGGAATGATACCGCTAATTATAGAGTTTATAATGCTGGGGTTACTGTGAGTTTGGTTGCGGATGTAGATGGCATCGGCGGTCATGCTCAAGGCGACACCCTTACCAATATTAGAGATATTATCGGCTCAGCCCATAATGACACCTTAATAGGGAATGGCGGGGATAACGTCCTGAACGGCAGGGATGGCAACGACACGCTGATAGGCGGGGATGGAAGGGATACACTGTTTGGCGGCGATGGCGATGATATACTAGAGGGCGGTGCTGGTATTGATGCGTTTTATGGCCAGGATGGTTCTGATACCGTTACTTATGAACGCTCAGAGGCTAAGGTTACCGTTAATCTGACTGATAGGTCTTTAAACACTGGCGATGCATTTTTCGATTTCTTTTACTTCATTGAAAACATCACTGGCTCAGCCTTCGATGATACGCTTATCGGTAATGATGAAGCTAACATTATTAAAGGCGGGAATGGCGCAGATACCCTTAATGGCGGTTTAGGCGATGATACGCTGGCAGGCGGGGAAGGTGCAGATAGAATAGATGGCGGAAATGGCAGTGATACAGCGTCTTATGCAAATTCTTCTAGCGGGGTTGTGATTGACCTGTCCGCAGAGACTGGCAGCAGAGCCTCCAGCGGTGATGCGACAGGCGACACCCTTATCAGTATTGAAAACCTTATTGGTTCTGGCTATGGTGACACGCTAACAGGGAATAGCAGTAATAACACCCTAGAAGGCGGCGCAGGGGCTGATGTGCTGGATGGCGGTAGAGGTAGTGATACCGCATCCTACGCAGGCTCTAATGGCGGG
>CBFHYP010000010.1:0-67279 GCA_965660095.1 Puniceispirillaceae bacterium (SeqCode)
GTGTATCGATATCTTCGTGCGTGTACTTCTCTGTAGTGGATAAACGCCTATGCCCCATCATCTTTTGCAATGACAAAGGGTTGACGTTTAGAACATTAGCCATGTATATGCAGTAAGAGTGCCTGAATGTGTGAAATACATGTTGGTCGGACAATCTAAGGTCACGTCTGCAAAGCTGCCATGCATCATAAAATTTGCGATGGGTAAAACCATTGCCTGCTTCAATGCGCTTTACAGCTTCGTAGCAATGCGTATTGATTGTAACAGTCCTATCATCACCATTCTTTGTGTTAAGGAGTGTAACGCGCCTGCCAGCAACAATAGCTTGGTCTGTGCCAATCTTCATAATTTCACCTCTACGCATGCCTGTATTGGCAGCAACAAGCACATAATCAACCATAAAGCCTTTGTCAGTATCTTTGAAATAATCAACAATCTGCTTTATTTGCTCTATGGTATAGGTGACAATCCTGCCTTGTCCTTCGTCTCTATAGTCGATATAAGGGATGTCGCTACGTTTTTTCAGCTTTACCGCAAACTTGAAAACAGACGATATCGTAGCAGCATATCTGTTAATTGTCTTGGGTGAGCATTTGCCTTTATTGTTCTTGGCAGGTTGCTCTTCTAGCGCATCAAGAAAAGCCATCACATGTTCTGCATCTAAATCAGCAATAGACAAAGCAGGGTTTTGTAGATAATCCGTAAAGCGTTTAAATTGCTTTAGGCTTCTTGCTCTATGTGTGTCGCCTTTTTTCCAGATACTACGCTGGTGCTGTTCGGTAAATTGATAGGCAAGCGGTGTGTCATGCGGTGTGATTTGCGGTGTGTCATGCGGTGTGTTTGCTTGAGTGGTGGGTGTGTGTTCAAAGTCGAATAGGTTAATTTGTTCCATTTTTTCTACCTCTAAGGTGTTGTTAGAGTTGAGCAATGGAACGTCCAGTGATTTTCAGTTTTCCAAAGAAAAAAGCCGAAGATACCTGTCAATCACTTGACGTATCTTCGGCTTAAAAACTTGGTGAGCGGTACAGGATTCGAACCTGTGACCCAGTGATTAAAAGTCACTTGCTCTACCAACTGAGCTAACCGCCCTCAAAGGACAAGGGGCTAAATTAGCCCCCCGAATGACATTCTTATAGAGGCCTTGGTTTTCTCTGTAAAGCCTATTTTTAATCTTGGTGCAGAAAGAATGCTCAGCCCTTGATTTTGCTGATGATTTTAGCTTCTACTTCTTGAGGCACAAAGCTTGAAATATCCCCGCCATAACGCGCCACTTCCTTAACCAAGGATGAAGCCACAAAATGCTGCTGTTCAGGTGCGGTAAGGAAAACTGTTTCTAAATCAGCTTTAAGCCGGCGATTGGTTGAAGCCATCTGGAATTCATATTCAAAATCAGCAACGGCGCGTAAGCCCCTGATTACCATAGAAGAACCTGTTTCATTTGCAAAGTCTGTTAACAGGCCTGTAATAGGCTTAACATCAATATCTTGGCTGATTTCACCGCTTTGTTTCATCTGTGAGATTTGAGATACAGCCATTTCAAGACGTTCTTGAAGTGAGAATAGCGGGTTTTTTCCACTATTTTCAGCAACCCCAACAATGAGCTGATCACAAATTCGGCTAGCGCGTGCAATGATATTGAGATGCCCAAAGGTAAGGGGATCAAACGTGCCTGGATAAATGGCGATTATCATGATGCCATCCTGACTTCAAAAAGAGCTGTTTTTATGCGTCTGATTCAGGTGTTTGTTGAGGCGCTTGTTCTGCTAATTCCTCATCTTCACCCTCATCATCAACATCTCTGATGATTCCAACTGACACAACCTTTTCGGTCTTGTCAATTTCAAACAGCCTAACCCCTTGAGTTTTACGTCCTGCAATACGGATTCTATCGCCCTCACCGCCATCAATGCGGATTCGAATAACCTTGCCTGCGTTTGTTACCAACATCAGATGGTCTTCAGCAAATACCGTAAAGGATGAGACAACATTGCCATTTCTGGCTGAAGTTTCAATATTCGCAACACCCTGTCCACCGCGTGCTGTGCAGCGATACTCCGATACAGCCGTGCGCTTGCCATAGCCGTTTTCTGTAATAGACAGCACATATTCTTGTTCAGGGTCTCTGATAATACAGATAGAAACAGCTTCATCCCCTTCTTGCAGGCGCATACCGCGTACACCTACTGAATTACGTCCCCTGAACAGTCTGACATCATTTACATTACAGCGAATAGCCTTGCCAAAGCGAGAGGCGATAAGCACTTGGTCTGTTTCCTGACATGGCAGAACGCCAATGAGCCTGTCATCCTCGCCAAGCTTCATCGCAATCTTTCCATTCCGCATGATATTGGTGAAGTCTGATAGCGGGTTACGTCTGATAGAGCCATGCGCTGTTGCAAATAAGATATTTAGGCTGTCCCAGCTATCTGCATCTGCTGGCATTGGCATAACAGTTTGGATGGTTTCATCAGCGTCAATCGGCAGTAAATTCACCATTGCCTTGCCAATAGAGGTTGGCGATGCAACAGGCAATTTATAACATTTAAGCTGATACACCATCCCTTTTGAGGTGAAGAATAATATCGGTGTATGGGTGTTTGCAACAAACAGACGGGTTACAAAATCCTCATCCCGTGTTTTCATCCCTGTACGGCCTTTACCGCCACGACGTTGGGCTCTGTAATCAGATAAGGCAACACGTTTGATATATCCGCGGTGGCTTACTGTCACCACCATATCTTCTTGCTGGATTAAATCTTCGTCATCTTGATCTGCGAGCGAATCTGATATCTCAGTGCGCCGCGGTTCAGCCAGACGGTCATAAGCTTGTTGCAATTCTTCTAACACCACTGATGTAAGGCGGTCTTGTGAGGATAAAATATCAAGGAAATCAGTAATATTATCTGCAAGTGCCCGCGTCTCTTCAGCAAGCTTTTCACGTTCCATGCCGGTAAGACGTTGCAGGCGCAACTCCAATATCGCGCGCGCTTGAGTTTCTGATAGCTTATAATACCCTTCAACGACCTCATGACCGGGATCGTCAATAAGTGCAATAAAATCAGCCACTTCTTGCGCAGGCCATGGTTTATCCATTAACTGATTTCTAGCTTCTTCAGTGTTTGAAGCTGCTTTGATAAGTTCAATTATCTCATCAATCGAGGTTAAGGCGACCAACAAACCGGCTAAAATATGCGCCCTGTCTCTTGCCTTGTTCAGCAAGAAGCGGGTTCTTCTAACAACTACATCTTGTCTAAATGCACAAAAAGCATCAATAATCTGGCGCAAGCTCATTTGCTGCGGCCTGCCATTATGCATCGCAAGCATATTTACAGGGAAACTTGTTTGCAGTCTGGTGTGGCGGTGAAGCTGGTTGAGCACCACATCAGCAGAACCATCTTTTTTCACCTTGATGACAATGCGCATACCAACACGATTAGACTCATCCCTAATATCAGCGATATTCTCAATCGTTTTGTCACGCGCAAGCTCACCAATGCGTTCTAAAAGCTGGGATTTATTTACCTGATAGGGAATTTCAGTAATGATTATTTGCTCTCTATCGCCAGCAATTTGCTGAATTTCAGAACGCGCACGCATAATCACAGAACCCCTGCCTGTGGTGAACGCATCCCTAATCCCGCTTCTGCCCATGATCAGCGCGCCTGTTGGAAAATCAGGGCCTGTTACGATTTCCATAAGCTCATCATCTGTCATTTCAGGATTACGAATAACAGCCTGACATGCGTGTAATACCTCGCCAGGATTGTGTGGCGGGATATTGGTTGCCATCCCAACCGCAATTCCCCCTGCCCCATTTACCAATAAATTTGGAAATTCAGCAGGAAGGACAGATGGCTCTTCTTGGGTTTCATCATAATTGGGGATAAAATCGATAGTGTCTTTATCTACGTCACGAAGCAATGATTCTGCTGCCCGTGCAAGACGTGATTCTGTATAACGCATTGCCGCCGCAGGATCGCCATCAACAGAACCAAAATTACCTTGCCCATCCACAAGCGGAAGACGCATAGAAAAATCCTGTGCCATACGCACCATAGCTTCATAAATTGAGCTATCGCCATGCGGGTGATAATTACCCATCACATCACCGACGATACGCGCTGATTTACGCGGTGGCTTTGACCAGTCGTAACCTCCTTCCATCATCGCGTATAAAATGCGTCTATGAACAGGTTTCAAGCCATCTCTGACATCAGGTAACGCACGTGATACAATCACACTCATCGCGTAATCAAGATATGATTTCCGCATTTCATCTGAGATAGAAATAACAGGATTTTCACGCGGTAAAGACGGGTTATCAGACAAGTTTTTGCCCCTTTGAATGGGTTAGGTAGATACTGCAAATTCTACTGTATATATTACATGATTGTGTCTGAAAATACTACATATTGTGTAAAAAAAGACCTCCTTAAAAAAGGAGGTCTTGGTAAAGCATCAAAAACTGTTTGCTGTCCTAGAAAGGGATATCATCATCAATGCCGTTATCAGTTGGTGGCGGCATTGAACCTGAACTTACACCGCCGCCAATAGCGGGCTGTGATGGTGCGCCAGACATTTGGTCAACTGCCCCGCCGCCGCTTCTTGAGCCAAGCATAGTAAGCTCCCCTCTATAGCGTTGCAGCACAACTTCTGTGGTATATTTTTCAACACCTTGCTGATCAGTCCATTTGCGGGTTTGCAATTGGCCTTCTAGATACACAGTGCTGCCCTTTGATAGATATTGTTCAGCAACATTGGCTAATTGTTCGTTAAAAATGACCACACGATGCCATTCTGTACGCTCCCGTTGTTCCCCTGAATTTCTATCTTTCCATCTTTCTGATGTTGCAATAGATAGATTTACAATCTTCGCGCCATCTTGTGTGCTTCTGACCTCAGGATCACGACCTAAATTGCCGACCAAAATAACTTTATTTACACTTCCCGCCATGAAGCTACTCCTTTTGAGATTTTCTCAGATTTGAAACACTATCCAGATATCTCAAATCAATTTTTTAAAATATAATGACCGCTCAACCCTAGCACAAACAACGGTTTGAAGAAGCCTTTTTATCTGAAATTTTTACCCCCTTCATAAACCCTCTAAGAAGCTTTGAGACCGCATTGCAATAATTTGCAGGAAATAGGCTATTTTTAGATGCACCCCTGCTCTATATTACTGCGTAGATAGGTTATAAACACGGTAATAGAAGCCTTTTAGACGGAACATGCTATGACAGCACATACCCACCCCCCAACAGAACCACGCACTATCGCCGTAAGAGGCGCAAGAGAACACAATCTTAGGAATGTTGATGTTGATATTCCAAGAGACAGGATGGTGGTTATTACGGGGCTATCTGGCTCAGGTAAATCAAGCTTGGCATTCGATACTATCTATGCAGAGGGTCAGCGGCGATATGTCGAATCACTTTCCGCTTATGCCCGCCAGTTTTTAGAGATGATGCAAAAGCCAGAAGTTGACCTTATTGAAGGTCTTTCGCCTGCAATATCGATAGAACAAAAAACAACATCACGCAATCCGCGTTCTACGGTTGGAACGGTTACAGAAATTTATGATTATATGCGGCTTTTATGGGCGCGTGTTGGTATAGCGTATTCTCCTGCGACCGGCTTGCCTATTACCTCGCAAACTGTAAGCCAGATGGTGGATAGTCTGCTAGCGATGGAAGACGGCACACGCCTTTATCTGTTAGCGCCGATTGTACGCGGCCGAAAAGGTGAATATCGCAAAGAACTAGCTGAATTAATGCAAAAGGGTTTTACCCGTGCGCGAATTGATGGCGCATTTCATGAGCTGGATGATTTGCCTACCCTTGATAAGAAAAAGAAACATGATATTGAAATTGTGGTCGACCGAATTGTTATCCGCCCAGACAATGAAGAACTAGCCACACGATTAGCGGATTCTGTTGAAACAGCCCTCAATCTTACAGATGGGCTGGTGTTTGCTGATAACGCAGATACAGAAGAACGTTCAGTATTTTCAGCGCGTTTTTCGTGCCCTGTTTCAGGCTTTACGATTGATGAGATTGAACCGCGCCTATTTTCGTTCAACAACCCTTTTGGGGCATGCCCTGATTGTGATGGTCTTGGCGTAACCGCGCATTTCGATGCCCAGCTTGTGGTGCCTGACCCGTCCTTGAGTTTGCGTGCTGGTGCGTTGGCGCCATGGGCGAACACCTCTTCAAAATATTATATACAAACCTTGGAAAGTCTTGCTAGAGCGTATGATTTCTCCTTAGATACGCCCTTTTCAAAATTAAATATTCAAGCCCAGCAAGTCGTCTTAAATGGAAGCGGCAGCATGCCTGTGGAAATGGTATATGATGATGGGTTGCGTTCATACCGAACCACAAAGCCATTTGAAGGGTTATTGCCTAACCTCACCCGCCGCTACACCGAGACAGATTCTAACTGGGTAAGAGACGAGCTTGAAAAGTTTAGAGCAAGCCACCCCTGTGAGGCATGTAACGGCAAACGGCTAAAAGAAGAAGCTTTAGCGGTAAAAATCAACAAATATGATATTTCTGAAGTGTCGGATTATTCCATTGGCGAAGCGGTAGAATGGTTCACAACTATTTCAGATAGCCTGAATGAACAGCATAAAATCATTGCATTACCGATATTAAAGGAAATTAACGAACGGCTTGGTTTTCTAGCAAATGTGGGGCTTAACTATCTTAATCTTTCGCGGCAATCAGGCACTTTATCTGGCGGTGAATCGCAACGTATCCGGCTCGCCTCACAAATTGGCTCAGGTCTTACAGGCGTGTTATATGTGCTTGATGAACCTTCTATTGGTTTGCACCAGCGCGATAATGATAGACTGTTGGCTACGCTAACCAGATTGCGGGACCTTGGTAATACGGTATTGGTGGTTGAACATGATGAAGATGCGATACGCACAGCAGATCATGTGATCGATATGGGGCCAGGGGCTGGCGTGCATGGCGGCAATGTTATTGCGCATGGGACAGCCAATGAGATTATGCAAAACCCTGATTCTATCACAGGGCAATATCTGTCAGGTGTAAAGCAAATTGAAATTCCTGCAAAACGCAGAAAAATAAATAAAAAGAGACAAATAAGGCTAAAAAACGCGTCTGGAAATAATCTGCAAAATATTACTGTAGATTTCCCGTTAGGGGTGATGTGCTGTGTAACAGGCGTATCTGGTGGGGGCAAATCGACATTAGTGCTTGAAACCCTGTGGAAAGCGCTTTCCAGAAGATTGCACAAAGCCCGTGAAATCCCTGCCCCGTTTGAAGATATTATCGGCATGGAATTATTGGATAAGGTGGTGGATATTGACCAATCCCCAATTGGACGAACCCCGCGTTCTAACCCTGCAACCTATACAGGGGCTTTCACCCCCATAAGAGAATGGTTTGCTGGCTTACCAGAGGCGAAAAGCAGAGGATATACTCCAGGGCGTTTCAGCTTTAATGTAAAGGGCGGCCGGTGCGAAGCATGCCAAGGCGATGGTGTGATCAAAATCGAAATGCATTTTCTGCCTGATGTCTATGTGACCTGCGATAGCTGCAAGGGCAAACGCTATAATCGGGAAACACTAGAAATAACATGGCGCGGCAAATCCATTGCAGATGTACTTGATATGACGGTTGAAGAAGGTACTGAATATTTTAAAGCTGTGCCGTCAATCCGTGATAAATTACAAACTATGCTTCGTGTGGGTTTGGGCTATATCAAAATCGGCCAACAAGCTACCACTCTATCAGGCGGGGAAGCACAACGGGTAAAGCTTTCCAAAGAATTATCACGGCGGGCAACTGGCAAAACAATTTATATTTTGGATGAACCCACAACCGGACTTCATTTTGCAGATATCGCAAAACTGCTTGAGGTGTTGCAGGAACTTGTTGAAACAGGCAATACGGTCATTGTGATTGAACATAATCTAGATGTAATTAAGACAGCGGATTGGATTATTGATATGGGACCTGAGGGGGGAAGTGGTGGCGGCTATGTTGTTGCTACAGGAACACCTGAAGTTGTCGCAGAAAATCCAGAATCACATACAGGCAAGTATTTGAAATCAGTATTAACGCCGGTAGAACATCGCAAAGTAAGCTAAAAGTAGGATTTATTATGAAAGATGAAGTGCTTCACGTAATTGGTGGCGGGCTAGCAGGTTCTGAAGCTGCTTGGCAAGCAGCGCAGGCCGGCGTTAAAACAATTCTGCATGAAATGCGGCCTGAAGTGAAAACACAGGTGCATCATTCTGAATATTGTGCCGAATTAGTATGCTCAAACTCCTTCCGCTCAGATGATAAAACCCAAAATGCGGTTGGTGTTCTGCATGAAGAAATGCGGATGCTAAATTCGATTATTATGGAACAGGCAGGAAAATCATCTGTGCCTGCTGGCGGTGCTTTGGCCGTGGACAGAGATATATTTGCCCAAAACGTAACAGAACAGCTTGAAGCACATCCCCTGATTGAAATTAACAGAGGTGAGGTTTTTGCCCTACCAGACGCAAATGAATGGCCACACGTCATTGTGGCAACAGGGCCTTTAACCTCAGATGGGCTTGCTAAGTCTATTTCTGAGGTGACAGGAGAGGAAGATTTAGCCTTTTTTGATGCTATCGCGCCTATCATCCATTTTGACAGTATTGACCAAGATATCACCTGGTTTCAGTCTCGATATGATAAAAGTACTGAAGGCGGTGATGGCAAAGATTATATCAACTGCCCCATGAATAAAGAACAATATGAGGGGTTTATCCAAGCACTTTTAGACGGCGATAAAATTTCCTTTAAAGAATTTGAAGAAAATACACCTTACTTTGAAGGCTGTATGCCCATTGAGATTATGGCGCAGAGAGGGCCGGAAACTTTGCGTTTTGGGCCAATGAAACCTGTTGGATTAACAAATGCTCATGATGGCAGCCGACCTTATGCAGTGGTGCAATTAAGACAGGATAATAAATTAGCGACCTTGTTTAATATGGTTGGTTTTCAGACCAAGCTAAAATACGCCGAACAGGTGAGAGTTTTTAGAACAATCCCAGGATTAGAAAAGGCTGAATTTGCACGTTTAGGCGGATTGCACAGAAATACCTTTATCAATTCACCAAAATTGCTAGACGCTGAGCTTCGTCTTAAAAAAGCACCTCATTTGCGCTTTGCAGGCCAAATAACAGGGGTTGAAGGCTATGTTGAATCAGCTGCGACTGGCGGAATGGCAGGGCGCATGGCTGCCTGTGAAATTCTGGGCAAGAATTGGAATGCACCCCCATTAGATACCGCCCATGGTGCCTTATTAGGCCATATTACAGGCGGTGCTATGGAAGATAGCTTTCAGCCGATGAATGTGAATTTTGGATTGTTTCCGCCCCTCACAGAAAAAAATGAAAAGGGCAGAATTCCAAAAGGGCGAGATAGAAAAATTGCCTATGCAAGCCGCGCCCTGAACGAGATGGCTAGGTGGGTGGCATAGGGTTTTATTTAAACCCTAGATGTTTGAACACATGCCAGCACAGCCTGAATATCAGCAAATTATCTGTGTTTGGGTTGCGGTGTTGTGCATGGTTAATCACAAAATGCAACGCGATTAACCAGCCCTCGCCCCGTCCAAAATGAGTTTTAATCTGCGCAGGAATGATCTGATTTTGCACGACCTTACCTTGTTGGCTTTGCGCGATCATTTTTCCAATATTTTCAACTGTTTCTTGCTGAATTTCGGTAAGCTTACCCATTGAAAATTCTGCCATCTTCAGCAGGGTGAAAGCGGTGCAATTTTCATCACGTCTTTGTGCATTTTCTGCCTGATTTTCAAATTGTTGCTGCCAGAATTTAGCAATTTCAATACAGATTGCTCCCAGCCTATCTGCCTGTGCGATACGGCACATCAACCCAAATCCTGCTGGTGAGATTTTATTCTCAATGGTATCAATCAGCCATTGCAACCTTATCATGCCCAGTAATTGTTCAGACGCATTATGCACTGCTTTCTGGCATTCTAAATGAAAATGCCAGATATCGCTTAAATCATCACGATTATTTGCGTTAGCGAAAATCAAACAATAAGAAAAGGCAGGTGCGATGCTACGCACTTCTTGCCAAGCGGAAACTGTGTTCTGTTTAGTCAATGGCTAGAATGGCAGCAGCAGCAAGTCTGCCCTCAGTTAATAAGACATTCCATGTTCTGCACGCAGCAGGGGTACTCATCACATCCATTTTTATATCAAACTTATGTAATTCAGCCCTGATATCAGGCAGATGGCTCATCGGTGTTTCCCCTAGGCCAAACAGCACTATTTCAGGGCGCATTTCAGCCTCAATGATGGGCTGCAAGCTTGCGATTGTGATATCTTCAACAGTTTGCGCATCCCAGCTAATCGTCTGGCGCAAAAACACAAGCTGACTTCCTGCATAGGGTTGTTTTGCTATTCTAAACCCGCCATTGCCATAAGCATGGATGATTTGCAATTTCCCGTCATCTGCGAATTCTTTAATGGAAACAAGCGGATTATGCTTATCTGTTGTATTTTCATTCATGAATTATCACGTTCATATTCAGGAATATCAATCGCGTTTTGCTCTTCCTGTGATTTTTTCAGATTAAAACGGCTAATCGTACCAACCGCAATAAAAATAGAGGAATAGGTGCCAATCGTTACCCCCCAAAGCATCGCAATCGCAAAATCACGCAGAATAGCGCCACCAAAGATGATAATCGCTATCAGCGCAAGGGCGGTTGTAACAGAAGTCATAATGGTACGCGATAAGGTCTCATTCAGGGATTTATTCAAAATCTGCTCTTGTGGCCATGATTTATAGCGGCGCAAATTCTCCCTCACCCTGTCAAACACCACCACAGTGTCATTAATTGAATACCCCGCAATTGTGAGCACTGCGGCTACCGTCGCAAGGTTAAATTCAAAACCTGTGAGCGCAAATAATCCAACTGTTGAAATCACATCATGGCTTAGCGCGATAATCGCCGCTACGGAGAACTGCCATTCAAACCTAAACCAAATATAAACCATAATAGCGCCAAGAGCGCATAGCACCGCTAAAAGTCCTTTTTGGGCTAATTCTGCGCCAATGGTGGGGCCTACAAATTCTGTTCTCCGAACTGTAAAGCTGTCCCCTAGCTGTTCTTTTACCATATTTATAGCCGCAATTTGGGCTTGCTCATCCCCTTCTTGGCGCTGAATACGCACCAGAATATCCGTGTCTTGACCAAAGCTTTGGATGGCAATTTCGCCTAAACCTAACTGGCCAAGATTGCCGCGTAAAGCTGCGATATCCGCAGGCTGTTCAGACCGTGCTTCGATTAAAATACCGCCTTTAAAATCAATCCCCAAATTTAGACCTTTCAGCGTGAAAAGGCCAATGGAAGCGAGTGTAAGCACCACTGAGAATACAGCTGTAATTTTGAAAAAGGACAGAAAATTGATTTCAGTTTTTTCTGGAACAAGCTTTAATCTGAACATATTCTTCTCTTTTTCTCTGTTCAATTTCAAATGCGCTACCTACAGCACTAAAGATGTTGGGCGTTTTCTGTCTACCCACAACACGATAAGCAATCTTGTGAGCATAATCGCTGTGAACATGGATGTGACGATACCGAGCGATAATGTAACCGCAAATCCCTTAATTGGACCTGAGCCAAAGATATACAGGAATAAAGCACCGAATAAGGTGGTGAGGTTTGAGTCAATAATGGTTGATAAGGCGCGTGAATAACCAGCCTCAATTGCCGCTCTCACCCGTTTGCCTAAACGCAATTCTTCACGGATACGTTCAAAAATCAGCACATTCGCATCAACCGCCATACCCATTGTCAGCACAATCCCTGCAATGCCTGGTAATGTCAATGTCGCCTGAAGCAAGGATAAGGCTGCAAGGATAAGCACCACGTTCGCTGTAAGGGCTAAATCTGCAAAAATGCCAAATAATCCATAGCTAAGTGCCATATATCCCATCACCAGCACAAAGCCAACAGTAACAGCAATTTTACCAGCGGCAATTGAATCAGCGCCCAACCCCGGTCCAACTGAACGTTCTTCTAAGATTACCAATGGCGCAGGCAAAGCACCTGCACGCAGAATTAAAGATAATTCTTGAGTTTCTTGAACCGAAAAATTACCTGTGATTTGGCCATTATTAAAGATTTGAGACTGAATAACAGGGGCTGATACCACTTTATTATCAAGCACAATCGCAAATGGTCTGCCGATATTCTCGCCTGTGACACGCCCAAATTTACGCCCGCCAGATGCATTCAGCTGAAAATTAACTGCAGGCCGATTATTCTGATCAAACCCTGCAGATGCAGTGTCAAGCTCTTCACCGCTTACCATCACACGTTTTTCAACAACATAGGCTGGGTCATTCTCATTCAGACCTTCAAGCAAAACACTCCCCGGCGGTACCCTGCCCTGCTGGCGTGCTTCATTGGCTGTGATACGCGGGTCAACAAGCTGGAATGTTAGCTTTGCTGTGCGGCCAAGCAAACGCTTTACACGTTCAGGGTCATCCACACCTGGAAGCTGAATAAGAATTCTATCACGTCCTTGCCGCTGAATTAGCGGCTCTTTCGTGCCATCAGGGTCAAGTCTTCTGCGTACAATTTCAATCGACTGCTCAATCGTTCTATCCGCTAATGCTTGCTCACCAGCTTCATTAAACTGAATAATGTAAGACAGCCCATCAGTTATTGTATCAAAATCTGAACCTAATTCATTGATAAAGCTTGATGTCGTCGCTTTATCTTCTTCTTTCCTTAGATTGAAGGAGGCTGTGTTTTGATCTGATTTAAGGCCACTAAACCTGATTTTTTCAGAACGGAAATAGGCACGAAAGCTTTCCGCAATATCTGAAAGTCTCTCCAGCTTAACTTTTTCCAAATCGGTCTTGAGCAAGAGATAGGAACCCCCTTGTAAATCAAGGCCTAAATTCACTGTTTTCCCAGGGATAACAGATGAATAATCATGTGCAGAATTGCTCGAAATAAAGTTAGGGGCAGCATAGGTAAACCCTAATACAACCACACCAATAACAAGCAGCTTTTTCCATAACGCAAACTGGAGCATAATTATACGGCCTTTACAGACATTTCTTAAACACAGCAAAAAGGCTGCAGATTAGCTTTTCTTACCAAACCCAAATAAACCGCCAGACTTCTTTTCTTCGGCTGGCGCAGCTTTAGGTGCATTTTTCCGCTCGCGAACATCCGCAACCATAGACCGCATGACATTTACTTTTACATCTTTAGCAATCTCAACTTCAACGGTGTCTTGCCCTTCAACCGACTTAACAACAGTACCCGTAAGACCGCCTGAAGTGATAATCTTATCACCCTTTGATAATGTTTCGACCATTTGACGGTGTTCTTTTGCGCGACGCTGTTGCGGGCGAATTAGGAAAAAATAGAACACAACAAAAATAAGTACAAATGGCAGCAATGATGCGAAACTGCCGCCACCGCCACCTGCGGCTTGAGCAAAAGCTGGGCTGATAAGCATAGATATCTCCTCAAATAAGTGAAGCGTGCAATCATTCTATCTTGCAAGAAAATAGCGCGCTTTTAAATAACCGTGTAATGCGTTTGCACCATACCTGTCTGATAGCCAAGGGGCAACTGCAAATTCTTATCGAAAGCCTATCTAGACCAACAGTGCTTCACATTTTCTGCACTATATTTTATAGATGGGGTTTTACAGATGGGAAGGATGGGTTTAATTTCAACAGTCTAAATGCAAGATCATAAAGACTGTTAATGTAAGGTATTAAAATGACTGAGTATGATTTAGACCAGAAAAACCAGCTTGTAAGAATAGCAGATGCGCTAGAAAGGCTAGCACCTCAACAGACGCATAGTGACGATATTCAGGCATTTGAGGGCTATATCTGGCAGTCTGAAACGAAACGCCTGAAAGGTATTTCCAGCATACAGCGCCTTCCGCTTGACACTTTAATTGGGATTGATCAGCAGAAAATGGCTTTGCTTGAGAATAGCCGTTCTTTTGCAACAGGATTGCGGGCAAATAATGCTCTACTGTGGGGAGCAAGAGGGACAGGTAAATCCTCATTGGTAAAGGCTGTGCACGGCGCTTTGCTTGGCGAAGGGCTTACCCCTGCCCTAATTGAAATACAACGTGAAGATTTATTGGATTTACCTGAATTGATGGATATGTTGTCCGCGCAAAATCGAAGATTTATTGTTTATTGTGATGATTTAGCGTTTGAGCAGGATGATGTCAGTTATAAATCCTTGAAAGCTGTACTGGAAGGCGGATTATCTGGCCGGCCTGAAAATATTGTGTTTTATGCCACTTCAAACAGGCGCCATCTGATGCCGCGTCAAATGATCGAAAATGAACGAGGTTCAGCCATCAATCCATCAGAAGCTGCTGAGGAAAAAATCTCATTATCAGATAGATTCGGATTATGGATTGGCTTTCATTCAGTAGATCAAGACCATTTCTTAGCAATGGTCGCAAATTATGTCAGCTATTATGAGATACCAGCAGATGCGGATTATGTCCGTTCTGAAGCCTTAAAATGGGCCATGGCACGCGGTAATCGTTCTGGCAGAACCGCACACCAATTCATTGTCAATTTAGCAATGGAATTTAAGGTGAATATTTAGCGTTAACTTGCGATTAAATCTCGCGGATTAACGGGCTGACGTGCTTTTCTGATCTCAAAATGCAATTGCGGGGTGTCCACATTGCCAGTTTGCCCAACCTGTCCAATCATGGTGCCTGCAGAAAGCACATCCCCTTCTGACACTAATATGGAAGATAGGTGCGCATAGGCTGAGATATATCCGCCCTCATGCTTAATTAAAACAAGGCTACCGAAGGATTTAAGGTTCTCGCCAACATAGGCAACGGTGCCTGCAGCCGTCGTGTTAACCGTTGTGCCTTCTTCTGCCAAAATATTGATACCATCATTATGAACCCCTTTAGCAATAGGGCCATATTCGCTTATCACTTCACCTGAAAGTGGCCAGTTAAAACCAGCACTTCCCAATGCAGGAGCAACAAACTTCTTTACAGGTCTTTTTGGTGCAGCTTGTGCAACGGTAGTAGCGCGGGCTGTTTGAGGCTGGGGTTTCACGGCATTTGGATCTAACCCTTCAAGCTCAAGCACTGATAAATCTTGCGAATCTGGCAAGATTAACACTTGCCCAGCAGTAAGCTGATAGGGCTCTGTTAGACCATTTAGCTGTGCAAGTTGGAACTGGCTTACTGCATAACGTTGCGAAATTGAAAATATCGTATCTGTAATCGTTACGGTGTGGTTGCGCCGTGGAGTAATAAGTAGCTTTTGACCAACGCTAAGAGAGGTGTCTGATAGCTCATTATCAATCAAAATGGATAGAGGGTTTACCTTATAGCGTGTTGCAATCGTGAAAATATCATCGCCTGCGCGCACTATAATTTTACCATCTACGGGAATAGGCTCACTTAACACGCGTAAAGGTGCTTGTTCGACAGGTGCTGGCGTTTTGCGCTCAAATGAAATTTTGCTAGATATGTCTTGGGTAGAACATGCTGTAAGCAATATTACGGCCAGAGGGGCTGAAATGATTTGAATTGATTTAGACCAAGCTGATTTTTTGAAAAATATCATTTTCGTCCTCATGATGCGGCAAGGTTTGAATGCGATGTGATCAATCTACTGCTATCTCTGTGTTCCTGCAACCATCGGAACAAATCTAACAGGCATTAAAACATCATGCTTGATTTTGTCATTCTGCTTTGAGATGCATATCAAATTCTCTTCCCCAGGCTTACCAACTGGCGCGATTAATTTTCCATCATTTTTAAGCTGATCTAACAAATTAGAAGGTATATCTGGAAGCTGACAGGTCACAATAATTTTTTCAAATGGAGCAGCCTCAGACCACCCCTGATGCCCATCAGCATGACGATATAACACGTTAGAGATTTTCAAATCTCTTAATTTATTTTCGGCATCTACCTGTAAAGGGCGGATGCGCTCAATAGTATAAATACGGCGCGCTAAATGGGCTAAGATAGCTGTCTGATAGCCGCTCCCAGTACCTATCTCAAGCACTCTATCGCTAGGTTTTAACATTAATGCTTGGGTCATACGCGCAACCACATAAGGCTGTGAGATTGTTTGCCCCCCTTGAATTGGCAAAGAAGCATTCTCATAAGCATGTTTTTGCAACGGCTTTGGAACAAAGATTTCACGCGGCACTTTTTCTATTGCTGAAAGCACAGCTTTTTCAGTAATAGACTGAGACCGCAACTGCATAATGAGCTTTGCTTTTTGATGCAGAAAATCTGTCATATCAGCCTAAATGTTATTGCCCTATTTTGCGCTTCTTCTTAGGCAGGAAAATCAAGACCTGCAATATTCCCTGTCTGAGAAGTGTCATTCATATCCATTTGTAATGCGGTTATGCTTACAAATCCATTTTCAATCTGATAACGGTCACTATTTTTGAGCACCTCATCTGTCATAATTAACGGACCTATTCGAAAGCTACTTTCACCTTCGCCAGGTAGAATTTCGTCACAGAATTTATGCCTATCTAATGTCGAAGCTCGGATGCCGCGCGGCTCCCCCAATTTTGCTGACGGGAAGTTAATATTCAAAATAGTTCGATTTTCAACAGGTAGTGACAGCGCATATTCTAAGGTTTTTACACCCACAGATAAAGCAGGGCCAAAAGCATCATCTGCCCTGCCATCACGCTGTGATAATGCGATAGCTGGCACGCCATGGATTGCCGCTTCAAAAGCAGCGCCAATCGTGCCAGAATAGCCAACATCATCCCCAACATTCATACCGTGATTAATGCCAGATAAAACCAAATCAGGTTTGTTATCTTTAAACAGCATATTCATTGCCATCATCATGCAATCTGCAGGTGTGCCTTCAATTTCATATTGATTTACCGAAATCTGGCGGTAGCGAATATCCTTATGGAGCGAGATAGAACGCCCTGTACCAGACTGATTCGAAGCTGGCGCTACAATAGTGATTTCATCTGCAAAATGCCGTGCAATTTTTTCTAACACACTCAACCCGAAAGCCGAAATACCGTCATCATTGGTTAAACATATATGCATTCAAAATCACACTATCTAAGAGAGGTTTTATGAAATATATCAGCGCGTTAAGGTAATTTTATCTGTACCCATATAAGGATGCAGCACCTCAGGCAGAAGGATTGTACCATCGCTTTGCTGGCCATTTTCAAGCACAGCTATCATACATCTGCCAACCGCAAGTGCAGAACCATTTAAGGTATGCACAAACCGTGTTTCTTTCTCGCCTGCTTTGCGCGTTCGTGCTTTCATACGGCGCGCTTGAAACGGGCCGCAATTAGAGCAAGAGGAAATTTCACGATACATCCCCTTTCCTTCATTTTGCCCTGGTAACCACACTTCGATATCATAGGTTTGTTCAGCTGAAAAACCTGTATCACCACTGCATAAACGCATTACCCGATAGGCTAGCCCAAGGCGCTTCAGAATCTCTTCAGCACAAGCAGTCATTCTTTCTAATTCATCTGCAGATTTATCTGGCTCAACAATACTTACTAATTCTACTTTGGAGAATTGGTGTTGCCGAATTAGCCCTCTGGTATCCCTGCCTGCTGAACCGGCTTCAGCACGAAAACAAGGGGTGTAGGCTGTTAGCCGTAATGGCAATTCTTCTGCGGGCAGAATTTGATTAGCAGCGAAATTTGTAAGCGGCACTTCTGCAGTTGGAATAAGCCATCTATCATCTGTGGTTTTAAACAAATCTTCAGCAAATTTAGGAAGTTGGCCAGTTCCAGTCATGGCTTGGGTATTTACCAAAGCTGGCGGCAAGACTTCTAAATAGCCATGTTCTTTAGTATGCACATCTAGCATGAAAGACGCTAAAGCGCGTTCTAGCCGCGCCATTTGTCCTTTTAGGATAACAAAACGCGCTCCAGAAATTTGGGCAGCAAGCGGGAAATCCATCTCCCCAATACCTTCGCCCAAATCTACATGATCTGTTGGGGTGAAATCAAAAATGGGAAAATCCCCCACTTCTCGTAGAAGTTGGTTGTCATCTTCATCTGCGCCATCTGGAACAGACGCATCCAACATATTTGGAAGCGAGATTAGATATTCATTTAACGCCGCCTCAAGCTGGGCTTCTTCTGCTTCTATTGCAGGAATATCCGCCTTTAGCTGTGCAACCTCAGCCATAATGGCTTCGGCATCACCACCTTGTGCCTTAATCTGCCCGATTTGCTTGCTAGCATCATTTCTGCGAGATTGCATTTCCTGAATTTTGGCCTGAAGCTCACGCCGTTTTTTATCGATATCCTGAATAGTGTGCGCAAGTTCTGAGATGCCTCTTCTTCTCAAAGCTGCATCAAACTGTTCAGGGTTTTCACGAATAAATTTAATATCATGCATGGGGCAATTACCTAGCTGAAAATTAATCCTATTTTGGGCTAATTTAATTTAAATTAGACAAGGTATGGTTATTTTAAATGGGCGTCAGGGTCTTCTTTAGGCTCAATTATCCGAGCGCCAATAATCGAAATTTCATATAAAATGATAACAGGTATCGCAAGCAAGATTTGCGAGATAACATCTGGCGGCGTTAAAATAGCTGCGGCCACAAAAGCAAGCAATATAGCGTATTTTCGCCCCCCTGCTAAGCCTTTGGAGGTCGCAAGACCAGCCTTTACCAACAACAGCAACAATACAGGCAGCTCAAACGATAAGCCAAAGGCAAACATCAGACGCATCACAAGGGATAAATATTCACTAATCCGTGGTTCAACCTCAATAGCAAGTGAAGTGTCATTGCCTTGCATCTCAAAGGATAGGAAAAAATCCCACGCTAGCGGTATCACCACATAATAGACCATAGCCGCGCCAAGTGCGAATAGCACAGGGGTTGCCAGCAAGAAGGGATAAATCGCTTTTTGCTCATTCTGATATAAACCAGGGGCAACAAATCGCCATACCTGCAAGAGCATAAACGGAAATGTAATCGAGATAGAAACAAAGAAGGCTACCTTAACTTGGGTGAAGAACCCTTCATGCAAGGCAGTGAAAATCATTCTGCTGACTTCTTCTCTTTCGGCCAAAGGTGCTTGCAAAAACATATAGACGATTTCAGCGATATTGCTGCTGTCACTGCCAAAAGGTTTGATAAAGCATGCAAGGAACACAACAACGAAACCAGCCAATACAAAGCCAATTCTGTTCCGTAATTCTGTAAGATGTTCAATCAGGCTCATTGAGCCTTCATCAACCTGCTCGTTATCAGCCATTACGCTTTCCCATTTTCTGATGCTTCAGCTTCTTCTTTTGCTTTGCTTTGAATGTCTTTTACATCTTTTGAAAGCTCATCAACCTGCGTAGCTGACTTAATATTCTCTAATTCTTTTTTTGTATCATCATCAATGATGGTTGCCATATCTTCAAGGTTGCCTGACTTCAAGTCGGTTACGAATTTCTTAACATCTTTCATCTCAGAATCTTTTGTTGCCTCTTCCAAGGAGGAGGTGAATTCACGCGCCATTGCGCGGGCTTGTCCAGAAAGTTTTGAGAAAGTACGCAACATTTTAGGCAGGTCTTTAGGGCCGACGACCATCATCAGTACAAACCCAATTATTAGAAATTCAGACCAGCCTAGATCAAACATGATATGCCTATTTATCGATACTGATAACAAAACATAGTAAGGCTGTGTGAGTGCGCTCTACCCTCACCTAGCCTTACTAGCTTGATAGCTTGTTTTATTTTGTTTTAGCTGCTTTTTTCTTTGCAGCCTTTTTCTTTGCAGCTTTCTTTTTAGCTGCTTTTTTCTGTGTTGTTTTTTTGGCTGCTTTTTTAGCTGGTGCTTTACTTTTTACGGTTGGAGCAGCTTCAATAACTTCAGCTTCTTCAGCATCGTTATTTTCATCGCCAGCATCTTCAGGCTTCATGCCATCCTTAAAGCTTCTAAGACCTTTGCCAAAGTCGCCCATAATCCCAGAAATTTTCCCTGGACGTGCAAACAAAATCAACACAACAGCTAACACGATAAGCCAATGCCAAATGCTTGTGAAACCCATTATAAACCCCTTTTATTCCCAGATATTGAATTCAACAATACTGATATCGCTACAAAATACCAGCAAACTATAGACATCCAAGTCTGATGCGGCAACAGATGAATTCAATTCCTTTTCGTTATTTTCACATTTCAGCCCGTTGCAGGGAAAATGAATGCTTGGGCAGCATCAATTTCAAGATAAACGCGCTGGTTAATTTCAAGATAATTCAACCCTGGAAGGCGTGCATGAAGGTGTAAATCCTTCTCTCCATCAGGGTCAGAAACATTCATATGCACAAGCGTATTTCTGCCTAGCATATGGGTGCTCTCTACCCGCGCCTGAACATTTGTTTCTTTTTGGGTGTGGATATTTATACCTTCTTGCCGCAATAGCACTACCGCTTGTTCTTGGGCATTAATATGTGGCGCTTTTAAATCGCCAAAAATGCACCTCACCATTCCATTATCACTTGCTTGAGCTGGAATTTCATTCACTTCGCCAAAAAATTCAGCAACAAATGCATTTTCAGGTCTGCAATATAAATCAATAGGCCGCCCCACCTGCATTACATGCCCTTCTCGTAATACGATAATGCGGTCAGACATAAACATGGCTTCTTCTGCATCATGTGTTACCATCAAAACCGCGATATTTTGAGATTTTAAGATATGAAGCATATTATCGCGAACACGTTCACGCAAACGGCTATCTAAACCTGAGAATGGCTCATCCAGCAGAATTAACGTAGGAGATGGCGCAAGCGCCCTTGCAATAGCAACACGTTGTTGCTGTCCACCAGATATCTCATGCGGGTAATGATTTTGAAATTGTTTTACATCAAGCATCTCAAGCAAAGCATTGATATGCCGCGTATTTTCTGAATTTTTATCTTTTAGGCCAAACTGAACATTTTGTTCAACTGTCATATGTGGAAACAGTGCATAAGACTGAAACACAAGCCCCATATTACGCATTTCAGGAGAGATGACAGCTTTGGATGAGGATATTTCATTGCCATGTTGATAAATGCTTCCGCTTGCAGGCTTATCAAACCCAGCAAGTAATCTCAGCATTGTTGTTTTACCGCACCCGCTTGGTCCTAACAGGCTGACAATCTCACCTGGCATGATGTTAAAAGACACATCTTTAAGCGCCGTTTGTTTTCCATAGTGATGGCACAATTCCTGAACAGAAATGAGCGGGTGTTGAGCTTGGCTTGCTTCATTCTCATTCATCATCTTGAGACCATTCTTCATCCAGCAAATCTGCAGTTAGAAAATCATCATCCTGCTCATCAAAACTTTCATCCTGCTCATCATCGTCAGAATGCAGTGTTAATTGCTCAGAAAGGCCGCCGATCATTTGCCCCTTGCGCAATAGGCCAGATGATTTCAATTCTTCTATGCCTGGTAATTCTGATAAATTCCCTAAACCGAAATGATCAAGGAAAGCTGGGCTTGTGCCCCATGTTAAGGGTCGCCCTGGCGTCCGCCTGCGTCCCTTTGGTTTAATCCATCCTAATTCAAGCAATATATCTACTGTACCGCGTGATAAGCTAATGCCTCTTATCTCTTCAATTTCAGAACGTGTAATAGGCTGATGATATGCAATAATAGCCAGCACTTCCATCGCCGCCCGTGATAACGGTTTTTTTACCGCACGCTCAACAACTAAATCCTGTGCAATATCTGCAGCGGTTCTAAAGGCGTAATATTGTGCATCAATAACTGCCAATTCAATGCCAGATGACGCTCCATATCTTTCCGATATCATGGATATAATGGTTTCTAACTGGTTAGAATCATCTAGATAGGCCAATAAGTCTTTGGCTTTCACAGGCTCAGATGAGGCAAAAATGCGTGCTTCGATTACCCGCGAAAGATGGTGCAAATCAAGCTGCTTTTTAATCTGATCATCACTGATTTGTTCTGATTGCGGATTACTCATGACACTCCTTCTTCAGGCCCTTCCCTTTAACATCACCCATTTTCGGGATTATCACTGTTTTTAGCTTTAAGATAAACAGGTGCATAGGCATTTGCCTGTTTCAAACTTAAAACACCTTGTTTTGCAAGCTCTAATGAGGCAACGAAATGAGATGCCATAGCAGAGCGTCTGTCTAGTGGTGTTTTAAGATTGCCAGGCAGGAATTCTTGCAACACCGTCCAGTCAGGCACCTTTCCAATTAACCTGTGTAATCTTTCTGAAGCATCCTGCACAGAAAATAATCGAGTAACCGCAATAGTTAAGGTGGATGCTTCTTCAGCAGACCGAATATCACCATAGGCTGAAAGCAGATCATACAAGCTAGCCTGCCATTCAATTTGGTCGGTTTTCTCAATGACAAGGCTTTCCGCACGGCCAAAGCGTTGCTGGCCTAGTTGCGGTAGGCTTATTAAACGTTTTGCCGCTGTTTGCATTGCTTCAAGACGAAGAAGTTGCAGACGCAGCGCATCTGTCATATCGATGATTTCATCTTGCTGTTCAGGTTCAGGTTCAGGCAGAAGCAGGCGGGATTTCAGATAGGCTAACCATGCTGCCATCACCAAATAATCCGCAGCAACCTCAAGATTAATGCGTTTTGCAGACTGAATATAGCCAAGATACTGTTCTGCAAGCGGAAGAATAGAAATAGATGCAAGATCAACCTTTTGCTCTCGTGCGAGTGAGAGCAGCAAATCTATCGGCCCTTCAAATCCATCCAAATTCACAAATAGTGACATTTGAACGTCATCTTGGTCTATTTCTGTAAATTCTTCTGAATTCATATTTGCCAAATTAATGTTATAAAACCGTATGATACCGTAAAAAAAGACGACTAGTTTAAAAAAGCAAAATCACTGCTGATATTTTTTAACAATACAATCTTGCCCAGCCTTATTTAGTGTATCACAAATTGATGCTGCATCAGCCTTTGCAACAGGCTCAGTTGTAACCCGCCAATAGGTTACGCCATTTACACTATCAGAGCGCAGTAGCCCTAAGCTTAACCCATTTAGTCGTTCTGCGTGCTTTTGATTTAATAACGCGGCGGCTTTTTCAGCCTTACTCTCATCTCTAAAGGCTGCAAGTTGAACTGTGAATAACCTTACCTCGTCCGATGATGGTGTTAAAATCTTTGGGGCAGATACTGGCTTAGGCGATGCAGGACGCTGCTTTGGGGCTGCAATAGACGCTGTTTGTTCTGTTGTTGATTTAGCTTCTTCTGTTTCTTGGGTTTGCGCGCTTGCATTATCTGCTGACACATCTGAAGCGGCGGCAACATCTTCTTGGCTTGATGCGCCATTAACAGGCACTGCCAATATTTGCTCAGGCTGTTCAGGTAATTTTTCTGGTAGTGAAGATGCAGGTTCAATCGGTTGCTGTTCTTCTTCAACCTTCACTGGCGGCATTTCAGGCTCATCACCTGGCAATTTCACGACTTCCACATCATCTTGAACAGGGTCTAGCTCATCTATCATTTGCATCACTGTTGAGCCTTGATGGGTAATTTCCTTACCGCCTGTATGTGCAGGTTTAACCCGATAAGGCCCTTCAGGGCTACGCAACACAACAATATCCGCTTCTTGCGTAGGCATCAGGAAATACCATCCCGCACCCAAACACAGAATTAAGCCAATCAATATGATAGAAACACGTTTTAACATACTGTAATCATTCTTTTTACATTTCTGTAGCTGGTTCTACAGATAATAAGGTTAACCCAGTGTTTAAGGTTTGTGCAACCGCAGAAACAAGTGCCAATCTTGCAGCAGATAACGTCTCATCATTATCCACGATAAACCGTAATGAAGGGTCTTCACGTCCTGCATTCCACAAACTATGGAACAGGCTAGCAAGTTCAATGAGATAAAAACATATTCGATGCGGCTCATAGGTTTCTGCTGCTGAATTCACGACCGCAGGCCAGCTAGCGAGTTGTTTAATCACCCGCACTTCTTGGGTATGAGATAGCCTATCCACATTTTCTATATTTTGGCTAATATTCTGATTTTGGCGTAGCACAGAACAAGCGCGCGCATGGGCATATTGTACATAGAAAACAGGATTATCTCGGCTTTTTTCTGTTACTTTCGCATAGTCAAATTCCAACGTTTGATCACTGCGGCGGGTGAGCATAATAAAGCGCATCACATCAGGGCCTACGGCTTGCATCACATCGCGCAGGGTCACAAAAGTGCCAGCACGTTTGCTCATTTTCACAGGCTTTCCAGCATCCAACAGGCTCACAAGTTGGCACAATCTCACATCTAGAATATTATCTTCGCCGGATACGGCATGCACAGCCGCTTTCATACGTTTTACATAACCGCCATGATCTGCACCCCAAATATTCACCAGCTTGCCCTTGGTGCGTTTGTGCTTATCAGCATGATATGCAACGTCAGAGGCAAAATAGGTCCAGCTATTATCCGATTTTTGCAAAGGCCGGTCTACGTCATCGCCGAATGCTGTTGCTTTGAACAGTAATTGCTCTCTTGGCTCCCAATCATCAGGAAGCTGACCTTTGGGCGGTTCTAGCACGCCGCGATATACCAGCCCTTTATCTGATAGTTGGGCAATAGCAGCACCTACTTGTTCTGTATCTACTAACTTCCGCTCAGAGGTAAACACATCCATGTGAATGCCAAGGTCAACTAAATCTGTGCGAATAGAGTGCATCATTGCATCAATGGCAAAATCTCTTACCAGTGCCAGCCATTCTTCTTCTGGCTTATTCAGTAGGCTATCCCCGTATTTTTGGGCTAATTGCTGCCCTACCTCAATCAGATATTCACCTGGATACAGACCTTCTGCAATCGTGATATCTTTTTCGCCAAGGGCTTGACGGTAACGCAGATATGCAGAACGCGCTAAGGTATCAACTTGGGTTCCAGCATCGTTAATGTAATATTCACGGGTTATTTTATAGCCAGCAAAATCAAGAAGATTAGCAAGAACATCGCCTAAAATAGCGCCTCTAGCATGTGCGGCATGTAAAGGACCTGTTGGATTTGCTGACACAAATTCGATATTTACATGCTCATCTTTTCCAGTTTGCCTGCCATAATCAGCGCCTTGGGAAAGAATGCCAGCAACTTCCCTGCCCCAAACACCTTGTTTTAACGTGATATTAATAAATCCAGGACCAGCAATCTGCACCGTTTCAATATCTGGATGCGAAGATAAAAAATCAGCTATCTTTTCAGCCAAATCACGCGGCTTCATCCCCATCTGTTTGGATAATACCATTGCTGCGTTGGTGGCCAAATCACCATGGCTTTCTTCGCGTGGTAGTTCGACAACAAGTTTTGAGGTATTAATGCCGCCATCAGCTGAAAGAGTATGACAAAAATCGATGATATGATTTTGAAATTTCGTAAAAATATTGGAATTAGACAAGGATAGGCCCCATTTCAAAAATGCGTTCATACTCTAATAGCGCATAGCGGTCTGTCATGGAAGCTAGATAGTCAGCAATAATGCGTGCTTTTTTTGCATCATCTGCATTTTCTAATTTCATCCGCCATTCTGTTGGCAGTAAGTTCGGCTCATCAAACAAGCGATGGAAAAGTGCTGTTAATGCCCGCTTCGATTTTGACGTCATCCGGTTGACCTTGTAATGCCGCCAACTATGGGTAAATAGAAAATCACGCAAAACACTCAATTCTTTGCGGATTTTGGGGGTATGACAGGCCATAAAATCAGATGCATTTCTGATATCATCGATAGTTTGAGGTTTAAGCTCATCTAATCTGCTTTGGGTTGAATGCAGCATATCTTTTACAAAATAAGCAATTAACCTACGGGTAAGCTCATGCGTTAGCCTACCCATGTGAAGCTCACCATATTCTGATGCGATTTCGGCCAGCAAATCCCCAATCACAGGAAGCGGGTGTAATTGCGCAATAGTTAAAAGCCCTGCGCGTAATGAGTCATCCACATCATGGGTTAGATAAGCAATATCATCGGCCATATTTGCCAATTGCGCCTCAAGCACCGGATATTTATCTACTAAAAAATCATGTTTTTGATGCAATGCCTCAATAGAGGGGCGTAACTCCTCCTGCTTTATGGGGCCATTATGTTTAATTATACCTTCAAGCGTTTCAAAACATAAATTCAGGCCGTTAAATTTAGCATAACGCTCTTCAAGTTCACACAATACGCGCAAGGTCTGTTCATTATGATCAAACCCGCCATATTCAGCCATCACTGTATCTAGCGCAACCTCCCCTGCATGACCAAAAGGGGGATGACCTAAATCATGTCCCAATGCAACCGCTTCCGCTAAATCTTCATTCAAACGAAGCGCTCGTGCCATGGTTCTGGCAATTTGCGCAACTTCTAAAGAATGGGTAAGACGAGTCCGATAATAATCGCCCTCATGATACAAAAATACCTGTGTTTTATGTTTCAGCCGCCGGAAGGCAACTGAATGAATAATCCGGTCTCTATCACGCTGAAATGGGCTTCTTGCAAAGTCAGATGTTTCTTCAGCTTCATCAATCAGCCTGCCTGCAGTTTTGATACAGGCATAATCCGCAAAATAGTGATGATGTAATGCTGTCATGGGCTGAAGCTCACATTAGGGTGGTGTGTGCGTTAAGCATATCAGCATGCTGGCTTTGGTGCAAAAAAAACTCATTGAGGGATAAGGCTTTCCGCAGATGCATGCTTGATTTGTGTCGTTGCAATCGTCATATTTATAGATAAGCACAGAAATAACGCATTTTAGCTTGCAAAAGGTTTGATATGAGCAGCACAGCATTAGCCGCATCTTCTGGTTTTTCACTATCAGAAACAGCAACAAAACGCATAGCATTTCTGCTTGAGCATGAGGATAAACCCTATTTCAGGGTTGCGGTTGATGGGGGGGGCTGTTCTGGGTTCCAATATAAATTTGATTTTGACACCCAAAAAACCGATTCTGACCTTGAATTTATGGCCAATGGGATAACCGTGCTGGTGGATGATATGTCCATCGGCTTTTTAGGCAATGCGCAGCTTGATTATGTCGAAGAATTAGTTGGTTCTTACTTTGTTGTGAATAACCCAAATGCGACAGCGAATTGCGGCTGTGGCACTTCTTTTTCCATTTAGGTTAGCGATTGATGCGCATTACAAGCTGGAACGTCAATTCTCTTAAAGCCAGACATGAGCACGTTTTGTCTTACTGTCAGGCGGATAAAACCGATATTTTAATGCTTCAAGAGCTGAAAATGGCTGATGAGGCGTTTAATTTTCAGGCCTTTAGCGATATTGGGTGGTATGCGGCTGTGCATGGCCAAAAAACCTATAATGGGGTTGCCATTCTATCGCGTTATCTGATTACGGATGTTGAAAAAGACCTACCAATTCTATGCCCAGAAGATGAAGAAGATGAGCATTCTAGATATATCGAAGCGAGCATTGAGGGTTTTCGGTTAGGCTGTATTTATCTTCCAAATGGCAACCCCTGCCCTGGCCCCAAATTTGAGTATAAATTAAGGTGGTTTAACCGTTTGCTTCATCGTGCTGAACAGCTTTTGATGCACGAAGGCAAAGTTATTCTCGCCGGTGATTATAATGTGATGCCACATGAGGTGGATTGCTATGATCCCCCAGCATGGGAAGGGGATGCGCTATGGCATCCAAAAAGTAGAGCTGCATTTTTTACCCTGAATCATATGGGATATACTGATGCTATCAGAGCCATCCATCCTGATGGCGCGCAATATAGCTATTGGGATTATCAACGTGGGGCATGGCAACGTAATAATGGGATTCGCATTGACCATTTAATGCTATCCCCTGAAGCTACCCAACATCTTGTTTCTGCGGGTGTGGATAAAGAGCCTAGAGGATGGGAAAGACCATCTGATCATACCCCTGTATGGTGTGAATTTAGCTAAAATTTTAACATTTAATTAATTATTTCATCTTTAGAATTTGCTATTCTGCACTGCAAACGTCTTTGCTAATAACAAAAGCCAAAGGAGAAATAAGATGAAATTTGCAACCTTAACGTCGGCATGTGTAGCCGCTATGATAGCGGTAGGCGCAAATGCTGGTGAATTAAGCATTTTGCATATTAACGACCATCATTCGCATCTTCGTGCGGATGGCCGTGCAGAACTTAATCTTGCGGGGGAAAGAACACGGGTGAAATCTGGCGGTTTCCCTGCTGTTGTTGCTTTGTTTGATAAGTTAAGCAAAAACAAACAAAATGTCTTAAAGCTACATGCAGGCGATGCTATCACAGGTGATTTATTTTACACTTTATTCAAAGGTGAAGCAGATGCTGCACTGATGAATGAGATTTGTTTTGATGCGTTTGCAGTTGGCAATCACGAATTTGATGATGGCGATGCAGGTTTAGCCAATTTCCTAGATTATCTAAAAGATGGATGTAATACAGCAGTTCTTGGTGCGAATATTATCCCTGAGATTGGCGTATCGCCATTAGCAAAGAATAGCGCAACAGACTATATCCAGCCTTATACTGTGTTGAGTGTTGATGGGATGAATATCGGCATTATTGGGATTGATATTGCAACCAAGACCAAAATGTCGAGCAGCCCTGATGAAACCACACAATTTCTAGATGAAGCTGAAACAGCGCAACGCTATATTGATGAGCTTACATCAACAGGGGTTAAACATATCATTCTGCTAACCCATTATCAGTATGCGAATGACAAAAAACTAGCTGCAACTTTGCGCGGTGTTGATGTCATTGTTGGCGGGGATTCACATACGCTATTAGGTGATTTTACTTCAATCGGCAAGAATGCATCAGGCCCCTACCCTACGCAAATCACGAATGCTGATGGGGAGCAAGTATGTGTGGTGCAAGCATGGCAATATAGCCAAATTGTAGGTGAATTGAACATTAGCTTTGATGATAATGGTGTTGTTCAGTCCTGCTCAGGCATGGCACATATGATGGTTGCAGATAGTTTCAAGCGCAAAAATGACGAAGGCAAGCGTGTTGAAATTGAAGGGGATACAAGATTAGCTGTCTATAAGGCTATTCAAGACATACCTAACCTGCACTTAATTGCTGAAGATAAAGAAGCTGCTCGTGTACTTGCAAGCTATTCTGCAAAGGTAGATGAGCTAAAGGGAACAATTATTGGTACGGTAAGCGCTAATCTTTGCCTAGAGAGAATTCCTGGCCAAGGCAAGTCAAAATTATGTGAAGCTTCAGACACTGCAGCAAACGGTTCTGATATCTCAAACCTTGTGTCACATGCCTTCAGGGATATGGCACGCACCTCTGATATCGCCATTCAAAATGGCGGCGGTGTTCGTGTGGATGTAGCAGCTGGCGAATTTTCGATTGGAGACGCTTATACGCTTCTGCCCTTTGCAAATACGCTTGTTGAGTTAGAGATGACAGGTGCTGAAATCGCAGCTGTTCTTGAAGATGCATTGGATTATGCGCTTAACCCTGAGGGCTCAACAGGTGCCTATCCTTATGCTGCGGGTTTGCGTTGGGATATTGATGCAACGCAAGAAAAAGGTAATCGCTTCAGCAATATTCAATTTAAAGGCCCAAAGGATAATAGCTGGTCTGCATTGGAGTTAAAGCGCAGCTACACGGTTGTCACAAACAACTTTATTTCAGCAGGCAGAGATGGCTACCTAACCTTTGGCGATATTACAAAGCAAGGCAGAGTGACAGATACCTATCTTGATTATGCACAAAGCTTTGTGGATTATGTGCGTGAAGTAGGTACGGTGAATAAGCTTCCCCTCTCGGAATATTCTACCCAGTCCTTCAAAAACTAAGCCTGGGCTTTACAGCCAATTATAGCAATAAAAATAGCCGCCCCACTTGGATTTTGGGGCGGCTTAATTTTTTCAATACTTAGATTAGATATTAGATATCTGCAAAAGTGTGTGTTTCTGATTTAGCACCAGGATGGGTTAACGCCCCCTTCTCTGCTGCACCAACAGTTTGTGCATATTTCCACAATGTTCCTGACTGGTAATCTGTTTCTCTTGGCTTCCAAGATTTGCGTCTTTCCGCCAATTCTTCTTCAGTTAAATCAACAGTAATTGTGCCTTCTGTTGCATCGATGCTAATCATATCACCATCTTTCAGAAGCCCAATTGGACCGCCAACTGCAGCTTCAGGGCCTACATGGCCAATACAAAAACCGCGTGTTGCGCCTGAAAAACGTCCATCCGTGATAAGCGCTACTGAATTACCAGCACCCTGACCATATAGTGCAGCCGTTGTTGCAAGCATCTCACGCATCCCAGGACCACCCTTAGGCCCTTCATAGCGAATAACCAGCACTTCACCTTCTTTGTAATTGCGTTGCTCAACCGCTTTAAACGCATCTTCTTCACAATCAAAACAACGTGCAGGTCCGGTAAATTGCAGCTTTTGCATGCCAGCTACTTTCACAATCGCACCTTCAGGGGCAAGATTACCGCGCAATCCAACCACACCACCTGTTGGCGATAATGGGTTAGATGTTGGATAAATTACATCCTGATCTGTTGGAAATTCCACATCTGCCAAATTCTCAGCAATGGTCTTGCCAGTTACCGTGATACAATCCCCATGCAGAAAACCGCCATCTAGCAAAGCTTTCATCAAAATCGGAACACCGCCAATAGCATGCATGTCCTTTGCGACATACTTACCGCCCGGCTTTAAATCCGCAATATAAGGCGTTCTTTTGAAGATCGCCGCCACATCATGCAAATCAAACTCAATGCCGCATTCTGCAGCCATTGCCGGCAAGTGAAGGCCTGCGTTTGTTGAACCGCCTGATGCTGCAACAACAGTCGCTGCATTTTCAAATGCTTTGCGGGTGAGAATATCGCGTGGGCGCAAATTCTTTTCAACCAAATCCATTACCACACGCCCAGAATGATAAGCATATTCATCTCTGCTTTCATATGGGGCAGGTGCGCCAGCAGAACCTGGAAGTGCTAGACCAATTGCTTCAGATACACAAGCCATTGTATTTGCTGTAAACTGGCCACCACATGAACCTGCAGATGGACATGCTACACATTCAAGCTCATGCAAATCATCGTCTGACATATTGCCAGCCGCATGCGCACCAACAGCTTCAAAAACATCCTGCACAGTAACATCCTTGCCTTTGAATTGGCCAGGTAGAATTGAGCCGCCATACATAAACACAGATGGCACATTAAGACGCGCCATTGCCATCATCACACCAGGAAGGGATTTATCACATCCTGCAAGTCCAACCATCGCATCGTAACAATGTCCGCGCATGGTCAATTCAATTGAATCTGCAATTACTTCCCTGCTTACCAAGGATGATTTCATGCCCGCATGCCCCATTGCGATACCGTCTGTTACCGTAATGGTGGTGAATTCCCGCGGCGTTCCCTCATGCTCACGCACACCGCGTTTTGCCGCTTGTGCCTGTCTTGCAAGCGCAATATTACATGGCGCAGCTTCATTCCAGGTCGTCACAACACCGATAAGAGGCTGATTAATCTCTTCCTCAGTCATGCCCATAGCGTAATAATATGAACGATGTGGTGCTGATTTTGCACCTACGGATACATGTCTGCTTGGTAATTTTGATTTATCAAATCGAGACATTACATTTCTCCCTATATCTATATCTCAAGTCTGTTTCTGGCAGATTTTAGCCCGTTGGCTCTCTCTTCTTCTTCACTTAATCTGCGTTTATTCTCTGCGATTACCTTTTCAGGTGCTTTAGCGATAAACCCTTCATTCGATAATTTAGACTGAATTTTGTTAATTTCGGTCTCACACGCTTTAATTTCTTTATCCAAACGCGCTCTTTCAGCATCAAAATCTAGAATACCAGCTAACGGTAGTCCTAAATCTAATCCATGCAAGTTTGTTCGTGCAGTCCCTTTTTCAAACCTATCTGCAGATGTGTTAATAAATTGCAGGTCAGTTAGCCTTGCCATCCGCAATATTGAAGGCTTCATCGCTTCTAAAACTTGCGTTTTCTGGGCATCCGCACCCACAATGAGAAGCTCAGGCTTTGCTGAAAGTGGCACATTCATTTCAGCACGCATCGCTCTGATTTCGCTGATAATATCAACAATAATGTCAATATTAGTGTTAGCAGAACCTTGCGTTACAGGTTCTGGCCAATGCGCTGCGGTTAAATGCGTGTCACGCATGAAAATCTTTGCATTTAGCTCTTCTGTGATGAACGGCATGAAAGGCGCTAGAATATGCAATGCTTGGTGCAGCACAAAATTCGCAACCTCTTTGGTTTCTTTAGACTCAGACAGAACAGGCTTAATGAATTCCAAATACCAATCGCAGTAAATATTCCAGACAAATTGATAAATCGTATCGGCAGCCTCGTTAAACCGGTAGTTTTTAATCGCTGCAGCAGTGTTCTGGCTCGCTTTTTCTAGCTCATGCAAAATCCATTGATTTACAGGCTCAGACACATTTTCTGGACAGGTGATTGATAAGGACGCATCAAGGCCTGCCGTACAGCCATTCATTTCCAAAAAGCGTGACGCATTCCATAATTTTGTTGCAAAGTTACGATAGCTTTCAATACGGGTTTCAGAAAGTTTTAAATCGCGCCCCTGTGCTGCCATCGCACATAGGGTAAAGCGAAGCGCATCTGCACCATATTTTGCTGTCAAATCAAGGGGATCAAGCACATTACCTTTCGATTTAGACATTTTCTGCCCATGTTCATCACGGACCAGGGCATGAATATAAACATCTTTAAACGGTACACCGCCATCCATGAAATACATGCCCATCATCATCATGCGGGCAACCCAGAAAAAGATAATATCAAAGCCAGTAACAAGCACATCCCCTGGGTAATATCGCTCTACCTCTGCTGTTTGCTCAGGCCAGCCTAATGTTGAAAATGGCCACAGGGCTGAAGAAAACCAAGTATCTAAGACATCTTCATCCTGAACAATTTTTTCAGCTTTGCCATAATGGGCATTTGCGGCCGCTTGGGCTTCTTCTTGTGTATGTTCAACAAATACTGTTCCATCAGGTCCATACCATACTGGAATACGGTGTCCCCACCATAATTGACGTGAGATACACCAAGGCTGGATATTTTCCATCCACTCAAAATATGTTTTTTCCCAACGTTGCGGTACAAATCTGGTGCGCCCATCTTTTACAGCTTCAATCGCAGGCTTAGCCAAGGTTGCAGCATCTACATACCATTGGTCCATTAGCCAAGGCTCAACAGCAACCCCTGACCTATCGCCATGCGGTACAGCATGAAGGTTTTCTTCAATTTCACCAAGCAAGCCAAGGGCTTCCATATCCGCAAGAACAGATTTGCGTGCTTCATATCTGTCCTGTCCTTGATAGGCAGTTGGGACATTTTCATTCATGCAAGCATGTTCATCCATGATATTCAGCAATTCTAAATTGTGGCGTCTTCCCACTTCAAAATCGTTGAAATCATGTGCAGGTGTAATTTTTACAGCACCAGTGCCTTTTTCCATATCAGAATAGCTGTCGGCAATAATTGGTATCTCTCTTCTTACAAGCGGCAGGATTATCATTTTACCAACTAAATGCTGATACCGCTCATCATCTGGATGGACGGCAACAGCCATATCCCCAAGCATGGTTTCTGGACGGGTTGTTGCAACTGTGATTTTCTCGTCACTATCTTTTACAGGGTAGTGTAATTGCCACATTTTCCCTGCGACTTCTTTTTGCTCAACCTCTAAATCAGAAATAGCTGTAAGTAATTTTGGATCCCAATTCACCAGCCTTTTATCGCGGTAAATAAGCCCATCTTTATACAGTTTAACAAAGACCTGTCTTACCGCCTCAGAAAGCCCTTCATCCATCGTAAAACGGCTTCTATCCCAATCAGCACTTGCACCAATATGCCGTTGCTGATGTTCAATCATGCCGCCAGATTCAGCTTTCCATTCCCATATTTTTTCAACAAACGCTTCGCGCCCTAGGTCACGGCGGTTGATATTTTTTGCAGCCAATTGACGTTCAACCACCATTTGTGTGGCAATTCCGGCATGATCCATACCGGGCTGCCATAGACAATCCTTGCCTATCATCCGATTAAACCGGATAAGTACATCTTGCAGGGTAAAGGTTAGCGCGTGCCCCATATGTAACGAGCCGGTTACATTTGGCGGCGGCATCATAATTGTATAGGGGGTTTTTTCAGATGAAGGGTTGGCCTTAAAATATTGCGCTTGTTCCGTCGCTTCATACCAGCGGCGTTCGATATCTTCAGGGCTATATGTTTTTTCCAGCATAAGACAGTTCAATCAGAGATAAAGGAAACATCGTTTTAATTATGATTTTGAACCATAATCCTTGTTGCTATCTCTACTGCTTGACGGCTCGTAACGCAAGGCATCTTCGACAATCTGTTCCAGATTTCCGTCAATCCATGCTCTTATTTTGCCTTCTATCTGCTGATATACAACTTCAGCCAAGCTTTCCCGCATATGAGGTGATAATTCTAATTGCATAGGTTTCTGGGCTTGTTTGTGCTCAAATGTAGCTTGGGTCTGTCTTTGCGGTTGCAATTCAACTTGCGGTTCTTTTACATCCAAATATGGCTCTGAGGGGTTTCGAGACGATTTGGTTTTACCTTCAGCATCAGCAGAATATTCAGGCTGTTGCGAGACCTCACGCATATCTTTCATTAATCTGAATAATAGCCTGTCAAAATTTTCATCATCATCGACAATATTTGCGCGTTTACCTTTTATCTTTTCGCCAGTTATCTTTTCGCCAGTTATCTTTTGGCTAATTATCTTTTGGCTAGCCTCTTGGTGTTTTTGCACTTCAGGCTCATGTTGCTCTGACCACATGACTTGTTCAAGCGATACGATATCAGGGTTTTCATTAGAATGTTCAGAAAGCTGCTGATACCCCACAGCATCTTCATATAGTGACTGAATATTAGAAATAAGCCGGTTTCTATCACGGCTTTTTACTGTTTTTGACTTTTCAAACAATGCCATCTTAATTGCTTGTCCCTACCACAAAAGAGCTTCTTATACCGACACAGCTCTTATAATGTTTTGGGATAACCCTTATTCAGAGACAGCGATTGGCACTGGAAAGGTATAACGACTTTGCGGATCAGAGATTAAGTCGAGCGGCTGTAAATTTGTATCCAACATCATATTTTCAGCAGATAACTCACCCATCGCGAGCATTAACGAGAAGGCAGAGGTAAGAACAATTTCTTCTGTGCGTGAAATACGTAAATTCACATCTGATAAAGTTTGTTCTGAATCAAGCTGGTCCAAAATCGTTTTCAAACCAAATTCAACTTCCGATTTTGTGCCCTCATTCAGCAATTTTGCAGCTGCATATTCAGCGGCAACTGCCTTGCGTTGTGCAAGTGATGCCCGATAATCCCGAAAAGCTTTGCGCACATTTAAACCTGCTACACGCAAAGCATCATCACGATTAAAACGTGCCTGCTTTGTTTTTGCAGCAATTTCGCGGTCTTTTGCTTTAACAGAATCTGTTACAAGAAAAGGTGTTTTTAATTCAATAGAGGTGGTGATGGTGTCTTTATCCGCTACACTGCCTTGCTGATCCATTTGCGAATAGGTTAGCCCTAATTTGACCTTTGGCAGGATAGATTTCCGCAATACATCAAATTCATGTGTTGCTGCCTTTATCGCTAAATCGGCGGACAGAATAGAGGGATGTTGCGCTAATGCACGGCTTTCTGCCTCTCCTAACGCTGCCGGCAATCCGCTTGGCAATTCTGGACGCTGAAGGTTTTCTGCAGGCAAAGTTGTCAAGGATAGATACGCATCTTGTGCTGAGATTAAGTCTGTTTCTGCTTGAATGAGGTCTGATTGAGCGCGCGCTAATCGTGCTTCAGCATCGGCTACTCTGGTAGGGGTGGATGAGCCATTTTCAAGTCTAATCCGTGCCGCTTGAGTATGTGCCTCAAGCCTTTCCACATTATTTTTTCGAATTTCAAGTGTTTGTTTTTGCGTTATCACCTTCAAATGAGCAGATATAACATCAAACACAAGACGTTGTTCTGCACCCGCATAACGTGCGGCGGCAGCACGAACAGAATCATGTGCAGATGCAACACGCGCATCCACCTCACCAAAATCATAAATTTGCTTAGATAGGCTTATCGAGCCCGTAATGCGCTGGTCATGTGAAGAACTGGATGTTTTTTCTTCATGTATATCAGCGCCTGTTAGGGAAAAATTGCCTGTTAAATTATTATTCCCACGCGCAATTTCGATGGACTGACGGGTCTTTAAATAATCCTGACGCTGAGCTTCTAACGATGATGATTGGCTAAGTGCTGCTTGAATGGACTGTTCTATCGTCGTAGCAGAGGCCGAGAATAGCCCGCCCTGCCCCAGCACAGCCAATCCAATTGCCGCATAAAGAAAAGTTCCCTTAAGTCTCATAAAACGCTCCTTACATGCGATATATCTACAGCTGAATGATGGCAAAATTGAGCCCGTAACGCTCCTTGTCTTATACCTTAAAAAGTAAATTTTGGTTTTACTTTAAACTCATCCAAAATAGGTACTTGTGCAGTGAAAACAGCATTTCTGCTGATATTATCACCTGTCTTTGTCCAAATGCATGCCTCACCAACAAGTTGATTAGGATTGCGCTGAACTGCTGCCAGCTTGCCGCCTTCTGCTAATTGATCAAACAGGCTTTGCGGAATGGCTTCCACCCCGCCTTCGATGAAGATAATATTGTAAGGTGCTTCAGATGCAAGCCCATCTTGCAGTCTTGATTTTACGAATGCAACATTTCCAATGTTTAATTTAGACATATTGTTCTGCGCTTTTTCTACCATTGGCGCTCTTGTTTCAATGCCAATGACAGATTCTGCTAGATGCGATAACACAGCAGAGGCATAACCGGTGCTTGACGCCACACTCATCACACTATCGGTTTTTTGGATATCCAATAGCTGGAACAAACGCCCTGTAACCATTGCTTCCATGATAAATCTGCCGCCAGAAAGGCTGATATCTTCATCGATATAGGCAATATCTTGAAGATGTTTTGGGACAAAGATTTCTCTTGGTACGGCTAGAAATGCGTTGATAACATGTTGTTCAAAAACCTTGTTCGGTCTGATTTGGCTATCGACCATGGCTTTTCTTAATGCTTCAAATGTCATGTTATTCATCACGCCCCCTTAACGTTGCAGTATATAGCAAAGTGTCTTGAGTATCTGTATAATGTGGCTTTGCTGTGTTTTCAATTGATGATTAAGGGTTTTTTGGAGAAATTTTAAACTTCATTCTGCTTAAGCATTGACGACAAAGCTAAATGTGACGTACATAGCTAGTGCAAAGGTTAATATAACCTGTCATGGCCCGGTGGCAGAGTGGTTATGCAGCGGTTTGCAAAACCGTGGACATCGGTTCAATTCCGGTCCGGGCCTCCATCTTTCTTGTGATATTTTACGTGTTAAGCAAACAATCCAAACACACGCCCGCATCGCGCCCTCTTCTCTTAGGGGTAATAGATGGTTTGGGTGTGCCTGGTTTTGCCCTGATGGGTACGATGACTGGTTTTGGGGCAATTGCGCGCGAAGCTGGATTTAGCTTTTTGCAAACAGCTAGCTCAACCCTATCGATTTGGGGAATGCCGGGGCAAGTAGCCATGGCAAGTCTGTATGCAGGCGGCAGTAGCTTATTTGTCATTTTCACGGCGGTTGCTTTAGCCAATATGCGGATGATGCTGATGAGCATCTCTGGCGCTGATATGATGGGGCTTAATAAAGCCGAAACCCCCTTTATCAAACGCCTGTTATATATTCAGTTTTTAGCGATTTCAGGCTGGGCACAAATTAGCTACAAACAATCTGAATTTACCCAAAACCAACTTCGCCGCTATTATGTTGGATTTACCGCTGTTTTGTTCTGTCTGGCCATGAGCGGTACCATTATTGGCTACTATATTGATGATTTTGTCCCGCAAAACATAAAGCCATTAATTATCTTCATAACTCCCATTTATATTTTGCTTTTGCTGGTCAATGCAAAACAAACGATAAATAGATTTGCAGGTGCGATTGGGGGTGTGTCTTGTCCTTTGCTTTATCCATTTTTTAGCGATTGGGCGATTTTCATTGCCGGGTTTGGCGGTGCTGGGATTGCCTTGCTGTATTACAAACTTTCAGGCAGGCTAGAAAAATCATGACTGATTCTATCTGGTTTGTTGTATTTTTGGGTGCAATCGCTACTTTTATGTGGCGTTTTGCAGGTGTTGCAATCGCCAAATTCGTAAATCCAGACGGTATGCTAATGGTGTATGTAAATGCAGCCGCCCATGCGATGGTTGCAGGGGTGATGAGCATCATCTTAGTCTACCCTATAGGTAGCCTTGCTACGACCTCACTTGATTATCGTCTAACAGGCTTTGGGCTAGCATTAGTGATAATGGTTTTATTCCGAAAGCTTGGCATTGCGATTGTAACAGGTATGGTAAGTTTTGCTGTTTTGGAATCTGGATTACTCTTTTAAAAAATTAATGTTTTTATTTATTTATCGCTTACAATTCATTGATTTGTAATAATATATTCTTTTACTGCTCCTCTTCCAGTTGCTTGTGCATTGATAGCTCTTCCTGCTTGCACTTCAATGAAGTGGAACGGTTCATACAGTTTCTCAACTTCCACACAATATGAATTTGAAAGCACAAAGCTGATATTCCGGCGCGCTATTTTATGCACCGCATCGGCAAGTCTAACTTGCGCCTCCATGTTAAAGCCATCATGGGCATAGGATGTAAAATTTGACGACGAGGAAATAGGGATATAGGGCGGGTCAAGATAAACAAAGTCTGCTTGTGTGCAGTTTTCTAAAACATCTTCAAAATCAGCATGCGTAATTTCGGCTTTTTGCAGGTTAGCACTTGCCTGAAGCAACGTTTCTGCATCACAAATTTTTGGATTTACATATCTTCCGAAAGGCACATTAAACTGGCCTTTGGCATTTACCCGAAACATGCCATTAAACCCTGTACGATTTAAATATATAAATCGAGCTGCCCGCGCGACATCAGTAAAGCCTTGCGGCCAATCCTCTTGCCTGTCCCATGATCTCACCTCTAGAAACATTTCTTTATCATATTGAAAATGTTGCAAATTTTCTATCAGCGCATCAGGTTGGGCTTTTAGAATATGATAGCAATTTGTCAATTCAGGATTTATGTCATTCAATATTGCAGAGGGAAATGAAGTTCCAAAAAACACTGCAGCCCCGCCCATAAACGGTTCAATTAGCCGTGTTGTATGGTGTGGAATAAGGGGGGTGATTTTATCGAGTAGCTGGCGTTTACCCCCTACCCATTTCAAGAAAGGCTTGGTCATTTAATGATTTCTTTGTGGATAAGTCGTAACATTCAAAACTGGGCTGATAATAAAGATTGACCTTAAGTGCAAATTTGCGCATCTCTAAACAGTGATATCAATTCATTGTGTATTGGTCACGCCTAATCGGTCTATAAAGTATAAGGCATTAAAAGATATGCAAGTATTGCTCTCTATTTCTGCACTTTTAGTGACAATTTTATTTATGCAGATTGGGACAACTGCTTTAGGTCCGTTAGATGCGCTTAGTGCGTTAGCATATAATTTTAACAGCACCCAAATAGGGGTGATTGGCGGGGCTCATTTTCTTGGGTTCTTAATTGGATGTTTACTTTCCCCTGCCTTAATCAGGCGTGTCGGACATGCACGTTCTTTTGGGGTGGTTGTAGCGCTTTCCATCATTGCTGTGTTATTGCACCCTATTTTTCCAAATTTCTTTACCTGGTGTTTGTTAAGAATGGTGAATGGGTTGGCTGTTGCAAGTGCTTATACGGCGATAGAAAGCTGGCTGAACGCAAAGCTAAACACCGATAATCGTGCAAAATTTTTCTCCATTTACCGGCTGATTGATATGACGGGGGCTATTGGTGCGCAGGGTTTAATCATTGTGCTCGCCCCTGCGATGTATTTGTCCTATTCGATATTGGCATTATTTTTAACATTATCGTTATTGCCACTAGGTCTGACACGCTCTGTTCCGCCTGAATTGCCTGAAAATAGTGTGTTTTCACCTGCTTTTGCCTTTACGGTTTCCCCTTTAGCTGTAATTGGGGTTTTAGTGGTGGGGGCTACGGGCTCGGCTGTTCGGATGATCGGGCCATTATTTGCCCATGAGCTAAATTTTTCCGTCTCTGAAATTGGCATCTTCTTAATGCTCTTTATGTTTGGGGGTATGCTGGTGCAAATTCCGATTGGTAGCTTGGCAGGACGTACCACAACACGCCAGCTTCTTGGCATTCTCAGTGGGGCAACAATTCTTATTAGCCTAGGGTTTAGAATGATTGATAGCCCTGAAATTTTTGGAATTAAAGCGCCATTGGTGTTGGTGTTTTTGTTCGGGGCAACAACGATGCCGCTTTATTCACTATGCGCTATTCACGCAAATAATTTGATTAAGCCTGCACAAATGGCAGCATTAAGTGCGTCGCTTATTTTCACCTTTGCAACAGGCGCTATTTTCTCCCCTGTTATAGCAGGGGTATTAATAGAAAATTATGGCCCTAATAGCTTATTTATGTATTTTGCTTTTCTGCATGTGATTTTACTATGCTATACAGTTTATCGTTCACTCCGCAGGCCTAATATTGGTAAGGTTTACAAATATTTCTATATCCCGCGCACAAGCTTTTTTATCGCGCGTACCATTAAAAGCTTGAAAGCCAAAAAAACCACTAAATAGGCTTTTCTGATCATACACATCATACGCAGAATTTAAGGTATTACCGTTATGAAAACCTCTACAGCGCATGGATTGATGCTTATCGCTGCTTTTGTCTGGGGCACAACATTTATTGCGCAGACAACAGGGATGGAAACCATTGGGCCGATGACTTTTACCTCCATCCGCTATCTGATAGGCGCACTCACAATCCTGCCATTAGCGATTTGGGAAGCGCGGCGTATTTCATTATTCAAACATATGAAAACTGACAGAAAATTTGCCTATCAAGCGCTTTTACTTGGATGTGCCATGTTTGGCGGTATTGGTCTGCAGCAAACAGCCCTATTATATACTGATGTGGCGAATGCTGCCTTTTTAACAGCTTTGTATGTTCCGGCTGTTCCGTTAATTATGTGGGTGTTTATGCGTAGCCCGATTACCATCAAAATCTGGATTGCACTTGCAATGTCTGTAGCTGGTTCTTGGTTTTTAAGCGGTTCGGCTGAAGTGTTGCAACAATGGGGCGACTTAATGGTTGCGATTGGGGCTATTTTCTGGGCGGTACATATCATTCTAATCGGTATCGTCACGCATAAGCTTAATGCGCCATTTCAGCTATCAGTACTTCAATCTGTGGTATGTTTTATCCTTGGCGGCATACCTATGATATTCATTGAACAGCCTAGCTTAGCAGATTTAGTGCCTGTAGCGCCTGAATTATTTTACGCAGGCTGTTTGTCCGTTGGGCTAGCATATACCTTGCAACTGGTTGCACAAGCCCACGCATCAGTCGTTTTAGCCGCCTTCATCTTATCGCTTGAAAGTGTTTTTGCAGCCTTGGCAGGTTGGCTGGCGCTTAACCAAACATTAAGCATAGCAGGATTAATTGGGTGCGGCCTTATTTTTGCCGCAGTATTAATGGCAGATGTATTTCCAGATGATTGGATAAAGAGAAAAAAATTTAATTAAGCAATTTCAATAAAGAAAGATGCAATGCTAATACAAAATGACAGGCCACAAATTGACCTTGTTCTTGTGGGCGGCGGGCATGCACATGTCTCCGTGCTTCGGTCATTTGGCATGAAGCCTGTTCCTGGGCTAAGAATAACACTTATCACGGATGTGTTAGACGCCCCCTACTCAGGAATGCTGCCAGGGTATGTGGAAGGCCAATGGCAATATGATGATATGCATATTCATCTTGGCCAATTATGCCAATTTGCAGGCGCACGGCTTATCCATGCACAGGTTGAAGATATCAATTTGGCGCATCAGCAGATTTTCATTCAAGGCCAATCTCCAGTTTCTTACGATTTTCTATCCTTGAATTGTGGTGCAATCCCTGATTTAAGCCCGATTAAAGGGGCTGAAAAACATGCAATTGCTGTAAAGCCAATTTCCCATTTCCTTGAAAAACTCCCCAACCAATTAGACGGTAAAACACAGTTTAGCGTTGTAGGCGGAGGGGCTGCGGGAACTGAGCTTGCCATAGCTTTACGGGCACGCTTTAAGGAGATGGGGGATGCTCTTGCTATAAGGGTGTTTTCCCGCTCTGACAGGCTGGTGCCTCAAGCCTCTCTAAAAGTTTCTGATATTGTTGAAAAAGCATGTATATCACAACATATCGAAATCCATCACAATGCAGAGGTGAGTGAGATTGAACAAGACGCTATCCTCACATCAAACGGCACTTACCCATCAGATTATCATTTTATTGTAACAGGGGTAAAACCTGCATCATGGGTAAGTAGATTAAGCTGTGAGCATGATGCAAATGGTTTTCTTCTAGCGCGCAAGACCTTTCAGCTAAAGGGCTATGATAATGTGTTTGCAGCTGGTGATGTGATGCAAATTGAGGGCGATGAACGGCCAAAAGCTGGCGTATTTGCAGTCAGAGCTGGTCCGATCCTTGTTCAAAACATCAGAAGAATTTTAGATGACAAACCGCTTATTCACTATCGCCCTCAACGCAAATATCTAGCCATTATCGGTCTAGGTAATGGCAGAGCAGTTGGTTTTCGCAGTAATTTTGTGGTTTCGGGGAAAGCTGTTTGGGAATGGAAGAAATGGATTGATGTCCGCTTTATGGATAGGTTCAATAAGCTCCCTAACATGCCTCAGCCGACCACAGATTACCCCCCTGCTATTCAGCGTATGCGCCCCGCAACTGCGCAACATGTTATGTATTGTTCTGGATGCGGCAGTAAGGCTGGCCCTGATATTTTGAAAATAGCGTTGCATGATGCATGTAACACCGCATTAGAACTCGGTGCAGACCCAAAATACCTCCCCTCTCCTGATGAGTTATCTGATTCAGCACATTTGAAATTTGAAAAAACAAAACCTTTGAAAAATCATCAAATTATTCAAAGCATTGATACGATTTCTCAACATATTTCAGACCCATTTATTTTTGGCAGAATAGCTACGCTCCACGCCATGAGTGATATTTTTGTCTCTGGCGGCGAGATGCATTCTGCTGTTGCAACTATCGCCTTACGTCGCGGCAGTCCAGAAATCCAACAACGTGACCTGACAGCTAAATTAGCAGGCGCAATGCTAGAATGTGCACATCATAACGCAAAGCTTATTGGGGGGCATACCATCGCTGCAGATGAAGCTTCTATGGGATTGGCGGTAACAGGGTTAGTGCATGAAAAGTATTTTGAGCAAGATTTAGGATCAGAAACATTAGCCATCATCCTAACAAAGCCGCTTGGGATTGGGGTTATTTTAGCAGCACAAATGCAAACTCATGTTCCAAGTAAAGCCATCATTGAAACACAGAAAATTATGCTTCAATCTAATTTTAGGGCGACACAAATATTGATGCAACAAGGTTGTGTTGCAATGACAGATGTAACGGGATTTGGCCTTGCTGGACATCTGCACCACCTCATGCGCACACATAAGCTAGCGGGTGCAGAGATACGTCTTAATGCATTGCCGCTATTAGATTACGCACCTGTATTATCAGCTGAGGGGGTGGCCTCTTCCCTTTTAGCGCAAAACAGATCATCCACTCCGCTTATTACCGCCTATAAACGGCATGAAGATAAGATGCTAGCAACGAAAGAAGATTTAATGTTTGACCCGCAAACCTCAGGCGGGGTAGTTGGCCTTGTTGCTGTATCAAAAGCAGAACAAACCATTGAAACACTTCGAAAAGCTGGATACATTCAGGCTTCTATAATTGGTCATACGGGCAGTGATACGCCAGGTATATCTATCACCGAATAGCACATAAAAGTTAATAAAGAGAGTTTGCGAGCCTAATGGGTGCCCCCATCTACAGAACAACACAGTGGAATGATGCAGCATTTGATATGGTGATTGATGTGCGTTCACCTGCTGAGTTTGCAGATGACCATATTATTGGTGCTGTGAATATGCCATGCTTGTCTAATACGGAGCGCGCGATAGTGGGCACCATGTATAAACAGCAATCTGCCTTTGAAGCGAGAAAGGTGGGGGCTGCCATTTCTGCGCGCAATATTGCGCAACATTTAGAAGATTTTCTGCATGATAAGCCTGCTGATTTCACCCCGCTTATTCATTGTTGGCGTGGGGGGCAACGTTCACGCGCTTTTGCCCAAATTTGTAGCGAGATTGGTTGGACCTGTCATGTTTTAGAAGGCGGATATAAATTTTATCGCACGCAAGTACTAGATGGCCTTAAAACCCTGCCAGACCAGCTAAACCTCATCATCATTGCTGGCAGAACAGGCTCAGCAAAAACAAAATTGCTTCATGCGTTAGCAGCACAAGGTGAACAAGTTTTAGATTTAGAGGGGCTTGCCAATCATAGAGGCTCACTTTTGGGCAAAATGGCAGAAAGCCAGCCTTCACAAAAATTGTTTGAATCTCATATTATGCATCAGTTGCAGCAGTTTGATACTACGCGGCCAATCTATGTAGAATCAGAAAGTTCACGCATAGGCGATGTGCATATCCCGAAATTATTATGGCATCAAATGATTTTAGCGCCGCTCATTTTCATTGAATTAGACCGCACTCTCAGAGCCTCATATTTAGTTGAAGAATACCCGCATCTAATAGCAGACCAAACAGATTTGAATAAGCTTATTGAGGGCATGAATTTCCGCCATGGCAAAGCTGTCACAACAGCTTGGAAACAGCTTATGGAAGCGAAAAACTGGATAGAGCTGGCGCAAAACCTGTTAGAAAAACATTATGACCCTGCCTATGATCAATCTGTTTTAAGGCATCAACGGGAAATCATCGCTACCATTGCATTACACGGTCATTCCGCAGCACATATAGATGAGGTTGCAGCAGAAATCAGCAATATCCCCTACCCGTCATAAAGACAGATAAATATCTGCCATTTAGTTATTATTTTTGTTCAAAGTGGCTTGCATATTGCTTATCTTCATGTATAAGACTATTTCAGATCGCAGTTGTTCCTCGGTAGCTCAGCGGTAGAGCAATCGGCTGTTAACCGATCGGTCGGGGGTTCGAATCCCTCCCGGGGAGCCATTTTCCAAAAAAAAACAAACGATATAACGCAAAATCGTATCTTTGCCGTATGCTGTGCTGTGTTATCGCTTTTATTTTTCTGACTGGCGCTGTGCCATTAATGCGATTAAAGCCTTTACATGCTCATCACGCATATTTAACTGCCCTTGCAATTCTTGTATTTTATTCATTTCATCTGGCGATATCACACCATCTTCAAGTGCAGCGCTAATTTCAGCTTCAATAAGGCCAGTTTTACGCCGTTGTTGCGCAGAAAACGCATTCGCAACAATCCCTGTCATTAACGCCACCACACATACCCCCATAATCGCGGTTAATCCGCCTATTATTTTACCCAATGCAGATACAGGCGATACATCCCCATAGCCTACTGTTGTTAGGGTAATAAGCGACCACCATAAGGTTTCAGGTATCGATGAGAAATGCTCAGGTTGGGTTTCATGCTCCACCAGATACATCAGTGAGCTGGATAAAAATAAAGTGATACAAAACAGATAGAAGGCCCCTGCAAATGCATCTCTTTCATGGTAAATGGCTGAAAAAAAGTCTTCTAAAGCGCTGGAATAATGAGAAATTTTAAATATCCGCAACAGCCTTAACACACGCAGCCAACGTAAATCTAAACCTGTGAAAAGTATCGGAAGCAAAGCCGGCAAAATAGCTGCGAGGTCAATAATCCCCGAAGGGCTAAGGATATATTTTAGCCGTTTACGAAAATCTGTTTGCCCATTTTGCGTCTCATCGGATGCCGCAACCCAAATCCGAAGAATATATTCAATGCTGAATATCGTAACGGAGATAAATTCAAACCAAAAAAATAATGCGTGATGGGCTTGATAAATCGTATCCACAGTCTCAACTGTTACTGCGAGGACATTTACGATAATCAGCGTTCCCAAAAACCTATCAATGAGAATTGAAGCACGGTCGCCAGATTGCGCTTTTTCTAGTAATTCATACAGCCTATCTCTGTTAAGCTTCATCAGCACGGCCTGCCCACATCACCCATATAATGCATCAATATAATGCATTAATCTTTTCTTGATACACTTGCTGTACCACATGACGCCTCACCTTTAATGTTGGGGTCATTTGACTATTCTCCACCGTAAAAGCAGTGTCAGCAACAACATATTTCCGAATCTGTTCAATCTTTGACAAGCGGGTATTCGCGTTACTTACCGCTGCTTTAATGCGCTTTTGTATATCCCCCACCTCAACATCTTCTGCGGCCACAATAATCGCTGTCAAATAGGGTCTTTTATCGCCTATCACCATAACCTGTTCAATTTCGGGCTCAATAGTGAGCTGTGCTTCTACCCTTGATGGGGCGATATTATCACCGCCTGAATTCACGATGATATCTTTTTTCCGGCCTGAGATAGTGATATAGCCATCTGCGCCAATTTCAGCTAAATCTCCTGTATATAACCAACCATCCTTGATGGTTTCTGCCGTGGCGTCATCATCTCGCCAATAGCCTTTCATTACACATTCACCTTTAGCAAGCAATTCACCATCCGCCGAAAGTCGTACCTCAACTCCGCCAACAACAGGTCCAACTGTTTCAATTTTAATGGCGTGTGGGCGATTAGCTGAGATAAGAGGTGATGCTTCTGTCTGGCCATATCCTTGCAGAATATTAATCCCAAGCGCTAAAAAGAAATGTCCAATATCCGGATTAAGCGCAGCACCACCTGATACAAAATATTTTAGCCGGCCGCCTAATCTTTTCCCTACCTTTTTGCGGACAAGCTTTTCAACTATTGCATCTATAATCATTTCTTTTAAACTAAGCGGCTCATTTTTTAGCTTTTTAGTGCCAAGATAGACAGCCTGATTAAATAGCTTTTCTGATAGACCGCCCTTAGCCCGCACCCCCTTGGTAATACGGTCATGAAGCACCTCATATAAACGCGGTACTGCAGTCATTAATGTCGGGCTCACCTCACTTAAATTTGCTGAAATTTTATCTGCACTTTCGCAATACCACACCTCTGCACCAATTTGGAAAGGAAGATGCATTCCGGCTGTATGCTCATAGGAATGTGATAGCGGCAGCAAACTTAAAAATACCGCATTATTTGTTGCCCCCCCTTCTTCCAGCAATTCTACCGCCGCCTTGATATTCGCTTGGATTGAACGGTGCGTCAGCATCACCCCTTTAGGCCTGCCGCCAGTACCAGAGGTATAGATAATACAACATACATCATCAGAACCAAGGCTGGCCATCACCTCATTTAACCCGTCATGGGGGCTGAAATCGGTCAACAAACTATCTAATTCAGTAATTTTTGATGGATAGGATGATATGTGTTTTTTTGCATTTAGGCTTTGCAAATCATCAAAACAAATAAACGGAATATCTTGATTGATTTCTGTTAGAGCATGTAGCATTTTCTGCCCAATCTCGCCGCCAGTACATAATACTAGCTTAGCTTGAGAATGGGTAAGAATATAATGATGATCATCAATGGTATTTGTGGTGTAGGCTGGAACAGAAACTGCGCCTAGTGCCATTACAGCTAAGTCAGCGATTGCCCATTCTGAACGGTTTTCACCGCAGATAACAATGTGATCCCCGCGCGTAATGCCAAAATCATGTAATGCGGAGCTTAGCCTTTCAACCTTACCCGCCACTTGGCTATAGCTTAGTTTTTGCCATTCTCCATTACGTTTATCCACCAGCAATGTCTTATCTGGGTGAGTGGCGGCCATTTCAAAGAAACGAAGCGGTAAATTAGCTTCAGCAACATAATATGATGACATTATTACTCCTACAGTCTCTCTTGGAATATTGCCTGTATTAAAAAGATTATCTATCGCAAGAGTATCTATGGATAGCTGTAATTTGGCAATTCTTTTGGATTTTTGAAATCAAGTATTTTAGCATTTCCATGTTGCAGCACATTCTTAAAATCCTCCTCAAACGAAAAAACACAAATCGATGCGGTCGTAAGCCGAAACTGTGCTAGCCCCAAAGATGCATGCGCACCAAGCATATGTGCAAGCCATTCAAGGCTAGGATTATGCCCGATGACCATCAATTCAGCTTCCAAATGAGCATCTATCACATCAGCTAATTTTTGTGCTGAAGCTTCATATAGTTCAGAGACAAAATCGCATCTAAGAACTGGCCAATATGCAGAGGCAGCTTTATAGGTTTGAGTAGTTCTTTTTGCAGGCGAGCAAATAATTTTCGTCTGCGGTGTAATCCATCTTGTCAAATATGCGCCCATCACAGGGGCAGCATAATGCCCTCTTTTATTCAAAGGCCTATCAAAATCTGTATCAGCATCACTTAGCCAATCAGACTTTGCATGACGAAACAGGATTATCTTGGGCATGATAATTTACTCTTTTCGAAAAGTTAAATAATGCTATGTTAGCAGATAATTTTATTATCTAATAGATTTGCTTTTTATTTGCGCTATTTGCTATTCATCTGGTGCTTTTCACCCCTATTCAGGAGCTTTTATGACCCAAAAATTTGAAAATATAAATCAGATGATTGGTAATACACCACTTATAAAATTGCGGGCATTATCGGAAAGAACTGGCTGCGACATATATGGTAAGGCAGAATTTATGAACCCTGGCGGTTCTGTGAAAGACCGAGCCGCAAAAGCTATAATTGAGATGGCTGAAGAAAAGGGTGAACTTGTTGCAGGCGGAACAATTGTTGAAGGCACTGCTGGCAATACAGGTATTAGCTTGAGCCTTATTGGGAATGCTAAAGGATATAAAACCGTCATTGTGATGCCCGAAACGCAGAGCCAAGAAAAGAAGGACGCATTGCGGCTTTGCGGTGCAGATTTAAGGCTTGTGCCTGCCGCGCCTTATAGCAACCCTATCAATTATGTCCGCACCTCAGAGCGGCTAGCTAATGAGCTAAGAGAAGAGATGGGCGGCGGCGTTATCTGGGCAAATCAGTTTGATAATACTGCGAATATGCTTGGGCATTATCGCTCAACAGGGCCAGAATTCTATTCTCAAACAGCAGGGAAAATTGATGGGTTTATCTGTGCAGTTGGTTCAGGCGGAACTTTGGCAGGCGTGTCTAAATACCTGAAAGAACGAAATAAAAATATACAGATTGGTCTTGCAGACCCGCATGGTTCAGCCTTGTTTAAACATTACACCGCAGGCGAGCTAAAATCAGAGGGAAATTCTATCTCAGAAGGTATTGGACAGGGGCGGATTACAGCCAATTTAGCGGAGGCTGAAATCGACCACGCTTTTTCTATTTCCGATAATGATGCCTTGCCGATGATTTATGATTTAATGCTTCAGGAAGGTCTTTTCCTCGGCGGTTCAAGCGCCATTAACATTGCAGGTGCTGTTGCACTTGCAGAAAAGATGGGGCCCGGTCATACCATTTGCACTATTTTATGTGATTCTGGCCAGCGTTATCAGTCTAAAGTATGGAACCCTGCATTTTTGCAAGAAAAAGGCTTGCCCGTTCCAAGCTGGTTAGCATGAGCATAAGCGGAGAATAAGATGAGCGAATATTTAGTAAGTGCAGAATGGTTAAATGAACATAAAGACCAGAAAAATATCAAAATTGTAGAAGCTACATTCTTTTTACCCACAATGAAGCGTGATGCGGTGGAAGAATTTAACGCAGCACACATCCCAAACGCTGTCTTTTTTGATATTGATGCTGTGTCAGACCCAAATTCGCCACTGCCGCATATGCTACCAACTGCACAGATTTTTGAACAAGCCATGCAAGATATTGGTTTGAATAATGAAGATCATATTATTGTTTATGATAGGTCTAGCTTAGTGTCATCCGCACGCGCATGGTGGATGTTTCGCTTTTTTGGGCATGAGAAAACCGCACTCTTAGATGGCGGTTATGAGCATTGGTTAGAAAGCGGGATGCCAACCACACAGACATCCCCCCCTATTGGACGCGGGAATTTCACAGCCAGACAGCAAGATGTTTTTAGCGCTATTTCTATGGAGGAAATCGCCCAAGGTTTAGCCGAGCAAAATATTGCGCAAATCATTGATGCACGAGCGTCAGAACGGTTTAAAGGGTTGGCAGCGGAACCGCGCGCAGGTCTGCGTTCAGGCCATATTCCGACAGCCGTAAATGTGCCTATTAACAGCCTGTTTGATGAACAAAAATGTTTTAAAAATGCCCAGACGATTAAATCTTTATTTGAAGATGCAGGGGTTGATTATACAAAACCCGCTATTACAAGCTGTGGTTCTGGTGTCACAGCTTGCGGGCTTATTCTTGGGCTTGCCTTAACCGGAAAAACAGATATTAGATTATATGACGGTTCATGGTCTGAATGGGGCGCATCTGACCACCCCATTGAAACCTGAACGCCTGAATGAGGCAAAAAGCCTCAGATTAGTGGTTAAGAATTTGGCTCAAGAATAGCTTTGTTCTGTCTGATTGAGGATTGTTGAAGAACTCTTCAGGTTCATTCTGTTCCACGATTTGCCCTTCATCCATGAAAATCACCCGGTTAGCAACTTTGCGCGCAAAACCCATTTCATGTGTTACGCAAATCATAGACATGCCGTCTTCAGCCAATGAAACCATAGTGTCGAGCACTTCTTTAATCATTTCAGGGTCAAGTGCTGATGTAGGTTCATCAAACAGCATCAATTGTGGTTCCATACATAGCGAGCGCGCAATCGCCACACGTTGCTGCTGACCACCTGATAATTGACCTGGATATTTATGTGCTTGTTCTGGAATTTTTACACGCGTTAGATATTTCATCGCAATCTCTTCTGCCTGTGCTTTCGGCATTTTACGCACCCAGATAGGCGCAAGAGTGCAATTTTCTAATATGGTGAGGTGCGGGAACAAATTGAAATGTTGGAACACCATCCCGACATCACGTCTAATCTCGTCAATGTTTTTCAAATCATTATTGAGGGTGATACCTTGCACCTGAATATCACCTGCTTGATGTTCTTCAAGCCTGTTCAAACATCTGATCAAAGTTGATTTACCTGAACCTGAAGGGCCACAAATGACTATCCGCTCCCCTTTATTCACGGTTAAGTTAATATCCCGCAGAACGTGAAAAGTGCCGTACCATTTATTCACATTCTGCATTGAAATCATCACTTCATCGGCGACATTCATTTTCGAACGGTCTACAGCGTTATTATCTTTTGCCTTCGCCATAATATCTGTTCCTCTCAATTTTTCTGAGATTAGTGTTTACGAGATGTGCTTAATTTGCGTTCCATATAGATGGAATAACGAGACATTCCAAAACAGAACACAAAGAACACAACTGCGATATAAAGGTAAATACTTAGAGCCTGCACAGGGGATGACCATGCCGCATCCGCAATCGCAGATTGACCAGCACCTAGCAAGTCAAAAATACCTACAATTGAAACCAAAGTGGTATCTTTAAACAGACCAATAAAGGTATTAACGATACCTGGAATAACATGGGTTAATGCTTGTGGCAGGATAATCAGGCGCATGGTTTGCCAGTAACTTAGCCCCATAGCTTGTGCGCCCTCATACTGGCCTTTATCGATAGCCTGCAGACCACCGCGAACCACCTCAGCCATATAGGCAGCTGAGAACAGCATTACCCCAATAAGTGCACGCAGCAGATTATCGAAATTCACGCCTTCTGGCAGGAATAGCGGCAACATCACTGAGGCCATGAATAACACCGTAATAAGGGGTACACCGCGCCAAAACTCGATGAAAATAGTGCTAAGAATACGGACAATCGGCATTTGAGAGCGTCTGCCTAAAGCAAGCACAACCCCTAAAGGAAGAGATGCGACAATACCTGTTACAGCCACAACTAAGGTAATTAAAAAACCACCCCAATCGCGTGTATCAACAGGCTCAAGGCCAAAATCCACAGCAGCAATACCGCGAATAACGGTAAAACCAATAACAGCCCAACCAACCCCTTTGATTACATTACTTACCTCTGCAAGAAAGCTTCCTAAAAACCCTCTGCCGCCCAAACGTCCAATTGTGATAAATCCAAGACCAATAATCATCCAGATTAAAATAGATGAAGATTCTGTATCTGAATTACCACCAGTGAGCAGAATAAATGCCGCCATTGGGTAGGCTGTAAGCATCAACACACCAGCTTGACGACGATAAGGTAGTTTTTCAATCAGCGTCCATGCAAGACCAATTAGCCCTGCAATAACAGTTAGGTTTACACGCCATAATTCCTCTGCAGGGTATGCGCCATATAATACGAATTTTTGCTTTGCAACAACAAATGGCCAACAGGCTGCATGCCATCCATTTGGCAATGTCCCACCCTGCTCTTCTGTCCAGCAAACTTCTCTTTTAATGCCTTCAGGGTCTGTAAATACTGCTGAAAAAATTGAAAACTCCAACAGGGCATAAATCTGAGTAAAGCCAAAATATAGCAATAATACAGATAATAGCGCTACGAGGAGTGAGCTGAAACTCGCCCGCAATGACGAATAATCTGCCATTGAAGCAAAAATATTTTGCCACAGCCACCCTGTGACACCTGCCTGTGAGGGCGGCGGCGGCAATAACGGTGCATCTTCAGTGCGCACAAACGCAGTTTGTGTTACGGGCTGAGATGTTGATGTTGTTTTTTTGGTTGCCATCCTAGCGCTCCACCAATTTTACACGGGCATTGAACCAGTTCATAAAGATAGATGTGACAATGGAGAATGTAAGATAAACAGCCATCATCATGAAAATCATCTCAATCTCTTTGCCAACCTGATTAAGCGCAGTACCTGCAAAAATAGATACAAGCTCAGGGTAAGCAATAGCCACCGCAAGAGATGAGTTTTTCGTCAAATTCAGATATTGTGATGTTAGCGGCGGGATAATCACACGCAAAGCTTGCGGAATAACCACAAGACGCAATGTAATACCGGGGCGCAATCCCAAAGAATAGGATGCTTCTGTTTGACCCTTTGATATGGCCAGTATCCCAGCGCGCACAATTTCTGCAATAAAGGCGGCTGTATATAGCGACAAGGCTAGCCAGACAGCGATAAACTCAGGGACTAACACCATCCCCTCGCCTGACTGGAACCCTCTGCGTAAGATGGGGCCTGTATCAGCAAATACAGGTAAAGACCAGCTTAGGGGCTGACCCATAACTAAAAAGACAACACCGGTAACGGCAACCACAATCCCTAGACCTGCCCATAATACAGGGAAGGTTTGGCCTGTTTCCATTTGTCTTTTTTCTGCCCATTTAGAAAGGGCATACCATCCAATTAAGGTCGCCACAAAAACGCAAAATACAATCCAAAATCCTGCATGTGGCACAGGTGCGGGAAGATATAGGCCGGTGATATTCACCCCTGCATAATCACCTGCGATATCAATTTTATTGCGTCTGTCTGGTAGCGAGCGCAACACCGCAAAATACCAGAAGAAAAGCTGTAGCAATAGCGGCACGTTTCGCAAAACTTCAATATAGATTGTTGCGAAACTCTTAATCACCAAATTTGATGAAAGGCGCATAATGCCAACAGCGAAACCAAGAAATGTTGCGGCTATGATACCAAGCGCGGCAACAAGAAATGTATTAATAATGCCAATGAGAAAAACATCAAAATAACTAGAAGAACCAACCTTATATCCCATTACCCATGTGCCAAGGGTAGAACTTATTTGAAAGCCTGCATTTTGGGTTAGGAAGCTAAATCCTAAGTTTTTGCCCTGAGCTTGAAGATTTGTAAGCGTGTTATCTACAAGCCACCATGCGCCAGCAAACAGACCTATTAGCAGCACAGCTTGGAAAAAATAACCTCGAATTTGAGCATCATATAGCCAAGAAGAAGTGGAAGTTTGTCGATTAGACATGATTTTCTCGAAATGGTGTCTGTTAAGGTTTGGCCAAATTGACCTTCTCAAAAAAGGCGCCCATTCACCTTTACATGAAATGGACGCCTAAATGTTTATACACTTAGATGTATATTAGCGAATTGGTGGTGCATACAGGATACCACCTTGGCTCCATAATGCGTTAACACCACGCTCTAGCTTAACTGGTGTGTCTGGACCAACGTTAGCATCGTAGCTTTCAGCATAGTTACCAACTTGCTTAACGATCTGGTATGCCCAGTCAGCTGGTAGACCTAGCTCTTCGCCGAACTTGCCTTCTTTACCGATGAAACGTGCTTCAGCAGGTGTTACATCATTGTAAGTCATCTTGTTGATGTTTTCTGAAGTAATGCCCATTTCTTCAGCATTGATCATTGCGTTAAGTGTCCACTTAACAATGTTGAACCAATTGTCATCACCTTGACGAACTACAGGACCTAGAGGCTCTTTTGAAATGATTTCAGGAAGAACCACGTGTGCGTCTGGTGAAGTTAGCTTTGTACGCTGTGCAGCTAGACCTGAACGGTCAGTTGTATACACATCACAACGACCCGCATCATATGCAGCAACAACTTCGTCAGCCTTTTCAAAAGCAACAAGGTTGAATGACATGCCGTTTTCACGGAAATAGTCAGTGATGTTTAGCTCAGTTGTTGTACCAGTGTTTGTACAGATGTTCGCACCATCAAGCTCAGTAGCTGATGTTACACCAAGTGATGCAGGAACCATCATGCCTTGACCGTCATAATAGTTAACGCCAGCAAAGTTTAGACCTAGCTGTGTATCACGTGTCATTGTCCATGTTGTGTTACGTGAAAGAATGTCTACTTCACCTGATGACAAAGCTGTGAAACGCTGCTTTGCTGAAAGTGGTGTGAATTTAACAGCATTTGCATCGCCAAATACGGCAGCAGCTACTGCACGACATAGATCAACGTCAATACCAGCCCAGTTACCAGAATCGTCTGCGTTTGAGAAGCCCGGAAGACCCTGGCTAACACCGCACTGTACATGGCCTTTTGCACGCACATCGTCAAGTGTAGCAGCCTGGGCAGCTGAAGCGGCCATTAGACCTGCTGCACCAGCAATTAGAAAAGACAGTTTATTCATTTGTTCATTCCCTGAATTAATGTTTATCTTTGTTCATTCTTCATTATCGCCAAAGAACGCTTATCCATAAGAAGAGAAACGGCACTTGGACGATGCGAATGTGAACCACGACGTTATATTAACGAAAAAAGTAAATGATTAAAACATTTATATTACCAAAATTGGTCAATAAACTAAATAATTACGCTTAATTTCATCGAATTCTTGCAACATTTATCTAATAGTCATTTTCAAACCCGCAAAATCCCTGTAAAAATTCACATTGTTTGCGCATTCATATGGAGCATTAGGTGACAAAAACATCTCATCATATTGATACAGAATTACAGCATTTAGGCCTAAATCCTAATGAGAATCATGGCATTCCGAACCCGCCAATTTATCGTACCTCGACGATTCTGTCGCAAACAATGGCGCAACATCGTGGTGAATTACCTAAAGCATATGATTACGGACGGATTGGCACTCCCACATCAGAAGCGTTTGAGAAAGCTGTTGCACATCTTTATGGGGCTGATGATTGTATCTCCACCCCGTCTGGCTTAAGTGCTATATCTCTTGGTTTGTTATCAGTATGCACAGCTGGCTGCCATGTATTACTGCCTGACTCGCTCTATGGTTCTGCACGGCGTTTTTGCACTAAAACACTTACTCAATTCGGCATTGAGATAAGTTTCTACCCTCCGCGCAGTAATCAGGCAATCGCAGATTTAATTCAAGAAAACACAAGCGTGATTTATCTAGAATCACCAGGTTCCCTCACATTTGAGGTACAAGATATTGTTGCGATTTCAACGATCGCTAAAGCAAAAAACATCACCACGCTTATCGATAACACATGGGGGACTGCCCTGCACTACCCTGTCTTATCCCTTGGTATTGATATCGTAATAGAAGCAGGCACAAAATATATTGCTGGCCATTCTGACACGAACCTTGGCATCGTTGCAGCTTCAGGGGAGCATGCAAAACAGCTTCGGCGAACCGCACGCAATATGGGTATTTGCGTAGGTCCTGAGGATTTATATTTAGGTCTTCGCGGGTTGCGTACCTTGCGGCTTAGGCTTGAGCAGTCCGCCCATAATGGGCTTGAAGTAATGCAGGCACTCGAAAACCACCCTCTAGTTGAACAAATTCTGCATCCAGCAAATCCCAAAAGCCCAGATCATGCGATTTATCAGCGTGACTTTTCGGGCTGTTGCGGGCTATTTGGTTTTATTTTGAATAAAAATATCCCGCAAGCTACCTTAGATCAGGCTATTGAGGGCATGTCTGTATTTCGTATTGGCGATTCTTGGGGCGGTTATGAAAGTTTGATTAAACAAGCCCACCTCAACCCTGCAATGCGAAGCCACCAGCCAGACCTAGCTGACGGACACCTTATCAGAGTGTATAATGGGCTTGAACATAGTGAAGATTTGAAAGCAGATTTACTGGCAATGCTTACCAAGCTGCAATAAGTGATTATTGAAAGATTTTTCCAGGGTTCATAATCCCTTTAGGATCAAAGCTTTTCTTAATCAGGTGCATAAATTCAACAGATTGCCCCATCTCTTGCACAAGATATTCCTGCTTGCCCTGCCCGATCCCATGCTCGCCTGTGCAGGTGCCGCCCATTCTGATGGCGCGTTCTGATAGTCTTTTCAAAAAGGCTGCAATTTTTGCATTCATTTCAAGATCATCTGGCATAGCCATTGGCAGACAATGAAAATTGCCATCCCCAACATGCCCCACAATAGTCGACAGCAAACCATTTTCCTGAATATCTTGATGCGTTTCATTCACGCATTCCGCCAACCTTGAGATTGGCACACATACATCTGTTGAAACACCTTGTGAGCCTGGCATAATATTCATCGCCGCATAATATGCATCATGGCGTGCTTTCCATAATTTTTTGCGCTCCGCAGGGTCTGTTGTCCATACAAAACTGTGCGGTGTGAAATCAGCTGCAATCGAGGTGAATAACTCTGCCTGTTCTTCAACCCCCTTCTCCGTACCATGAAATTCCAGCAACAATAATGGCGTTTCAGGCAAATCCAGACCAGAATAGGCATTACATGCTCTAATTTGCACCTCATCTAATAATTCGATACGCGATACCGGAATGCCATATTGAATAGTGGTAATCACAGCATTACACGCATCTTCAATAGAAGGAAAAGAACATACCCCGCCTGCAATCATCTCAGGCACACCATATAATTTTAACGTCAATTCAGTAATGATGCCTAACGTGCCCTCTGAGCCAACAAGAAGCCGTGTTAAATCATATCCTGCGGCTGTTTTCTTTGCACGAGAACCTGTGCGGATGATTTGCCCATCAGCCATCACTGCTTCTAGTGCCAACACATTATCTTTCATCGTGCCATAGCGTACCGCATTTGTGCCAGATGCACGGGTTGCCGCCATCCCGCCCAATGATGCGTTTGCCCCTGGGTCAATTGGGAAAAACAATCCCGTATCGCGAAGATATTCATTTAAAGCTTCACGGGTAACACCAGGCTGAACAACTACATCTAAATCTTCAGCATTAACTTGAAGAACATCATTCATCTCACTGGTATCAATACATATTCCGCCATGAGGTGCGTTCACATGTCCTTCTAGGGAGGAACCAATGCCAAACGCAATTACAGGGCATTCATATTCATGGCAAGTGCGTACAATATCACTAATTTCTTGGGTATCACGCGCAAAAATAACAGCATCGGGAAGCTGTTGTGGCAGCCATGATGTGGTGTGGCTATGATGCGAGCGCACTGCTTCAGACTGTGACAATCTATCGCCAAACTTTTGTTTTAAGACAGATATTGCATCAGCAATCGAATTTTCACGAAATGCAGTCATTTAAACCTCCCGTATTTTCGGCTGTGTTTGTTGTTTTCTGCCCAATGCTTTGTTGGCAAGGAAAACAGGTAATATCCCTACAATTACAATAAATAAAGCGGGTAAAGCCGCAACATCTATCATCTCATCCTTTGCATATTGATAGGTGATTGTTGCAAAAGTTTCAAAAGAAAATGGCCGAAGCAGTAAGGTTAGCGGCAATTCTTTCATACTATCAACAAACACCAACAAGCCGCCAACAAGCAAAGCGGTTCGCATTTGAGGCAGAATGATCTTAAACACAGAGGAGAAAAAATTATGGCCTAAAATTTGGCTGGATTCCATCATATGTGGCGGCATTTTCTCAATAGCGGTGGTCAAAGCGCCAAATCCAACGGCTAAAAACCGCACCACAAGTCCAAAAATGAGCATTGCAAAACTGCCTGTAAGCAAAATATCAACAGATAGCCACGCGCCAAACATATCTAAATACCCTGCAATACCAAGTACACCAATCGATAATATCGTGCCCGGAAATGCATATCCCAACGTGGCAGATTGCGATAAAATCAAAGAAAATCTGTTGTGATATAGCCGAGAGGTAACCGCCAATATCACCCCAAGCAGCATCACCATCACCGCAGCCCCTACTGATAGCGAGATAGAGTTCACGATTAATTCAAAAACCGGCAAATATAAAGATGCAGGCTGATACCGTAACGCATGATAGCTTAAAATCAGCACAGGAAGGATAAAGCCAAAAAACAATGGGGCGATGCATATCAACAAACACGCTATTGCCGCCCTGCCCTTTGCCTGCACTATGGGAACGCCAAAAGTACTGGCGTTTTGATTAGAATAGCTTTTTTTCGAACGTGCTACAATTTCCAGAAACACCAATGCACCAATTAGTAGACACGCAAACAGGGCTATGCGGGCAGCTGATGCGATACTTCCAAGTCCTATCCACGCATTAAAAATCCCAAGGGTCAGTGTTTCCACAGCAAAATAATCCACAGTGCCAAAATCAGAAATGACCTCCATCAGCACAATCACCAACCCTGCCACAATAGCCGGGCGCGCTAGCGGAAGCGCAATTTGACTAAAGAGCGGCTTGCCAGACATTAACCCAATTTCAAAGAAATGTGATGAGGTTTGGCGTAAAGCTGTTCGAACCATCAAATAGATATACGGGTATAGTACAAACCCCATCATCAATGCGGCACCACCCAGAGACCTAATTTCAAAAAAAGCGTAATCTTGAGCTGAATTCCAGCCAAATATTGCCCTTAGAGAAGTTTGTACTGGACCTGAATATTCCAAAAAATCTGTATAGGCATAGGCGATAAGATAGGCTGGCATCGCAGCGGGCAGCACTAGTAATAATTCAAATGTTCTGCGACCCCAAAACTGATATCGGCACACCACCCATGCGGTTGCAACCCCTATTGCGGTGGCGATTACCCCCACTAATCCCATCAATAGCACGGTATTTAGGATATATCTTACAAGCACAGTATCGAGCAGATGGGAGAATAAACCGTCTGTATCTTCTGATGCAACAGCCACAATCATCACAATCGGGGAAAGCACCATTGCGCATAAACATATTAAAATGGCCATACGCAGCTGTTGAGCAGAAAATAGCTTATCACGTGTGATCTGATGTATCATATGGGGCATCACATCTTTGTAATTAAAAGCAAGATTAAGGTTAGCTGATGTTGTTACAAAGTTGAGAATGAATTGCAAATGCATTCTTAACAGTTAAAATAAAAATCAAAGAAGTTCTGCAAGGTGGGAAAAACTGCAAGCCGTTAGGGGTTTATCATGTCAATCACGCAATCTAGCCGAAATATCGTCATTACAGGTGCATCAAAAGGAATTGGAAAAGCCTGCGCTCTGCATTTTGCCCAAACAGCGGGTCGCATCTACATAATTTCCAGAAATAAAGAAGTTCTGGACGAGGTGGCCACAGAATGCCGTGCTGAGGGCGCTCGTGCTGTGCATCCTATCAGCGCTGATTTAAGCCATGCAGAAGAACGTATTGCGATAGCAGAACAAATTGAAAATATTGATATTCTTATCAATAATGCAGGCGCAATCACAGGTGGCGGCCTATTTGATATGAGCCTTGAGAAATGGCGGGAGAATTGGGAGCTGAAAGTGTTTGGCTATATCCATCTATGTCAGCTATTCGGCCAGAAAATGAAAAACCAGCAACATGGTATCATCTTAAATATCATCGGTATGGCAGGGCGTGATTTGCGTGCAGATTATATTTGTGGCTCCACTGGCAATGCCGCTCTTATCGCCTTTACCCAAGCCTTGGGCGCTGAATTACAGGCCGATAATGTGCGGGTATTGGGGATTAATCCATCTGCCACCCAAACAGATAGAGTAAAAACCTTGTATCAGCAACGCGCCAAAGCCCGTTTTGGAGATGCGGAGAGATGGCAAGAAATGCTGGATACAGAAAAGCTCGCATTTGGGCGGTTAAAGCGCGCTGATGAAGTTGCATCTTTAGCTGTTATGTGTTGTGAAGATAGGGTAGCGTATCTTTCTGGCACCGTCATTGACATGGATGGTGGCGGTCAGTGGATTTGAGGGGGGTGTAATGGCAAGTGCAGAATTAAGTATTGGCGCAATTATCGCCGGCGGTATCGCAGGGTGTCTAGCGATGGATATATGGCAAAGACTGCTTTATCTAAGCACTGGTAATCCGCCTTCAAATTGGGCCATTGTTGGACGGTGGTTTACTTACGCCTTGCGCCGTTTTAATCCCATCCAAGCTGATATTGAAAATAAACCGAGCCTTTCTTTTGAGCTGGCTTTGGGCTGGGCTGTACATTATGCTGTTGGATGCGGTTATGCTGTTATTTATCTTGTGATGATGCAGGTGGGATGGCTAGGCATAAGCTTCATAGATGGCGTTATTTTCGGCGCCTTAAGCGTAGTCGTACCGTGGTTTTTCTTTTTACCTGCAATGGGGAAAGGCATGATGGGCCGTTTAACCCCTGTCCCTGCAAAAACATGCCTGCTTGCATTTTTAACGCATGTTATTTTTGGTGTGGGGATTGTGCTAGGACTGGCTATTATCTAGCTGGCTATTTCCTAGGGCGCCTCAAAATCATAGTCACGTTCAACATGCGCAACCCGTATTCTGAAGCGGGAAAAGATGTTATTCTTGCCCTCATCTTGGGCTTGCTTATGCTCTAATTGGGTGCGCCAATTCACAATCGCTTCTTCACTTTCCCAAGCGGATATGGATAATAATTTACCCTCATCCACCAGCGACTGAAACCGCTCTACGGCGATAAAGCCAGGCTGTTTTTCCAAAAGCGGTTTCAAGGCTGCGGCAAGCTCAAAATAATCATCTTTTTTGCCTTCTTTGGGATAAACCTCAAAAATTACCATATGCATGTCTTAAAAGCCCACTTCTTTGATAGATAAACACGCTTAATCTGCATAGAAAGTCGCAGAAACGCTCCAATTAATTTCCCTCTGGTTACATTTCTTGCGCTTACTCAGCTTATCAAGCTGATTCTTACGCGCATACCCATCTGTTCCAAACTGCGCAAGATTTGCATAGCTTGCATTGATCTCCTTGCACCCCATCTCTGCATCGCCTGCTAATTCAATAGTGGGCTGTTGATGCGATACAGCGCAGCCTGAAACACAGGCTAACGCCGCTACAATAAACAGTATAGTTCTGATACGCACACTACCCACATCAAGCCTGTTAACATGTAAAACCTTACTTAAAGCAAGATATCAGATTTTCTCATCGCTACTGAATATCAAGATGAGTTTTTTCATCAAACCCTGTGAAATTCTCTAATACCATAATATCCACACTATCATAAGTTAAGATGGTATCACCTTTATCATTAACATCAACGCTAACCCCAAACTCGGCTAGAGAAGACTCATTTCTGAGAGTCTTGAAAATTCTGACCTTATCCCCAGTGCCAAAATCTGTAACCGTATCTGTATCTGTTGCCAATTCCAGCTTGAATATATCATCACCAGCCCCGCCAGTAAGCGTATCAGCGCCAGCCCCGCTATCGAGAACATCATCCCCAGCCCCGCCATTGAGCTTATCATCCCCCTCGCCGCTATATAGGCTATCATCACCGCCCCTACCATACATAACCGTGTTATTACCCTCTTGGCCGGAATAAAGGTTATCAGCATATTTTGACCCGATAAGCTTTTCAATGCTGGTGAGCATGTCCCCTTCGGCATTCCCTGTATTTTTGTCCCTATTATCAATGTAAACAATAACGCCTGCACCGGCCCATTCATAAGATGCAGTATCAAAGCCTTCGCCGCCATTCAGCGTATCTGCGCCTTTGCCGCCATATAATATGTCATCGCCAGCACCGCCATTGAGGATGTCATCCCCCACAGCACCAATTAGCTTATCATCTCCCTCTTCGCCAGATAATGTATCAGCCCCATAACCACCGTTAAGGTGGTCATTGTCAGCCCCACCTTTGATAATATCATCACCGCCTCTGCCAAAAATCACATCATTCTCGCCACGCCCAAATAGTAAGTCATCCCCTTTACCATCAATTATCTGGTTAGCGTTTTCATCACCTTGTATAATAGCAGAAGCAGGGGTTTTTACTCCACCTACGATTTTAGCATGCGTAGAAACCGAAATATTTTCGATATTTGTGATAGTTTTCTGATGCAATACATCGTCTGCTTCATAATAGCTGTAGACAAAGCCTTCATCCATCTCAATCCAGACCGCTACCTCAGATGCAGATAGGCTATACTCATTAAGCAATGTTTCAAATTTGGTTGCATTATTACCATGCTCAGCATCATCTTTCAGTGCCAGTAACTTATCGCCAGTAGAAGTTTCTCTTAGCCGTAACCATTGCATCACCAGCGTGTCATTCCCAGCCCCGCCATCTACCGTATCACTGCCAGACCCTGTTGTGATCACATCATCCCCTGCACCGCCATTTAAGGTATCATCACCGCCGCCGCCTAAAAGACGGTCATTGCCAGCCCCACCTGAAATCGTTTCGGCCGCATAGGTTCCAAAAATATAATCATCATTATTTGAGCCGATAATTTCGGTAATGTTAGAGCCTAGTGCGTTTTCGGTAATACCACTCGGAGGCGTTTTTCCAGGCTTTTGTTCAGTTGAATAATTCCTTAATTCAAGTGCTAACGGCATGAGCGTAGTAGAAATTTGTGACAAATCGAGCGTAAGCTCCGTACTACCAGCGAGTTCATCGGGGACATTCCCTTCAAGCAAATCACCTAATCCAGTTGGAACATCATAGGAGGTGGAAACTTTCTCAATCCTTTAGCTAGAACCCCGTTTATTAATTGCTACATAGGTATCATCAATTCCAGATTTTTCTGCTAAATCAACATCTGCATTAATCTGAATTGTATCATTATCAACAATACTGTAATTCCAAGTCATATTTGCCTCCGCATTAGAATTCAATCTGAAGAATATAGATGATTTTATATCTTTATAAATCTATTATAGGTTGTGTTTTGTGCAAATTAAAACAAAAACGCATTTAAACTTTTTAAAGAGACTCGTTTTTGTAAAATCAAAGAATGAATAAAGACAGATTCCAACCGTTATCTAACGTTATTTAAGTGCTTCTGCACCATATAAAATAGGAAACCAATCTTCTCTTAGTCTTTGCCCTTCTTGCATATTATGCCCTGGAAATGGCGGGGATGTTGGTCCTGGCCTTTGGGTAAACACACAATCATCACCTACAAACCGCAATGATAAAGCGCGCCGCCTATGTGGGCTATCATTACCCCTCGCCCCGTGCAAAATTTTGAAATCAAAAGCGATCGCATCCCCTGGTGACACTGGATATTCAGCAATATCCATCCCTTCAGCATCTGGATCAGGCACATCGATATAATCGTCTGTATTGAGATAAAAATCTTCGCCAGAAAGCCATCGTTTCGGCAAGACGGGTTTCTGCCACAGATGCGAGCCCTTAACACAGCGTAATGTGGCATCTGACACAGCTTCAACCACAGTCCAAAAGCTCACTGTCTGGCTTCCCTCAACACAATAATAAGGGCTATCTTGGTGCCAAGGCGTGGCAGTGAAGGTGCCAGGCTCTTTGACTAAAATATGGTCATGAAATAGTTGAGCCGTCTGTGATTGCATTAACCCTGCGGCTGTTTTTGCAACATCTGAATGGTATAAAATATGTTGCAGGCTAGGCAAGCGTTGCCAATTACAATAATCATCAAAAAACCGTCCCTGCTCGCCTGATTTAACATTTTCAGCAGCATAAGGACCAGGGGATGCAAGGTTAGCCTCAATCGCCTCTTCTATTTTATCGCAATACCCATCAAACAAGCCTTTTAGCAATACCACACCATCACGCTGAAATTGGGTGACATCTTCTTTCTGTAACTTAAACCCCATTGTGGAAACTTTCAGCTTTTAAGATAAGCAGTGTCATCATCAAATACTGCCTCACAGGTTTCACCAGAACAGCATTCCAGAATATTCGCCTTACAATGCGCACATTGTTCATGCCCATGAACGGCAATCGTTTGAAGGGGATGATGACATCTTGGGCAACGTGCCTGATGGTGTTCAAGCGGGGAATAAGACTGGTTATTGCGCATCACATCTCGCCTTTTCCATCTTGCGATAAATTCACCTCAAACATTGGCGCATTTAAAGCATTAGGGCAAGAGAATGAAAATAAAATCTATCTGTTACTAGAAAAAAAAAGTTAATCCATGATAAGATGGGATTCCTTACAAATGGAGAAGCTAGATGAATATTCATGCGTATATGACCAACCAAGAACTTCGGTTTGATGGGCAAAGTGGTGATATATCCCAATTCAAAAGCAGTGTTGAGCAGGCATTAGATAATGCACAGGTTCCGCTTGCCACTTCGATAGAAAAGAATATTCCCATCTATGACGGCAAATTTGTGGATAAAGCTGCAAAAAAAGAAGATTTACGTCAGCAACTTCTTGGCGAATGGGCACGGAACTTTGAACAAGGCTCTGGTATTATTGTAATTAAAGCTGGGTTTGATGATCATGTGATTATCGACATTGCCACAGAAATCTTTGAAGATATTATCGAAGATGAGACAAAAAGCGAAAGCGGAAGTGGCGATCATTTCGCTAAAGCAGGCGCAAATGACAGAATTTGGAATGCGCTTGAAAAACATTGCTTATTTGATGCTGGGAATTTCGCTAGCTATTATGCATCGAACGCGATTGCTTTGCCTGCTGAGGCATGGCTAGGGCCACATTATCAGCTTACAGCCCAAGTAAATCGGGTTAACCCTGGTGGAGAAGCCCAAAAGCCGCATCGTGACTATCATTTAGGCTTTATGACCACCGAACAGGCCGCGCAGTATCCGGCACATATTCACCGTCTTTCGCCCTATCTGACCTTGCAAGGGGCAGTTGCGCATTGTGATATGCCAATCGAATCTGGCCCTACACAATTATTGCCATTCTCACAACGCTTTAATGCAGGGTATATGGCTTTTAAACGGGATGAATTTCAGGCCTATTTTGCAGAGAATTATGTCCAATTGGAGCTTAAAAAAGGCGATTTGTTATTCTTCAACCCTGCTGTAATGCATGCGGCTGGGGATAATAAATCATCTGATATTCACCGGATGGCAAATTTGCTTCAACTCTCCTCTGCTTTCGGCAGAGCGATGGAGACCATTGACAGAAAATCCATGTCGCAAGCATTATTTCCCGTGCTAGCGTCTTTGCGAGAGCAGAAAAAATTCTCTGAAGCGCAAATCGATAATGTTATCGCAGCATGTGCTGAGGGTTATTCTTTCCCAACCAACCTTGATAACGACCCCCCTATTGGCGGGTTAGCGCCGAAGACACAAGCACAATTTTTAAAACAGGCTGTATCCGAAAATTGGACAGCCTCTGAGCTAGAATATGCGCTAGTGAACCTGGTCAAAAGGCAAAATAGCAGGTCAATGTAAATGGTAATGGGGGTGTCTTAAGACACAAAAAATGGCGACTCCGGGAGGACTCGAACCCCCAACCTGCTGATTAGAAGTCAGCTGCTCTATCCAGTTGAGCTACGGAGCCGTTTCTGATGATACACATCAATGAGCGCAACATAAGAGATTGCACTTATAAAGACAATCTAAAAATTATCTTTTCAACGCTAGCGGCGTTTAGTGAGTCCAGCTTCCCACGCGTGAGGTGCTAAAATTTTCTGCATAAGATTTAATACGCAATTTGCGCTGATGGGTTTCAGAGATTGAGTATTCAATCTGATGCTCGTCACAATATTGCATGGCCGCTTGTTTTGTTGGGAAACGAAGCTTTACCTGGCGGTGTGTATCGGATGAGGATTGCCAGCCCATAAGCGGGTCTGGGGAGACTTTGCTAGCGCGTGGATATTCTAGTATCCAGCCTTGCAACTTTCCTCTGCCAGATTGCATAGCTGTTTTCGATGGCTGGTAAATACGTGCTTTGACCATGCGCTTCCCCCAATTCTCAAACCTACTGGCTCATAGTTACCTGAGTTCTCAAAACCTCGCAAGTTTTTCTAGCGGTGTTTTTATCCCTTTCAAAAGATACTGCCGCACGCAAGATACGCTTCAGAAATCTTTTTTATACAGAAAACTACATATAAGGCATTGTAAATGACAAAAATTTGGTCGGAGTGGCGGGATTTGAACCCACGACCCCCCACACCCACAGTGTAGTGGCCTTAACATTCAAAAAGTAATTTTATTATTTAATTTCATATATTTAAATAAATTTATTTTACCAAAAAATCCATTATGTCGACACTATGTCGACACCGTCCTGAAACTTACCTGTTATCACGCGGTAATATTTTTTTCTAAAAGTCATCATCAGAAGATTGTGTAGGCGCAGTATTCTCAGAACCACATTTAGTGCATTTTCGCGTTGTGTTTACGCCTTCCAAATCTATTTCAGACCTGAAACTTACAAGTGCGTTTTAAGAAAAAGATGCCCCGCATTGTTGGCAATTGGCATGGAGAAATCTGCATCCCTAAATGCCACAACTGGACTTGTTGCTGTTTCACGGCATTATCAGTATGATTTTCATAGCTATTACGTGCAAATCAACGCTTATGGCAAAATGCCGGATAACCCGATTATCCTCTGCGTTATGGTTATGGTTCTGGTTCATTACAGACCGCCAGTTATCAGTCTCTGTCATACAGAT
>CBFHYP010000011.1:0-66137 GCA_965660095.1 Puniceispirillaceae bacterium (SeqCode)
CAGAGACAAAAAAAAGAGAGGCGCATTATCACGCCTCTCTTCTTTATTATGGTAGTGTTATTTTTTAGGGTTCATGGTGAACATAAAGATTTGCCCACCTGCATCACCGCCATGTGCTTCTACAGAACCACTTGATTCTGGACGAGCCTGAACCACGCCAATATAGGTTTGCTCAGCAGTCTTGATTTTGCTGCGAATGTCCTGACGCGCTGTTCCTTTCAACTCTTCCATCGAATAGAAAGAACCATCAGCCTTCTTTTCGATCAAAGCAGTCACAGGCCATGAACCTGAAAATTCAGTTGTGCCTGGCTTTGTGAAAGCACCACCTAGTGCAGATACACCTGCTTCATAACGTGAGCTATACTTACCACCTGAAATCGCAAGAAGATGTGCATCAGTGACATTCATGTCATTATCAATTGTCAGCACATATTTGCGTTCACCGAAATCATTTCCTGAATCTTCGTCAACAATCAGATAGTCACCATCGCTTGTTTTTGCCCAATATAGGCCATCTGGTGCAACCATCTTAGCAACGCCTTTTTCCATATGGATAGAAGCATCGCCATCCTTAGTCTTGCCTTCGCCGCCAAGCTTTAGTGTTAATGCACCATCTACGGCAGCAACAGAACGCTTCACAGACACATCAAGGAATGCAGGAAGCTCACCGTTAGCTTCTCTTAAAGCCTTAGCAAGATTGCCAAGGTCAAAAGCAAGCAAACCACCTTCATCAGTCATGTTTTGGAAATAACGTGCAGCCCCTGAAGGGTCAGCCGCAGGGTGTTCTGTTTTGGTGTCACCATTGAAGAATGCATAGCCCTCTGGCTGCTCATCTTCATTTTCCCATAGCATCATCTCGGTGTCCTGAACAGCTACTGGCTTATCAAAGCCTGACCACTGATAAGATGTCGGGTAAAAACGACCGTCAAAATCGTTTGGTGCAGCAGCATCCTTCATATAATCATCTACCATTTTTGCATCAAGCTTCAACTCGATGCCAAGGTCTGCAAATACTTCAGGGGTAAGCGCTAGGCCATAAATCTTGCCATATAACAAGCCGTTACGTGCAAGGAAAGCATCACGCTCATTTGCTGTTGCATAGTTGATTTTGCTACCATCTGCCTGACGGTCTTTCATGCCAACATAGATACGATTTGGTGCAGGTTCTTGGCCGTGATTATAGCCAGCTGCCACGATAACCACATAGTCTTTATGACCTGAGTTGATCGGCATAAGCTTCTCATATCCGGTCTGGCCAAGCGCAGGTGCAGTGTAAGCAGTGCGATTTGCAATATCGACCACGACACTTGCAAGGCCAAGAGTTGCTGCTGAATCAGACTTTCCAGCTGGGAACATTCTACCGATTTCCCATTCTTCAGCTGTCAGCCATACATCATCGGAAAAACCAATGCCATCGCCATATTTATTGGCTTGCTCATACCAAGCGCCGCAGAAACTTTGGAAGAAGTAATCTGCTTTACTTAAACGGAAATCAGGCTTGAACTGCACCAATGTTCCATCTGGACGAGTTTGGTTGCCCCATTTACCAGATAGATAGGCCGGGTCAAATGATGGTGCAGATACGATTTCGCCGAAACCATTATAGACTGTATCAAACAGTTTTCCTGAACCTTTGACCATGTCCTGTGCAGTGTTTTTATTATTCATGAAATCTGCAAATTTTGCTCTGTCATAATCGATTGTATGGATGTGTGAGCCTGTGAAGGTAACACCATTTTTCATCTGCCACGGATATGTTTCAGGCTGAGGGGCACGTCCCATTGTTGCATAAGATTCGCTTTGATAGATAACCCGAACGGTTTCATCATCTGCAAGCATGGCTGCCTGACCATCTGGATAGCCTGTCAACGCTAATCCTGATTCGGCATCAATTTCACCGACAGTAGCAATGGCTTTGAAATTTGCGAAAGGGAAGTTGGTATTTGCGCTTTCGCCATCCTTTAGCGGCTGTGTTGCAAGACCAGCTTCTGGAATAAGTGCGCTCGTTTCACCAATTGCTTTATGCGATCCATGACCGTCAGCCAATGCTGGAAAAGTGAGTGAAGACGATAAAAGAGTAGTGCTCAAAAGTGCAGTAAGAATGAACTGTTTCATGTCGAAAGCCTCTTCAAAGGGTTAGTTGATAGGGCTTTCAAATTCCGGTTATTTCGTTACATTTGTGTGATGAGAATGCTAAAGTAATTTTACAAAGATATTCTCTGCACAGGGCAACCCCCGCAGGCAGGTTTGGGCTCTTGGCCATTTTGTCCGCATTAGAACGCTTCGCTGACCTATGCAGAAAAGATTGAAGATGAGGCAAGCTTATCAAGGGCAGTGGGTCTTATCGTTGGCGACCTTCTGATATGTCATGATATAGCTGTTTCAAAGGATATGAAGACGAACACCAACGGTCTGTTGTACCACAGCTCAAACCACCCACACATTTTCGATGCAAAAAGCTCGGGATAACAGCGGATAGTCAACACCATTATGAAATAGCACATAGCTATTAGCATATTTGTTTCTCATCTTGTTTCACACCACTCATCTGCAAACATTGAAAATGATTGCAAATCAATTGGTTGTGGATAGTGAAACAAGGAAATTGGCGCACCCGGCAGGATTCGAACCTGCGGCCTCTGCCTTCGGAGGGCAAGCTAGCCAACAATAGCTACGGGTGCCTGTTGATATCCCTACTATACCCAAACCACCTTGTGATGGATAGCCCTATTTGGCGCGTTTTAATATGAAATCAATTTAGCCCCAAAATCATACGGTTTTCAGTTTCCATCTACCTGGCAAAATATGCTACAGATAAGATGATAATGGCGGAAGGCCACAACGGCAGAAGACTGCATTTAAGAGGGATATAAATGTCACAAGAACAGCACAGCTCAGACCAGCCAATAACCACAGTTGCTAAAGGCGTTAGCCGCGTATCATGCAATGGCGGCGGCGGCGCACTTGGCCATCCGCAAATCTGGCTTACCTTAACCGCACCAATTGCCTCTCAGGCTAAATCTGTTACCTGCCCATATTGCTCACATCATTTCGCAGAACAGGCTGATTAAAGCTTTTACCATCAGCCAGACTTTTAATCATTCACTGGTTAGTAATCAACAAGGACGTCATTATGCCATCATCTGCGCCTAACTCAGAAAACGCATTGGTCCTTGTTGATGGCTCTGGCTATATCTTCCGTGCATTCCACGGTTTGCCAATGATGAACAGAGCTGACGGCACACCGATAAATGCGGTGTTCGGGTTTACCAAAATGCTGATGAAGCTGATGGAGGACTTAAACCCATCACATGTTGCGGTTATTTTTGATGCAGGGCGCACCACCTTTCGAAATGATATTTATCCTGAATATAAAGCCAACCGCTCAGAACCACCTGAGGAACTCGTGCCCCAATTCGCCTTGGTCAGAGAGGCAACAGAAGCGCTAAGCTTGCCAATGCTTGAAATGGCCGGTTTCGAAGCTGATGACCTTATCGCAAGCTATGCAAAAATCGCGGCCGCACAAGAAAAAGACTGTATTATCGTATCCTCTGATAAGGATTTGATGCAATTGGTGCAACCTTTTGTGCGCATGCTTGACCCGATGAAGCAACGCCCGATTGGCCCTGATGAGGTGTTTGAGAAATTTGGTGTTCAGCCAGATAAGGTCATTGATGTACAAGCCTTGGCAGGGGATTCAACAGACAATGTCCCTGGAGTGCCAGGTATTGGAGTGAAAACCGCAGCAGAATTGATTAATCAATTTGGTGATTTAGACGCATTGCTTGCCCAAGCAGAAACCATAAAACAGCCTAAACGCCGCGAAAACCTTATCCAATTTGCAGAGCAAGCGCGTATCTCGCGCCAGCTTGTTGCGTTAAAGAATGATGTTGAACTTCCTTTTTCCATTGAACAGCTCAAAAAGCCAGAAACAGATAAGGATAAATTGACAAGCTTTTTAAGCGCGCAAGGCTTTAACTCCTTACTTGTTGCGATGGGGCAATCTGCATCTTCACCGCAAGCATCTAGCCAACAGCCGCAGCAAAAAACATCTGATGATGCAAGCCAAGATAAACCGGCTATTCTGCCGCCAAGTGTCGAACAAACAGAATATGAGCTCGTGACCACAGCAGATAGGCTAAAAAGCTGGATTGACGAAGCTACAGCACAAGGGTTTGTGGCGATAGATACAGAAACCAGCTCGTTGAATGCAGCAGCAGCTGATCTTATTGGGGTTTCACTTGCCACTGCGGCAGGGAGGGCATGCTATATTCCGCTTCGCCATCGCCACAAACAAGCTGATTTAGAGGCTGGATTTGATTTCTTAGACGCAGACGAGGAAGCTGGCGAGCGGATAGAGCAAATTGACTTCAATACTGCAATGCAGATGCTCAAAGGCTTGTGTGAGGATGCCTCTGTATTGAAGATTGGGCATAATCTGAAATATGACAGCCATGTGCTTGGACATGCGGCAAACGGGGCTATCGAGCTTCATCCGGTTGATGATACGATGTGTTTATCTTATGTGCTTGATGCTGGGCGCACCGAGCGTCATGGGCTAGATGCACTTGCATTAAACATGCTTGGTCATCAAAATATTAAGTATGAAGATATTTGCGGAAAAGGCGTAAAACAAATCCCATTTTCACAAGTGCCGGTTCAAAAAGCATGTGACTATGCAGCAGAAGATGCAGATATCTGTTTGCGGTTATGGATGATGCTAAAACCGCGATTAGCACAAGAGGGGATGAGCGCGGTATATTACCGGCTTGAACGCCCGCTTATCACTGTGCTTGCTGATATGGAGCGTCGGGGTATTTGTGTTGACCGAGCGTTTCTACAGCGCCTTTCTCATGATTTTTCGTTGCGTATCGCTGAGCTTGAAAAAACTATCCATGATGCTGCAGGTGAAAGCTTTAATATTGCTTCCCCGAAACAGCTTGGAGAAATCCTATTTGATAAATTAGGATATCCGCCGCCAAAAAAATCGAAGACAGGGGCCTATTCAACAGGCGCTGATATTTTAGAAGATTTAGCAGCACAAGGGGTAGATATCGCTTCATCCGTGCTTGATTATCGGCAGTTAGCTAAGCTGAAATCAACCTATACAGATGCGTTAAATGGGTCTGTGAATGCGCGTACTGAACGTGTCCATACCTCGTTTTCGATGGTTGGGGCATCCACAGGTAGATTATCTTCATCAGACCCAAATCTGCAAAATATTCCTATTCGCACCAGTGAAGGGCGGCAAATCAGAAAGGCATTTATTGCCCAGCCAGGCTATCAGCTTATCTCAGCAGATTATAGCCAAATTGAATTGCGTTTGGTTGCCCATGTCGCCCAAGAAAGCACCATGCTTGATGCCTTTCAAAAAGGTGTCGATATTCACGCACAAACAGCATCTGAGGTATTCGGTATCCCGCTTGATCAAATGGATGCTGAGACTAGAAGACGTGCAAAGGCAATTAATTTTGGCATTATTTACGGTATTTCAGCCTTTGGGCTAGCCCGCCAACTTTCTATCGGCAGGTTAGAGGCAGGGCAATATATTGGAGCCTATTTTGAAAGATTCCCTGGCATTCAAGCCTATATGGATGAAGCAAAGGAATTCGCAAAAGAACATAAATTTGTACAAACCTTGTTTGGCCGCAAAATTCATATCCAGCAAATTGCCTCCTCTAATGGGGCTGTGCGTGCATTTGCAGAACGTCAGGCCATTAATGCACCGATTCAAGGAAGTGCCGCAGATATTATCAAACGTGCAATGGCCAGACTGCCAGATGCACTTACCGCACATAAGCTAGACGCAAGAATGCTGCTACAAGTCCATGATGAATTGATCTTTGAAGTGCCAGAAGACCAAATCGAGGAAACCAAATCTGTAATTGTTGAGGTGATGCAGTCTGCACATCTGCCTAGCCTTGAGCTTTCTGTGCCCATAATTGCAGAGGCAGGAATAGGTACATCTTGGGCTGATGCGCATTAACCGTGCCTTTTTTTGAACATATTTATGCCGTGATTTCACCCTCTAGCCTGTTGATAAAGACACTACATATAAACCGCAGGTAATCAAAGAGACGGGATAAAGGAAGGAAGTTGGTGATGGCAGTTCGTTTAGTTTTAGTCGATGATGATATTCATATTACGGAGTCTGTTTCAGTTGCGTTAGAGGCAGAGGGCTTTCAGGTTACGTCCTTTTTTGACAGTGAAGCTGCGATGATTGAGCTGATGCGCAATCCGCCTGATTTGGCTATTTTGGATATCAAAATGCCGCGCATGACAGGCACAGAGATGTTGAAAAAAATCAGGGAGAGAAGTGACCTTCCTGTGATATTTTTAACAAGTAAGGATGATGAAATTGACGAGGCTGTTGGCTTTGAGCTTGGGGCTGATGATTACATCACAAAGCCATTTTCGCTGAAATTGCTGATCGCGCGTATCCATGCATTATTGCGGCGAGTGTCAGGTGCAGGCAGTGCAGGCAAAAAACAAGCTATGCTGATGCGCGGTAATTTAAGCATTAATCTTGAAAGCTATAGCTGCAAATGGAGGGGTGAAGAAGTTAAGCTTACCTTAACAGAATTTCTGCTTTTGCAAGAATTGGCAGCACGGCCAGGGCATGTTAAAGCGCGGCAAGCATTGATGGAAACAGCCTATTCTGACAATATGGATGTGGATGATAGAACAATCGATAGTCACATCAAACGCATTCGAAAGAAATTCAGAAAACATGATGAGCAGTTTGACGAAATCGAAACCCTATATGGTGCAGGATACCGGTATAAAGAACAGCATCAATAAGATGGTTGTGCGGTGTATAGCGATGATGTTTTTATCTGCTCGAAATAGTGATGCGGCATCTGTGTCATGCGGCTAGCTGGATTTACAAAATGGGTTCCTAGCCGGCTAACTGCAAAAATTCTGGCGATTACCATCTTTCCCGTTATCGCGTTTTTAATAGGCGTATTGGTAATAGATGATTACCGCATTACCTTAATCGAAGCTGAATTAGAAGCGTTGCAACGTCAAGGCGTGACCTTAGCACGTTCCCTTGCCCTTGAAGAGGCTGCAAAAGCACCAAGCAATCCTGGTCAGCTTTCTTCTGAAACAATGAAAAGCCTGCTTCCTTTGGTGGGGTATGGCTCTAATCTCAGGGCGCGGGTTTTTAATACAAAAGGGGTGATGATTGCAGACACAATGCGACTTGCAGGTGGACGCCCGTTTATTCGTCTTCAGCGCAGGCACAAAGACGGCATGCACAGACATATGTTTGATGTGTTATTTGCAGGCATGTTGCGTTTGACAGAAACCGTCAAAGGCAGAGAAGATATTCAAACTGTTAATATAAGAGCAATCCGCCGTGCCCAGCAATTACCAGATATTTCAGCAGGGCTTCAAGGTCAGGTTTCGCGCAGTGTCTTCAGAAGTCCGCGTGGTCAAATGGTGCTTGCGGTTACCATCCCTGTTTATGATTTAAGAGTGATAAAAGGTGCGTTGCTGGTGACCACTACAGGCGGCTCTTTAGAACAAAAAATTGCCACCGTGAATAGCACCTTTTTTACAATATTTTTGGTGGTACTTGGCTTTACCGCCCTGTTTGGTTTTTTCTTGTCACGTTCGATTGTTACGCCGATTAAGTTTCTTGCAAATGCAGCAGATAATCTGCGCCAATCCCAAGACCCGACCACAAGCTTGCGCAGACTTCCCGACCGTAAAGATGAAATAGGTCAGCTTTCAGTCTCGCTTGTTCAAATGACAGAAGAACTTCAAAATAGGATTAAAGCCACTGCTAGCTTTGCAGCGGATGTATCCCATGAGATTAAAAACCCGCTTGCGTCACTGCGCTCAGCGGTTGAGACTATCGCGCGTATTGATGATGCGGATCAACAGCGCCGCTTGATGAATGTGATTTTAAATGATGTGCAACGTATTGACAGGCTTATTACCGATATCTCTTCTGCAAGCAGGTTAGATGCTGAATTATCTGGTGAACTTCCCCCGCCTTCTAATTTAACCGAGATGATGTCGAACTGGACAATGATGCTTGAGCAGCAATATCAAGAACTTCGCTTTATCTGTGATATCACCACCGATGGGCTGTTTGTGGCGATGCATAGGGATAGAATTCTTCAGGTGCTTGATAATATTTTCACCAATGCCGTCAGCTTTCACCCGGTTAATTCTGAACACCCTATTCGTATTTCATTAACGCGCGATAATGAAAATGCGATTATTTGTATATCAGATAAAGGCCCAGGAATTTCGCCCAATATGCTAGAGCGGATTTTTGAACGATTTTACACTGAAAGGCCAAATAAAAAGGATTTTGGAATTCATTCAGGTCTAGGCCTATCTATTTCAAGACAGATAACATCTATGCATGGTGGCAGTCTAACAGCAGATAATCACCCTGAGGGCGGGGCAGTTTTTACATTGAAATTACCACTTGCCTCTATCTAGCTTTTTTGAAACCGTGTAAGCTTCTGGATGATAGCCTCTTTAAAGCGAGTGAAATTATACCGCCATGCAATATTGGATGGATGAATCAGAAACAAATAACAACAGCACAAGAGATGCTGATAGTGACCTTCAGCTTGTTTGCGTTATTGGACGGTCAGGTGCAGGGCATTCTACCGCCTTGCGCCATCTTGACGATGTCGGATTCACAGCCGTAGATAACATGCCGCTTGCCCTTGTTGACCAGTTGATAAGTTTGGTGGTCGAAACAGAGGGGCGCAAATTAGCGATTGGTGTTGATTTACGCACCTCAGGTTTTGATGCAGAAGCGATTGACAGGCTTGCCCTAAATATCGCGAACCAATTTGGTGAAAAGGCACAGATTGTCTATGTCACCGCCTCTGATGATGAATTATTTAACCGCTTTAAAGCAACGAGACGTCGCCACCCCTTAATGGACAAGCAAGGCACTTTAGAATCTGCGATTGCAGCAGAAGCAGATATCCATTATCTGCTGCGTGATAAAGCAGATATCGTTATTGATAGCACTGGAAAGTCGCCGCATATTTTTTGTGAAGAATTAAGCGCAAGGCTGGAGCTAAGCTTAGCGCATCAACCGGTCTTATCGGTTATGAGTTTTTCGTATAAAAATGGCCTACCCCCTGCTGCAGATATTATTTTTGATATGCGTTTTTTATCTAATCCGCATTGGCATGCAGATTTGCGGGCACAAACAGGTCAAGATGCCCCTGTGCAGGATTTTGTAGCTGCTGACCCTGCATTTATCCCGTTTATGCAGAATATAACCGCACAGCTTGAAAACCAAATCCCGCTATTTGTTCAGCAGGGCAGATATCAGGTTACGGTTGCTTTTGGATGCACAGGCGGGCGCCACCGTTCCGTGGCTAGCGCATGTTGGCTAGATAAATGGGCATCACAGCAAAAACTTCATTCTGTATTGCTCCATCGTGAATTAAGATAAACTTTTGAACTTCTAGCCAGAACCTGCTAAAAGCTAAGCCAGCGCGCTATATCATGAGGATATATAAGTTTAGTTTCGCGTTTTGCATCCATCAAAGGTGAATAAATGTCTGAAGATTTTGTAATTGCTGACGCATCCCTTGCGTCTTGGGGCCGTAAAGAAATTGCTATTGCGGAAAGTGAAATGCCAGGGCTAATGGCGCTAAGAGATGAGTTTGGTGCAGCCAAGCCGCTCTCAGGTGCGCGTATCGCAGGCTGTTTGCATATGACGGTTCAAACTGCGGTTCTGATTGAAACCTTAAAAGACCTTGGGGCTGATTTACGGTGGTCATCTTGTAATATTTTCTCCACACAAGACCAAGCCGCAGCAGCTATTGCCGAAGCAGGTATTCCGGTCTTTGCTAAAAAGGGTGAAAGCCTTGCTGAATATTGGGAATATGTTGACCGTATCTTTGATTGGTCAGATGGCAAGCCAGCAAATCTAATCTTAGATGATGGTGGTGATGCCACCATGTATATTCTGCTTGGCGCAAGAATGGAAGCTGGTGAAGAGGTGTTAACATCTCCTGAAACTGAAGAAGAAGAATATTTGAAAGCACAGCTTGATAAGCGTTTTGCTGCCTCTAAAGGGTGGTTCACCGCCCAGCGCGATGCCATTTTAGGCGTTTCAGAAGAAACCACAACAGGCGTCTTAAGATTATATCAGATGGCTGAAAAAGGGCTGCTGCCTTTCCCTGCTATCAATGTGAATGACAGTGTTACCAAGTCAAAATTTGATAATTTATATGGGTGCCGTGAATCTCTTGTGGATGGAATTAGACGCGCAACAGATGTGATGCTTGCAGGTAAGGTTGCTGTAGTATGCGGCTATGGCGATGTGGGTAAAGGCTCTGCAGCTTCGCTTCGTCAGGGCGGCGCGCGTGTGATGGTTACTGAAATTGACCCGATTTGTGCATTACAAGCTGCGATGGAAGGCTATGAAGTGGTCACCATGGAACAGGCGGCATCAAAGGCGGATATTTTTGTGACCGCAACAGGCAATAAAGATGTCATCACCCTTGACCATATGAGAGAGATGAAAGATAGAGCGATTGTGTGTAATATCGGCCATTTTGATAATGAAATTCAAGTCTCGTCTTTGCAGAATATGAACTGGCATGAGGTTAAGCCTCAGGTAGATGAGATTGAATTCCCTGATGGTAAGCGGATGATCCTGCTTGCAAAGGGCAGATTGGTTAATCTTGGTTGCGCAACAGGGCATCCTTCGTTTGTAATGTCAGCATCTTTCACCAATCAAGTATTGGCGCAGATGGAATTATATGCGAGCAGCGATAATTACAAAAATGAAGTATATACCTTGCCACGTCACCTAGATGAAAAAGTGGCGGCACTTCATTTGGACAAGGTTGGTGCTACCTTAACCACATTGCGTGATGACCAAGCAGGTTATATTGGTGTTGAAAAACAAGGCCCGTTCAAGACTGAACAATATCGTTACTAAATTTGCATAAGATGTCTGCACTTCATTGCCAGCTTGCAAGCCTTCAGCACACCTATCAGGTTGCGCATGGGCTTGCAGATTGGCTGGTGCAGGCTAATCCAGAAAATTTTCTTATCTGCCTTTATGGCGATTTAGGCGCTGGAAAATCTGAATTTTCCCGCCATCTTATCCGTCTATGTTGTGGTGATATGGATATGGAAGTGCCAAGCCCAACCTTTACGCTTGTGCAACAATATGCTGCAGAGCGGGCAACTCAGATAGGCTGGCAAGAAATTTGGCATATGGATTTATATCGCCTAGAAGACCCTGAAGAAGTTTGGGCGTTAGGGCTGGAACAAGGCCTAGCATCTGGTATTTGCATGATTGAATGGCCAGAACGGATTGCTGATTTCCTGCCCCAAAATAGGCTTGATATCCAGCTTGAACATATTCAAGACAAGCAAGATGCGCGATATCTGACATTATCTGCACAAGATTCAGAAATGCTTGAACATATGCAGGCTATAATGCAGTCCAAGGGGCTCATTATCGAAAATGCAGATGAAACAGCCTAGTTTTTGATATTCTTGTTTTGTTCTAGTCGTGATTGATGTATTCTATAGCTTCAATGGATACAGAATATCAGCGCGAAAAAGTGAAAACAGATACTGAAATGATGCGATCTGCAGGGGTGTTTAACATTCCAGCTGGGCAAGATTTTGCGCAGCAGTTAGCGCAGGGTGTGTTAGCGCGTGTAGCTGATATCAAAGACCTGCCTAAATGGCGTATCTATCTTCCATCGCAACGCGCCTGCCAATCTCTTCAAACCGCTTTTTTAGATAGTGTTGATGGCATGCCGATATTACTGCCCCAGCTTATTGCGCTAGGGGAGAGTGATGAATGGACAGATGAGCTGTTTGACAGTTTAGTAAAAGGGCAAGATGCTTTATTGGCTGATGCGATAGACCCTAAACAAAGACAGTTTCTGCTTGCAAATTTAATCAGCAAAATGACTGTTGGCGGGTATCGGGTAAGCCACCCTCAAGCCTTATTGCTGGCAGAAGAGCTGTGTGCTGTTCTCGATCAAATTAGACAAGCAGGCAGTGAGCCAAGTGAAATCCCAACCCTTATTCCAGATGAATTTTCATCGCACTGGGCAGATATTGCACAGTTCCTAGAGATTATTTTTAAGCATTGGCCAGCTATTCTTGATGCGAGTGGAATGCTTGACCCTATCGACAGGAAACTAAAATTACAGGAAAGATTGTGTAAAAGCTGGCAAGAAAACCCGCCTGAAAATCCAATAGTTATTGCTGGTTCTACCGGCAGCCTGCCTAGTACTGCCAAATTAATGCAGGCGGTGCTATCGCTACACAATGGCATGGTTGTGCTGCCAGGTCTTGCGACTGAGAGCGCAGATACTTCAGACCAAGAAGCGATTATTGAGGATATTTGCCACCCGCAACACCAGCTTTTCAGCCTATGCAAAACACTTGGCTGGCAGGTGAGCACGGTCAAGCTGTGGCGAGAGTTTCCGCAAACAGAAACAGAAATTCAGCGCCAGAAATTATGGCGTGAAGTGTTCAGGCCGTATCAGCAAACCCATATGTGGCGCCGTATGGATAAGACCGAAATGATGCTGACTGCAAAAGCTGTTTCAGGGATATCGATGATCTCAGCACGCTCACTGCATCATGAAGCAGACCTTATTGCGGGCCTTTTGCGCAAGACCTTGAATGAGCCAGGGAAGACAGCGTTGCTGGTTACCCCAGACAGAAAGCTTGCCCGCACGGTGCGGGCATCTTTGCTTCGTTGGGGGATAGAAATAGAAGATAGTGCAGGACAGCCGCTAAGCCAGACCTCAAAAGGAAGCTATCTTGATTTAGTAGCGCGGTGGATGTGTTCTGATGGAAGCGCAGAGTGTTTGCTGGCACTTGCAAAGCATAGATTAGCATGCGGGGGGCTGTCTAAGGCGCAGTTCAATAGTACTATCCGGCAAATCGAGCTAGCGGTTTTGCGCGATATCCTCCCCCAAGATAATGCAGAAGGGATAGCAAAGCAGATTTCCAAAAAACCGGACTTAACGGTACTTGCTGATTTCTATCGGGAGCATATTTTAAAGCCTTTATCACCGCTATATGAGCTTCTCCTCCGCCCCACCGTTAGTCTTGCAGAATGTAGTGAAGCTCATGGCAAGGCAGCTGAATATTTAGCACAGACAGATTTTGAAAATGAAGCTTTGCTTGATTTATGGGGCGGGGCGGATGGCAAAATAGCCGTACAGCTGTTATCTGACATGGCAAAATATGGCCATGATATTTTAATCAGCCCATCTGAATATGCGGAATGTTTCTATCAGCTTGCTCAAAAGCAAACTGTCCGTACCGCTTGGCGGACGCACCCCAGACTTGCAATTTTAGGAACAGTGGAAGCAAGGATGCAATCTGCTGATGTGGTGATTTTAGGCGGGCTGAATGAGGGGGTATGGCCGCCGTTACCAGATAATAGCCCTTGGGTAAATCAGCAGATGAGAGAGCAGCTTGGCTTGCCGCATAAACGCTGGCGTGCAGGGCTTTCCGCACATGATTTTTATATGCTAGCCCATCATAAAGAGCTTGTGATAACACGGTCTGAAACAACAGATGAAGCCAGTAATGTTGCAAGTAGATGGTGGCAACGATTAGAGGCAGTGCTTGGTGCAACAGGCCTTAATACGCTTTTGAAACCGCACATCCCGCCAGATATTCAAGCAGGTTTTACAGCAGAACATACAGCGCATCCCACGCCAATTTCAGCCCCTAGACCGTGTCCTGAAATATCTGCTCGGCCGCGTAAATTCTGGGCAACAGATATGGATGTTCTGATAAGGGACCCTTATGCGATTTACGCAAAACATATTTTAAAATTGCGCCCGCTAGAGGATATTGCACGGCAACCTGATGCTGCCCTTAGGGGTAGTTTATACCATGATTGCCTAGCAGAATTTTTAGAGAAATATCCAACAGGGCCATTACCGAGGAATGCGTTTGAAACGCTAGAGGCAATGGCAGATAAGGCGTTTTCAGCATGTGTGGACACCATCCCTGTCAGGCGGTTTTGGCGTCAACGTTTCAGGCAAATTGCCTCGTGGTTTATTGAACATGAAACATATCTAAGACAGCAAAACAGCCAATCGCTATCTGAGAAAAAAGGCAGAATTGAAATCACATCTCCACATGGCGCTATCCTATTAGGGGCAAAAGCAGATAGGCTGGATAAATCTGCTGATGGGCGTTGGGCAGTCATTGATTATAAGACAGGCTTGCCGCCATCCCTCAAACAGGTGGAAAAAGGCCGAGCAACACAGCTTCTTATTGAAGCGTTTATCGCAAGCCAAGGCGCGTTTGACGGTCAGGAAGAAGATGGCAATCTTGATATCTCAAAACTTGAATATTGGCATCTAACAGGCAAGGCGGACAACCCTGCTGAAGTTAAAGACGTCACCCCACATGAATTTGATCTCCCCTATTATTTTGAGCAGATGAAAGCGTTGCTGCTTTCTTTTGATCGCCCCGATAGTACCTATCCAAGTGAACCAGATAGTGCGCAACGACCACGTTTCTCACCTTACCGTCATCTTGCGCGAGTTCGCGAATGGCGCACACATGAGGTGGATGATGATGACAAATAATCCCCAGCATCACAAAGCCTATCAACAGGCATTACAGAAACAGGCTGCGGCTACCTCGCCGCACAGCTCTGTCTTCGTATCTGCAAATGCCGGCACGGGAAAAACCCATGTGCTTACCAACAGGGTATTGCGGTTGTTGCTTTCAGGGGCAGCACCAGATTCGATTTTATGTGTGACTTATACCAAAGCAGCGGCAGCTGAAATGCGGCATCGACTTTCAGAGCGGTTACAGAAATGGGCGATTTGCGCGCAAGAGGTTCTAATCGCTGACATCAAAGATATGGGGGAGCCAAGCCCAACACAAAGCCAAATGGATAAAGCAAGGGAGCTATTCGCCTATATCCTTGATTTTGGCGATAGCCCGCAAATAGATACATTGCACGCTTTTTGCCAACGTATTTTGCGCCGCTTCCCGTTAGAAGCTGAAGTGCCGCCTTTTTTTGAACTTTCAGATGAAGAAACAACCGCACGATATCTGCACACAAGTTTGATGGAGGTGGTGGATACTGCTTATCGTCAGTCCACTGATTTGCGTGATCACATTCAATTTCTGATTAGCAAAGGTCTTGATGAGCAATTATTTGACCATCTCAGACGTATCCTATCAGACAGAAAAACAATTACCCAGCTTAGCGCCGCACCTTTGGGGGTTCGGGAATTTTCCAAAAGGCTTGAGACAGAGTGCGGATTTACACCACCAGAAAAATTAGATGAGGTGCTTACAAAATGGGTTCTTGAATTATCCGCTGAAAATAGCCATCTCCGCCAATTTGCGGTGCAGCTTAGTGATGGCGGAAAACGCCTTTCCGACCGTGCGCTAAAAATACAAGATTGGCTTAGCTTAGAAAGTAATGCGGAAAAAATTGCCAAGATAGAGCGTCTATATCAAGGTGTATTCAATGCTGATGGCGCTAGACCCAAATCGTATTCGGATAAGAAGATTAAGGGAAAATGGGGGGATATTAGCGCCCTTGCAGAACAGGTTGCAGGGGATGTTGAGCTGGTGCGCGAGATACAGCAATCGGCTGAAAGCTACCGTGTGAGTGTCGCATTATGTGACCTTGCTATCCATGTGTTTCGCCAGTTTCAAAGAGCTAAACGCGAAAGTGGTTTGCTTGATTTTGATGATCTTATTTATTGCACAGAACAATTGCTGAGTAAGAGTGAGATTATGGCTTGGGTACGGTTCAAATTAGACCAAGGGGTTGACCATATTCTGTTAGATGAGGCGCAAGATACAAGCCCATCTCAATGGGCGCTTATCGATAAGCTAACCGACAGTTTTTTTGATGGAAGTGAACAGGATAGAGAGCAAGAGAGAAGCCTGTTTGTGGTCGGCGATTATAAGCAATCAATCTACAGTTTTCAGGGCGCAAAGCCTGGCATTTTTACCCATAATAAACAAGCCTATCAGCAGAAGGCAGAACAGGCGCAAAAGCCGTTTCAAGCACTTCAGTTCGGAATGTCTTTCCGCTCAAGTGCGGCTGTACTTCAATTTGTGGACGCATTGATGACAGCACAAAGCGAGGAGGTGGGACGCCCCTTATCTGGGCTTGGGGATGAACATACAGCCCATGAAAGCTTTAAGTACCAGATGCCAGGGTTTGTAGAAATACGCAAACATACCATTGCAGAGACGGAAAAGAATGAGCCAGAACCCTTTGCATTAGTGGATGATAGTGACGTGGTTCAGGCTGATTTGGAACATGCACAATCTATCGCCCAGCAAGTACAAGCGCTTATTCAAGGTAGCCATAATGAGCGGCTTGGGCGGATTGTCAGGCCATCTGATATTTTGATTTTGGTGAAGAAAAGAAACCGGTTTTATGCCTTATTACGCGCACAGCTTGAAGCGCTAAATGTGCCTTTTGCTGGCGGGGATAGAATTAAGCTTAACAACCAAATTGAAATATTGGATTTGCTTGCTCTTGGGGATGTGTGCCTCCTGCCGCAGAATGATTTGCAGCTTGCATGTCTATTAAAATCACCTCTATTTGGGCTGGATGAAGATGCATTATTCAAGCTTGCATATGGGCGAGGGGCACATAGTCTGTTTGACCAATTACGCAGCCATGATGGCGCAGATACACAATTAGGTCAGGCCGCATCCAAGCTTCGCCATTGGCTTAATTTGGCTGAAAAAAAATCTGTTTTTGAATTTTATAGTGAGGTTCTGAATACTGGCGGGCGTCAGGCATTTTATCAAAGACTTGGTTCGGTGATTGATGATGCTTTGAATATGTTTTTACAAAAAGCACGAGATGCCTGTCTTAAGGGCAGCAATGATTTACACGGATTTTTGGCCGATTTTAGGCGTTCAGCTGGAGAAATAAAACGAGAATTTGATGTAAGAACCCGAGATGAAGTTCGCATTATGTCGATTCATGGGGCGAAGGGGTTGCAAGCGCCAATTGTCTTTCTGCCAGACACGTTGCGCGATAAATCCATCCATGAATCGATTTATAATAGCGCGGTTGGGCCTATATGGTCATCTGCTGCGACAAAATATGTAGGCTATGTGCGCACCCTGAAATCAGAGCAAGAGAAAACCGAACAGGAGGAGGAAGACAGATTGCTATATGTAGCGCTAACCCGTGCAGAACAGGCGCTATTTATTTCAGGCTGGGAGAAAAAGCAAAATAGATTTTATGAAGGAAGCTGGCTTGCCTTAATGGACCAGGTAAAAGACTATATTGCTCAGGCTCAAGCGCATGACCCAACTACGCTTAGAATAGATGAGAATTGCTGGCAGCTTAGTTCTGGTAATGCAGATATATCCGCATTAGAAGAGGCTTCAGAGGAAAAGGACGGCCCAAGTCTAGATGAGGCGCCGCAATGGTTTTTTGAGACCCCGCCAAATGAGCCGCTACCTGCACGGCCATTAAGCCCATCTGATCTCGTGGATGGCGGTTATGCGACAAGCTTTGTGCAGGCAGATAGAAATAAAGCGCTTCTGTTCGGGCAGTTTGCGCATAAATTGCTAGAAATACTGCCAAATTATCAACATGAGCAACGTCCTCAGGCTGCATTGCTCATACAGCACCAGCTTGCATCGCACTATAAAAATGAAGCCGCATTTCTAGAAGCAGAAGGCGCGCATGTCATTGCTAATATGTGCAAGATTATCGATGATGATAAATTTGCGCCCCTGTTCCAAGAAGATGCGTTGGTGGAAGCGTCTGTTTCAGGGCTTGTGGGGCATTTGCCTGTCGCAGGTAAAATTGATCGCATGATCATTCAGCCAGACAAGGTGATTATTCTTGATTTTAAAACGGGTAAGCCTGCACAAGCTGGCAGTGAGGTGCCTATAAATTATGCGGCACAAATGGCGGCTTATGGCGCTTTAATGGCAGAAATTTATCCTGATAAGGAGATAAAATGCTATTTATTATGGACACAAAATCAGAGTATTACTGAAATTACACAGCACAGAAGGGCTGAAATAATCACGCAGCTTTTGGCAAATTCGTCTGAGCAGATCTTGAATTCATAACCCAAGGTGATTACGTTAAAAACAAGGACGGGTGTAGATATTAAGACCATTAAGGGTGTAAACCTGTTCCTGGGGAATGAAAATATTTGAAAGGAAATTCTTATGCCGACAATGAAAACAAGTGATGGTGATTTTAACACAGATGTATTGTCAGCAGATAAGCCTGTGCTGGTAGATTTCTGGGCAGAATGGTGCGGGCCATGTAAAATGATCAGCCCTGCTTTAGAAGAAATCGCAGACGAAATGGGTGATGCTATCACCATTGCAAAATTGAACATTGATGAAAATCCAACAACCCCTCAAAACTATAATGTAAGAGGCATCCCAACCTTACTTATTTTCAAAGATGGTGAAGTTGTGGCTGAAAAAATTGGTGCAATAAGCAAATCTCAGCTTCAGCAATGGATTGCTGATAACAGCTAACACGATAAGAAAACCTGTTTTACGAAAAGCTATCTAGGCGGTGGTCTAGGTAGCTTTTTATATGCCTAATTCTTATGTTGGAAGGGTTTGGTTTTGCGCTAGCACATAACCGCCTAGATAAAGCGATCCGCAAATCATCACCGGCAATGCTGTGTTGTCCTTATCTGCTGCGATCCGCTGCATGGCCTCTTCAAGGCTGTTGCAGGCTTGCGCATTTATCCCCAATTCTACTGCAATATCCCGAAGCTCAGTGCCGTCATATGAGGCAGGTTGGTCAGGGATAGTGAGGGTGTATATTGTGTCAATAAGCGGGCGCATCTGCTTTAGGAAATCAGCTGCTGGCCGTGTATTTAAGGTGCCAAACACCATTATCCATTTTGGCTGTTCTGGCTGAAGCGGTTTAGCCAGTTGTGCCATCGCTTCTGCCAGGGCTTTTGCGCCATGGGCATTATGCGCACCATCTAGCCACAGCTCCGAACGGGTAGATTGGGCAAGCAGTTTTCCGCTTTCAAGCTTTTGAACACGCGCTGGCCACACGGTATTCTGCATTCCTTTATGTAAGCAGTTTGCATCAAACGTTATGCCAAGCACCTCAAGACAGCGCAAAGCAAGCCCTGCATTTTGGATTTGATGCGCCCCGATTAAAGCAGGCTGGATAAGCTTAATATCATGCTGTGCGCTATGGTAGGTGAAGCTGTTATCCTCCATGCTTTGCGTTGAAAAATCTTCCCCCTCAATGCTAAGCGAACCAATAGTGATGTCATCTGCGGTGTTTTTAAGGCTTGTTTGCGCCTCATGGTCTTGTATCGCCCAGATAGTGGGGCAATCAGGCTTCATAATACCTGCTTTTTGCAATGCGATTTCGCCCAAATTTGTGCCTAAAAAATGCTCATGATCATAGGCTATTGGGGTAATGATAGAGCAGGCATGTTCGGTGATGATATTGGTTGAATCAAACACCCCACCAAGCCCTGTTTCTAAAATTAAAAAATCTGCTGGATGTTCTGCAAAGGCTGTTAGTCCTGCAACAGTGGTGCTTTCAAAAAAGGTAATGGGGTTATCGCCATTGACCTGTTCTATCCGCTCTAGCAAATCTGCAAGGGCTTCGTCCGATATCAGTTTGCCTGCAAGCCGAATGCGCTCGTTAAACCTGCAGAGATGCGGCGAGGAATACACATGCACCTTATAGCCATTAGCTTCGAGCAAACTGCGCACTATCGCAGCTGTTGAGCCTTTGCCATTTGTGCCGGCAATATGAATAGTGGGGGGCAGGCTAAGATGTGGTGCCCCCATTTTTTCAGACAAAGCAAGCGTGCGTTCCAGCCCTAAATCAATTAATTTGGGGTGAAGCTGGGTAAGCCTGTCTAGTGCTAGCTGGCACCTGCTGCTATTCTGCAGCGATCGGGGTGTCATGTGTAGAATGGGTCATCATCTGAAGCATGGAAATAAAGGTGTCACGCTGCTGGGAACGCGGAATAACCATATCCACCATACCATGATCTTTGAGATATTCAGCTGTTTGGAAATTATCTGGCAGCTTTTCCCGAACGGTTTCTTCAATAACGCGCCGCCCTGCAAAACCAATAATCGCACCAGGTTCAGCAACATGAATATCGCCAAGCATGGCAAAGGATGCGGTGACCCCGCCAGTTGTTGGATGGGCTAGCAGCACGATATAAGGAAGCCCGGCTGACTTTACCTTATTGATGGCAATGATGGAGCGGGGTAATTGCATTAAGGATAAAATGCCCTCTTGCATCCGTGCCCCCCCTGATGAGGGCACCGTGATAAGGCATGCATTATGCTCAAGCGCTAATTCAGCTGCTTTTAATAATCCGTCCCCCACAATGCGTCCCATTGAGCCGCCCATAAATTTAAAATCAAAAGCTGCTACGACAAGATTCATCCCGCCAATTTTGCCATGCGCAATCGCAATCGCATCTGATTTACCTGTTTTTGTCCTAGTTGCTTTAAGCCTGTCTACATAGCGTTTGCTATCTTTGAACTTAAGCGGGTCATCGGCACGCTCGGCTATTTCAACAAGAGTGAATTCACCGCCGTCAAAAAGCATCTTGAACCTATCTTCAGGCGGCAAGCTTGCATGATGACCACAGGTAGAACAGCAATTAAAGGATTCGTGATAATCTGTGTGAAACAGCATCTGATCACATGATGGACATTTAATCCATAAATTATCCGGAACATCCGATGACTGCACCCACGCTTTAATTTTAGGCAGCACAGAATTTGTAATCCAGTTCATAGACGCCTCTTTAGTATAGTGTTTTTCGTATTATCTTTTCATAGCCTGTGCAAGTTCTGCACAGAAACCTCCAATATCGGAGAGTAACTTATCACGATTAATTGGATTTGTCTCGGCTGCTTGCTCAATACGTTGCACAAGCGCAGAACCAACAACAACACCATCACTCAATGTGGCTGTTTTTGCGGCCTGTTCAGCATTTCGGATGCCAAAGCCTGTTACTGAGGGCAGGCTCGTTGCAGATGAAATGCGTTCCATTGCTGATTTAATGGTATCTGTATCTGCGCTTTTTGTGCCTGTAATACCGGCAATGGCGACATAATACACAAAACCGCCAGCTTTGTTCAGCACAACCTCTAGCCTGTCGCCCAATGTGGTTGGCGTAACAAGGCGGATAAAGTCTAAGCCTTTTTCGCGCGCAGGGTCACATAGCTCAGAATCTTCTTCAGGGGGAAGGTCGACAATAATCAGCCCATCAACCCCAGCTTTTACAGCATCATCTAAGAAATTCTCCACACCATAAATGTAGATAGGGTTAAAATAGCCCATTAAAATAAGCGGTGTGTTCGGGTGTTTTGCCCTAAAACGTTCTGCTACCTTCAGCGTTTCAGACAAATTCATGCCAGCTTTAATGGCGCGCAAGCTAGAGGCCTGAATAGCAGGTCCATCTGCCATAGGGTCAGAAAATGGCATGCCTAATTCAATGAAATCAGCGCCGTTTTCAACCAGCTTGTCCAAAATCATTTCTGATGTTTCAAGATCAGGATCACCAGCAGATACAAATAACCCCAAAACAGCTCTATTTTCTGCTTTGGCGAGCTCAAAACATTTACTAATGCGGCTTGTCATGCCTTTATTCTCCAGTTCTCACATCCAGCAGGCCGCGCGCATCAAGTTGCGGCAATACCGCCTCAAGATCCTTGTCGCCACGTCCACACATATTCAGAATTACAATTTGCTCCGGGTCCATTTCTGGCAGCATTTTCGATGCATAAGCAAGCGCGTGTGATGGCTCTAATGCTGGAATAATCCCTTCCAGACGCGAGCAAAGCTGGAACATTCTTAACGCTTCTTCATCTGTGGCAGATACATAATTTACCCGCCCCACATCATGAAGCCATGCATGCTCTGGCCCGATGCCAGGATAATCTAATCCTGCTGAAATAGAATGCGCATCCGCAATTTGCCCATCATCTGTTTGCAGCAGATAGGTACGGTTGCCATGAAGTACGCCAGGGCTTCCCCCTGTCAAGCTTGCCGCATGAAGGCCAGAATCAATGCCGTGGCCAGCAGCTTCTACACCATAAATATGCACATCTTCATCATTCAAAAACGGATAGAATAATCCCATCGCGTTTGAACCACCGCCAATACAAGCAATAAGCGCATCAGGCAATCTGCCTTCTGCTTCCACAATTTGCTGACGTGCTTCTTGGCCGATGATGGATTGGAAATCCCGCACCATTTCTGGGTAAGGGTGAGGGCCTGCGACAGTGCCAATAATGTAGAAATGCGTGTCTGGATGTGCAACCCAATATCTCAATGCTTCATTCATCGCATCTTTTAAGGTTGAAGTGCCTGAGGTGACGGCATGCACTTTCGCACCTAAAAGCCGCATTCTATCCACATTTGGCTTTTGGCGTCTTACATCCTCGGCACCCATGAAAACTTCACATTCCATGTTAAATAATGCACAGGCTGTTGCTGTGGCTACCCCATGCTGGCCTGCCCCTGTTTCAGCGATAATTTTGGTCTTGCCCATTTTCTTGGCAAGTAAGGCTTGGCCAAGCACATTATTAATTTTATGTGCGCCTGTATGATTAAGCTCGTCACGTTTGAGGTATAATTTTGCGCCGCCGAAATGTTCTGTTAAGCGTTCTGCAAAATATAACGCAGATGGGCGGCCAATATAATGAGTATGTAATTTTTTCAACTCAGCCTGAAACGCTGGGTCTTCTTTCGCTTCATAATAGGCTTTTTCAACATCAAGGATAAGCGGCATTAAGGTTTCGGCAACAAATCTGCCGCCATGAATGCCAAAACGACCAGCTTCATCTGGCAGATTTTGAAATGAATTGGGAGTCTGCTCAACCATAAAAAATATTCCTGTTCTTTCAAAAGCCTTAGCGCCTATGCGCGGCTATTTTGCTGAACACAAGATAGGTATTGTTGGGGGTATTGACCAGAAAAAAGCGCAAAATCCTGACGAAAAATACGATTTTTTCGCCTATTGCTTCAGCGTATTGGCTTTGGGCTATTCCGCTTTATGCGGCGGCTGTACGAACAGCAGCAATAAATTCATCAATCAAGGCGATATCTTTGATACCTTTTATGCGTTCAACCCCTGAGGATATATCCACAGCATCTGGTTGTGCTGTATATATCGCCTTGTGCACATTACCCGCATTTAACCCGCCTGCCAGCATCCACGGCATTGCAGCTGAAAAATCATCTAGCATGGTCCAGTCAAAACTTTTCCCCAAACCCCCGGGGATATGGGCATCGGCCGGCGGGGCAGCATCAAATAATATCCAGTCACAATAACCGGTGAAGTGAGACGCATTTTCAACATCCTTTTGAGCGGATATTTTCACCACTGGCATCACGGGAATGCCAAATTTTTGCTGTATTGCATCAGCCCGCATTGGGGTTTCATCCCCATGGAGTTGCAGCATATCTGGCTGTGCCGCCGACACAATATCTGTCAGCATTGCATCGCTTGCATTGACGGTTAAGGCGACATGCTTCATTTCACCATTTGTTAAGCTGACAAGCTGTTCAGCCTGTTCAAGCTGAAGATGCCGAGGTGATTTTTCAAAAAACACAAACCCTACCCATTCCACCGCATGTCGGGCGCAATGTGCGTAAGTATTTGTATCTGTAATGCCGCAGATTTTTATCTGTGTCATGTGAGTTGCCGTCTCTGCTCAGATGGTTCTGCTGATTGGCTAAGGGTGTTAATCTGCCGCTTTAGCCGCCATATGTGTGATTTATAGAACAGAATCCTAATCCAGAATATGCCTGCCCCAATAACCAGCCCAACAGCAACCGAGCCAAGGATTAACACCCATGTTTCAAGCTCAAGCCCTTGCTGTGATGGCCAGAATGAGATGCGTGTAAGGTGCTTGTTTAAGGTCACAAACAAAGCCACACATCCAAAGATGATAATGCCGCAAATAAGCCTGAAAAGATTATGAAGCATATTTAAGTCCCTCTAGCTGACTAAAAGCCACATAAGGGTGAGGCGTGTCGCTTATAAGGTGTCAAGCTAAGTGCGATTGAGATTAGGCATCTCGATTTAAGCGTTCTTTCATGCCTTTGCCCATTTTGAAAAAAGGCATACGCTTTGCTTCAACGCTAACCGCATCACCTGTTCTAGGGTTGCGTCCAACACGTGCTTTACGCTCACGAATAGAAAACGCGCCAAAGCCTCTCAACTCAACTCTGTCCCCATTTACAAGGGCAGTTGTAATCGTATCAAAAACGGTGTTCACCAGATTTTCAATATCCCTATGATACAGGTCTGGGTTTTGCTCAGCGAGACGGGCAATCAATTCAGATTTAGTCATGCTATTTTTTGCCTGCTAGTATTTATACAAATTTACAGCTTTAAAAATGACCTGTTTTACATTTAAGGTCAAGCTGAATGACCCATTGTCTGAGCTTCAAGCACTATCTAGGGCATAAAAAATCCCCCTAGCAGTTATCCTGCTAGAGGGATTAATCATGTTTCTAGCAATACGCTTTATTCTTGCGAATCACCATCTTCTTTCTTTGCAAGCGCTGCGCCAAGGATATCACCCAAGCTTGCACCGCTATCTGAAGAACCGAAATCAGCCATTGCTTTACGTTCTTCATTGATTTCGCGTGCTTTGATAGACAGGCCTAGATTGCGCGACTTTTTGTCAAACTGAACCACAGTAGCGTCAATCTTCTCATCTACTGCGAATCTATCTGAACGCTGCTCGCTCCGCTCGCGTGATAAGTCACCACGCTTGATAAAGCCAGTTAGGTTTTCACCTACACGTACTTCAAGACCTTGTTCAGTTACTGCAGTGATTGTACAGGTGACAACTTCACCCTTCTTAATCTTATCTACATCACCTGCAAATGGGTCTTCAGTAAGCTGCTTGATCCCAAGTGAAATACGCTCTTTTTCAAGGTCGATTTCAAGGATTTTCGCTTCGATATTGGCGCCTTTTTCAAACCCTTCAAGGGCTTCTTCACCGCTATGTTCCCAAGAAACATCAGACAGGTGAACAAGGCCGTCAATCTCACTATTTAGGCCAACAAAAATACCGAATTCAGTGATATTTCTAATCTCACCAGTAATCACAGTTCCAACTTCATTGTTATTCTTGAAGTCTTCCCATGGGTTTGGTGTGCACTGTTTCAGGCCAAGGGAGATACGTCTTTTGACCATATCAATATCAAGCACAACCACATCAATTTCCTGTGAGGTTGATACGATCTTGCCAGGGTGAACATTCTTCTTCGTCCAGCTCATTTCTGAAACGTGAACAAGACCTTCAACACCTTCATCAAGCTCTACGAACGCGCCATAGTCAGTGATGTTTGTTACGCGGCCATTTAAGCGTGTGCCGATAGTGTATTTCTCAGCTGCTGCTTCCCATGGGTCTGACTGCAACTGCTTCATACCAAGGGAAATACGCTGTGTTTCAGAATTGAAACGAATCACCTGAACATCAACAGTCTGACCAACAGTAAGGGCTTCTGATGGGTGGTTGATACGCTTCCACGCAATATCCGTAACGTGCAGCAAACCGTCAACACCGCCCAAATCAACGAATGCGCCGTAATCAGTGATGTTTTTAACAACACCTTGTAGCAATTGACCTTCTTGAAGGTTTGATACAAGTTCACTTCTTGCTTCTGCCCGTGATTCTTCGAGAACAGCACGGCGTGAGACAACGATATTGCCTCTGCGTCTGTCAATTTTCAAAATCTGGAATGGCTGTGGTGTACCCATTAATGGGCCAACATCATGGATAGGTCTGATATCCACTTGGCTGCCAGGAAGGAAAGCAGTTGCCCCTGAAAGGTCAACAGTGAACCCGCCTTTAACACGGCCAAAGATAACGCCTGTTACACGCTCTTGTGCTTCAAAGGCATTTTCTAGGATTACCCAAGCTTCTTCGCGGCGCGCTTTCTCGCGGCTAAGTACAGCTTGTCCGTCTTTATCTTCCATGCGTTCAACATATACTTCAACAGTATCGCCGACTTGGACTTCAGCTGACTGGCCTGCAATGCCGAATTCTTTTAATGCAACACGGCCTTCTGACTTTAGGCCAACATCAATTGTTACATAATCATCGTTAATGGCAACAACACTACCTTTAACAACACTGCCTTCAATGCTGGTATCTTCTGAGAAAGTTTCAGCAAGTAAGCTAGCAAAATCTTCAATAGCGGGATTTTCCGCAGTGGTTTGTGACACGTTTTTCTCCGTAAAAGCATCCGGGCTCATGATATAGGGCAGATTATTTTTGCCGTACATCTTCTTTCTTGCTGGAATAAGAAAGAAATTTATCACTCTGAAAACGGATAATGAGCGAGCCATTGGCTCTGATATTCACTATCAGCTGATAAACTTAAGGTCATCTAAGCGGATGCGATATGACTCTCCAGCTTGGTTTAAGTTACAATGTCCGACGAGCATTCAGAGACTGCATATCGGACAGGTTATTATGCACGCATTGGCTCAAGCAAATTTTTCTCTGCTAGAACGTTTAGCGCTAGATTTAAAACTTCTTCGGCGTTCATGTTCGATGAGTCAATAAAAAACGCATCATCTGCTGCAATTAATGGAGCTACTGTGCGGTTTTTGTCACGACAATCACGTTTGATAATATCTGAAAGCACCTCAGAATACTCAATTTCATATCCAGAAGCCTCTAATTCTAAATGGCGGCGGGTCGCTCTTATATCGGCGGCCGCATCTACATAGAATTTAGCATCTGCTTCAGGGACAATAACAGTGCCGATATCTCTGCCATCCAAAACAGCGCCGTTGCCTGATGGCGGGTGATGTGCAAAATTCCGTTGCTTCTCTAACAAAGCTTGTCTTACGGCTGGAAGGGCTGCGAGTGCCGATGCACCTTCTGCAATATCTGAGCTGCGCAATTTGGATGCAACAAGCGCGGATAAATCTAACTGCTCAGCATATGTTGCCAGCTCCGCCTCACTTGTTTGTTCAATATCTAAGCCAGCTTCAAGCAGATTATGGGCGATCCCGCGATACAGCAGTCCTGTATCCAGATAATCCAGCCCTAATTTCATCGCAATGGTTCGGCCCAAAGTGCCTTTGCCAGAAGCTGCTGTTCCATCGATTGCAATAATCATCATTGCACGTCCATTCCATCACGCATATCAGCCCCTGCCGCATTCATCAGTGTGTGAAAGCCAGGGAAGCTAGTTGCGATCGTTTCAATATCAGTTACTTTAATTGGCGATTTGCTCACCATACCTAAAATCAGAAAAGACATTGCGATACGGTGATCATGGCTTGAATTAATCGTAGCGCCACCTGCAATCTGTGTGCCGCCTGTCACGGTTAGGCTGTCTTGTGTTTCTGAAACCTCAACACCGCATGCTGCTAGCCCTTGTGCTGTGGTTGCAATTCTATCTGTTTCTTTGACGCGCAATTCAGCAACCCCCGACATAAAGGTTTTGCCTGTTGCAGTTGCAGCGGCAATCGCCAAAATAGGATATTCATCGATCATCGATGCGGCACGTTCTTGTGGCACAGTAATCCCTTTGAGCTGACTTGATTTAACCTGCAAATCAGCTACCGCCTCACCGCCTTCAATTCGCTCATTTATAATCGTAATATCCCCGCCCATATCTATCAAGGTGGTGATAAGCCCCGTGCGTTGCGGATTCATGCTGATAGCGGGCAGAAAAACATCACTATCTGGGGTGATAAGCGCTGCTACAATCGCAAAAGCTGCTGAGGATGGATCACGCGGTACATGAATATCCTTTGCAATCAGGTTTTGGCCGCCGTTAAGCCGAATGCGGTGCCTGCCATCCTCAAGATGTTCTTGGCTAATTTCCACCCCAAAATGACGTAGCATAGATTCGGTGTGGTCACGCGAGATATGCGGCTCTGTGATAATGGTCTCAGAACGTGCATTTATCGCCGCTAACATCAGTGCAGATTTGATTTGTGCAGATGCAACAGGCGTATCGTAATCAATTGCAAGCACAGGGTCTGCACCGGTGATAGCGACAGGCAAAAACCCTTTATCTGCATTTTTTGGCTCATATTCGACTTGCGCGCCCATTTTTTCCAGCGGGTCAGTTATTCTGCGCATCGGACGTGATGACAAGGAAGGGTCACCTGTGAATTGCGCTGTGATAGGCTGGCCTGCTACAGCGCCCATCAGCAATCTCACCCCTGTCCCTGCATTACCTAAATCAAGCGGCTTTGCTGGGGAGATAAAACCTGCATTGCCGACACCATCAATACAAATACGGCCATCTGCTTCTTCTGTGATATCTACACCCAAGTCTCTCATCGCTTGCAAGGTTGAAAGTACATCCTCGCCCTTCAACAGGCCAGTAACATAGGTTCTGCCTATTGCCATGCCGCCCAGAATAAGCGCACGATGCGATACAGATTTGTCGCCAGGAATGTCTATAGTACCTGTCAGCGCGTCACAGGCATGAGATACCAGAGATGATGTCACGTAATTTTCCAATTTCTGCATGCTTTAATCATCTAAAGCAGCGCACAGATTTGAGTTAAGTACACGCCTTTTTGCGTTGTTATTTCTTGAATGCGTGCCTTTTACACTGATGATGCAGATTTGGCAAAACAATTTTAGGTGAATGGTGTTCTTAGACCCATAAAGAGGGTTTTTTTCATTAAAATAATCATCTTTAGTGAAAATTCTTTTGACAGCATGCAGATTTTAAGCTTTATCCCTGTGACACAGGAATTTTTGGTTATTTATAGGAGCTGGTAGATGAGTGCAGCAGAACTAGGTCAGAAACGACGCTGTAATTCGTGTGGTATGAAATTTTATGATTTCAAAAAGACACCTATCATCTGTCCTAATTGCAGTACAGAGTTTGACCCTGAAAGTCTGTTGAAAAGCAGACGCGGACGCGGGGCAGCCAAGGCTGTAGAAGTCAGTGCAACTGCAAAAGATGAAACAAAAGACGAAGATGAGCTTCTTGCTTCAGAAGATGAGGATTTTGAATCTGAAGACAGCTTTAATGATGGTGATGATCTGCCAGCAGATGATGATGGTATCATTCCTGTGCAAAGCGACGATGATGATGAAACCGAACTTGATGAAGGTTCAACAGATTTTATCGATGTGCTGGATAATGAAGATGATGTCGAACTCGGCTCAGATGACGAGCTAGAGGATGATGAGCAATAAGACTAGGGTCATTACCTTGGGCTACCGTTGACACCTGATCTAGTCAACGAGAGAGATTAATCTTGCTTGAACATGCCAAAATGAGGTAGAAATTAGGTATCATATATGCTGTTTCGGCGATGATAACAGCATGATGGAAATGGGGGGCCATAGCTCAGCTGGGAGAGCGCTACAATGGCATTGTAGAGGTCGTCGGTTCGATCCCGATTGGCTCCACCAACTCCATCACATAAATAGCTTGCACTGCACATAAATTAGCCTGCACTGCACATAAATAGCCTGCACTGCACAGGCATCACATTTTTAAAAAATCTCATAAAGCGATAATAGCCCAAGAGTTGGGCGGATGCTTAAATTGAGAATTGGTTTCCAAGATAGACTTGGCGAACACCTTCATGCTGGATGATTTCTTGCGGGGTGCCATGCATCATCAGCCCGCCATCATGAATAATATAGGCATGCTCAACAATCCCAAGCATTTCGCGTACATTATGGTCGGTAATTAAAACCCCAAGACCATGTTGCTTAAGCTGAATAATCAAATCTCGAATTTCACCAATAGCGATAGGGTCAATCCCTGCTAGTGGCTCGTCTAACAACAGAAATGCAGGGCGTGCGGCAAGTGCACGCGCAATTTCAAGTCTTCGGCGCTCCCCACCAGACAAATTGACCGCCGGCGTATTGCGCAAATGCCCGATACCAAACTCAGCAAGCAATTCTTCCAGCATTACATCTCTTAATTCAGGGTTTTTCTCACCAACTTCTAAGACAGCTCTGATATTTTTTTCAACAGATAGCCCGCGGAAAATGCTTGATTCTTGCGGTAGATACCCAACCCCTAGCCGAGCACGCTGAAACAAAGGGGTTTCAGTAACATCCATACCATCTAGAAAAATGGCGCCTTCATCACATGGGATAAGACCTGTAAGCATATAAAAGGTGGTGGTTTTGCCAGCACCATTTGGACCAAGCAATCCAACAACCTCACCTCTTCTCACCCCAAGAGAGATATTGCGGACGACACGCTTATTCCCAAAATGCTTGCCAAGTCCTCTAGCCTGAAGCCCTTTATTTTCAGCAACAAGCCGTATCGATTCTGACCCATCTTGCTGGCGTTCCTGAAAATTGTGAATGGTTGACATAAGCCGGTCTCTTGGTGAAAGCTATTTCGCTGCTACAGAAGCGCGCTAACAGCATGGTGTTAATATTATGGTGTTAATACTTTAGATTTGGTTCATATATCATCGTGTAAACTATTGGAAGATAACATATAAAACCCTTCATACCCTAATTTTGTGATGTTGTAAAACGTCCTGATATGCGTTTGCCTTGGGTTGGCGAAAGCATACGGCTAATGCCTGAGGTAAAATCAATTTCAGCGCGCTCCCCTGTTAAGACACTGTCTTTTTCTGAAATAACAACATTACCTAAAAATAATGCGGTGTTTGCAAGCTTGTCATAATCAGCTTTATCTGAGGTAGCGACCTGTCCATTAGGTTGTTTAACAACAACATTTCCTTCTGCATTAATCGTGGTCACATTCTGCTGATCATCTAAAGAAACGGTGACGAAATCGCCTGCAAGCTCACGCCCATCATTCAGCACAATCATCGCATTGTCTTTCAGCGTGATTTTATTGTCTGATTTCTCATAAAAGATACTTTGCTGGGCAGACGCATTTCCATCTGGTCCTGAAATGTTCGCATTTGGGCCATTTAGCAAATAGCTTTCTTCGGTTTTGTTATAATCTAATTTCTGACCTTGCCCTTGTTGCTGCTGGTCAATAAAACGTACATTACCTTCACCAATAATCCGTATGATGTCTTGGCTATCACTATTTGGGTCATAAGTTGCGGTAAGGGTATCTGCATCAATGCGCTGGCTACCTTGTTCTGCGCTGGCATTGCCGACCGCCTTATATTGCCCTTTTTTCTGGTCCCATTCCAATGAGGTAGAGGCTTCAACAACTAAATCACGCTCTGAAGCGGTTGTTTGTGCTATGGCTAGTGGGCTTATCGCCATCCAACTTGCCGCAAGCATACTAAGGCAGGCCATATTCAAAAACCATTTTTGGTGAAGCAGGTTATTATTCGCAATTGCCAGTGAGAAGCGTGTGAAACATCCATCAAGGGTCATGTGATTTTCCTATGGGTGAGGTGGTTAGGGTTTATCAGATGGTGAAGGCTTAACAATAAGTTTTGTTTGGCCTGTAAATAAGAAATAATTGCCGCTATCGCGTGCACTCATGGATTGCGAGGTGAGGTGAAGGGTAGGGCTTACAAGTACTACATTTTGAGGGGCATCAAACCGCCCTTGTCCAATATCAGCTTCGGCATATTCTGTGCGCAGGGTTAAATCATTTTCACTTTGATAGATAACCACATCGCCGCGCATATTCATCTGGTCTTTATTTGCGAAATAAACAGCTTGATTAGCGCGCAGTTTTGTTTCTTGATTATTTTCACCCTGCAGATTTCCATCAGGTGCTATCAGGGTAATCTCACCACTACCTGCTTGGCTTTCGCTGGCTTTTTCAGCTGTGATAACATAGCGTTTTCCGGTTGTAGTGGTGCCTGCATAACGCGCGCCTGTCATCTCAATCCCTGAGGTTTTGGTGGTGGCAACAGACTGTACAGAGATTTCTATCGTATTATCGTCATTCAGAAAATTCGTCCAAATGATGGCCAGAATACCTGAAAAAACAAGGCTAGCTGTCAGGATCAATAATTTACGCTGAGAGCGCACTGCCCGTGGGGTAGCAGCAGGCCTGATATCTGCTGAATCACGTGGTGCAAAAACAGTGGTTTTTTTAGTCTCTGGACTATCTGTCATCTATGGTGCACCTTAACTTGCATTTACCTAAGCGTGATGTCGTCATGTTTTAATCATGGCCTTAGTGATGGAAGATATCTACATCTTCAAAACCGGATAAATCCAGTTTGACCCGGTGGATAAGAAAATCAAAACTGGCTTCAGCTAATGCCATGCGGTCTAGGCGTTTCAGCATCATTTCAAGCTTTTCGGCAATCTGATGTAGATATAACACATCCCCTGCCGCATATTTTTTTTGTGCTTCAGTGAGGGTGTCTGCACCCCAATCTGATGATTGTTGCTGTTTGGAGATTTCGATTTCAAGCAATTCACGCGTTAATTCTGCCAAACCATGCCTGTCCGTATAGGTTCGGGTGAGTTTCGATGCGATTTTTGTGCAAAAAATAGAACCGCGCACAGGGCCAATATCGCGCATCAAAACAGCTAAATCAAATCGCCCAAAATGAAATAATTTACTGATTTTTTCGTCATTAAGCAGTTTGGCAAGGTTAGGAGACGGCGCTTTATTGGCAGCAATTTGCACAAGATGGGCATTGCCGTCACCTGATGAAAGCTGTACCACGCATAATCTATCTCTGGTAAGCTTTAGCCCCATTGTTTCAGTGTCGATAGCAACCTTATGTCCTAGATCAAGCGTTGCTGGTATATCGTCTTGATAAAGCGTGATACTCACTGATTCACCTTTCCTGTAAAGATGCTAAACCGCCGCGAATTTATGTGATTTCACAGTAACGCAAATGGAATTAGAAAAACAGAGAAATTCTAAACTAGTGCTTATAGCTCTAAGGTGCTCACCACATCATCTTGCTCTGGCCGGCGGCGTGGTTTTGGCGGCTCAACGGCCTTACCAACATAAATGAAACCTGCGATTTGGTCATGTTCAGTATCGCCGCCTAAAGCATGAAGCATGTTATCATTATAGCTATACCATTCTGTCACCCATTGTGCGCCATACCCTAATGCTAATGCTGCAGTGAGCAGATTTTGGCACACTGCACCTGCAGAAAGATGCATTTCCCATTGCGGTATTTTGGCATGTGGGGGTGCTTTTGAGATAATCGCAAAGATTAGACCGGTTCTGCAAAATCTGTTTTCTTCAAAATCTAGCATAGTCTCTGTTGCATCTGGGTGCAGGCGCAAAAATTCTGGGCGCAAGATATGGGTGCCAAGTTTCTGGCGTGTATCGCCGGTGATGATTTTAATATGCCAAGGCCCTAAAACCCCGTGATCAGGCACCCGCAAGCCACATGCAATCATATCCTCTATGTCTTGTTGCGGGATATCTGTGGGGCGCAAATTTTTTACAATCACAGAACGGCGTTCTTTTAAAAACGGAATAACTTCAGACATAAGAAATCCTTTTCACATCGCTGATTTAAAGCAGGTTATATTGATATGTTTAGCCATCAAAAAAACATCAAGTGCTGTCTATAGCAGAGCTAGGGTGAGGTTAAAAGGATTTCAATTTTTTTGCTGAACAGATTGTATAAACGCAGCGATAAATGAGACGCCACGCTTTGCGAAGTAGACAGGCAGGACTTGACAAAATATCTTCACAATACCAAGTTGAAAGTGGAAAAATAAGGTTTTTAAGTGTGACTAATCCAACTAACATTGCAGAGAAGCTTCGGGCATATGGGTTGCGTCCAACACGTCAACGCGTGTTTCTTGGCCAGCTTTTGTTTGATGGTAGAAACAAGCATATCACCCCTGAAATGATAGCCGATGCGGCAAATGATAGTGGTAAGCATATCGCACTTGGTACTATCTATAATAGCCTGCGCCAATTTGCCGAAGCAGGGCTGCTGAAAGAAGTGCATGGTGTGCAAGACCGGCTTGTCTATGATACAAATCTGCATGAACATCACCATTTTTTAGATGTTGAAACCGGTGAGCTTACAGATGTTCCAGCCGATAAGATTGCACTTTTGGACTTGCCTGAGTTGCCAAACGGGTTTGGCCTTGATGCTGTTGAGGTTACTATTCGGGTGAAAAAATCATCCCCCTTTTCAGCCTGATAAAAAACTGTTGTTCTATTAGTTTAAAATCATTTCAATCTGCTTGACTTTGAAGCTGTCCGTGCAAATATAGGGATGGTGGCGGATACCGCCTTTTGGATTTACTAACCTCAGACATATGTGGAGATACATTCATGGATGATGTCAAATGCCCTGTAATGCATGGCGCACTAACAAGTAATAAAACTACAGGTACCTCAAATCAGGATTGGTGGCCTAATCAGCTTAACCTATCCATCTTGCATCAGCATGATAAGAAGACAAACCCATATGCAGAAGCGTTTGATTATCGTGAGGCGTTCAAATCTCTTGATTATGATGCGCTAAAGAAGGATTTGCATGATGTGATGACAGATTCCCAAGATTGGTGGCCAGCTGATTATGGTCATTATGGGCCGTTCTTTATCCGGATGACATGGCATGCTGCTGGTACCTACCGGACAGGCGATGGCCGTGGCGGCGGGGGTACAGGTGCACAGCGTTTTGCGCCGCTAAATTCATGGCCTGATAATGGAAATCTGGATAAAGCGCGCCGCCTATTATGGCCTGTAAAACAGAAATATGGGAATGCAATTTCATGGGCTGATTTGCTTATTCTAGCAGGTAATGTTGCGATTGAATCAATGGGCGGAAAGACCTTTGGTTTCGGTGGTGGTCGTCCAGATATTTGGCATCCTGAAGAAGATATTTACTGGGGCGCAGAAACAGGTTGGCTAGATGATAACCGCTATGGCGATACCCGCCAGTCTTTGGATAATCCGCTTGCTGCTGTGCAAATGGGTTTGATTTATGTAAATCCAGAAGGCCCGAACGCCAATCCTGACCCATTGCTAAGTGCCCAAGATGTGCGTGAAACATTCGGCCGGATGGCGATGAATGATGAAGAAACCGTTGCCCTTGTTGCAGGTGGTCATACCTTTGGTAAGGCGCATGGCGCAGGTAATCCTGAGCTTGTTGGTCCAGAGCCTGAGGGCGCACCGATTGAGCAGATGGGTTTTGGCTGGCAGAATAGCCATGGTTCAGGCACAGGGGTAGATACCACAACCTCTGGCATTGAAGGTCCATGGACCGCTCATCCAACACAATGGGATAATGGCTATTTTGATCTCCTGTTCAAATATGATTGGGAGCTGACTAAAAGCCCAGCAGGCGCGCATATCTGGCATCCAGTAGGTGCTGATGAAGCGGATATGGCACCTGAGGTAGATGGTTCTGGCAAAAAAGTCTCAACCATGATGACAACTGCTGATATGGCTATGATTAAAGACCCTGCCTATCGCAAAATCTCAGAACGTTTCCATAAAAACCCAGATGAATTTGCAGACGCATTTGCGCGTGCATGGTTTAAATTACTGCATCGTGATATGGGTCCAAAAATCCGCTATCTAGGCCCTGAAGTGCCTGAAGAAGAGCTTATTTGGCAAGACCCTGTGCATCCAGGTCCAACGGGATATGATGTCGCTGCTGTGAAAAAGGCTATCCAAGATTCCGGTCTTAGCAGTGCGGAGATGATCGAGGTCGCTTGGGCATCTGCATCTAGCTATCGCGGCTCTGATATGCGTGGTGGTGCGAACGGTGCACGTATCCGTCTTGCCCCGCAAAAAGATTGGGAAGTGAATAAGCCAGAACAGCTTGCGAGAGTGCTGAAGGTGCTTGAGCCAATTGCACAAGCCCATGGTGCATCTGTTGCAGATGTTATTGTGCTTGCAGGTGGTGTGGGTATTGAAATGCTATCTGGAAAGGATGTGCCTTTTACCCCTGGACGCGGTGATGCGACACAAGAGCAGACAGATGTTGAATCCTTCGAGGTGCTTGAGCCAATGGCAGATGGTTTCAGAAACTACATGCAGAAGCAGTTCAGCGTCTCAGCTGAAGAAATGCTTGTGGATAAAGCACAATTGCTTGGTCTAACAGCTTCTGAAATGACTGTGCTTGTTGGCGGCTTGCGCTCAATGGGTATTTCTAGCGACGAACGGGGTGTATGGACAGATGGCACAGCCCTAAGCAATGGCTGGTTTAACACCCTTCTTGATATGCAGGTGAAATGGACAGCTACCGGTTCGAACAGCTATCAAGCAACAGATAGAAATAGTGGCGAGAATGTGCGCACTGCAAGCCGTGTTGATCTTGTGTTTGGGTCTAACTCACAATTGCGTGCCTTAGTTGAGCATTATGCCCAAAATGACAATCAGGACAAGTTTGCTGATGATTTCATTGCGGCATGGGTGAAGGTAATGAACGCAGACAGATTTGATGTCGCTTAGGCTCTAGATAAGCGTCAATGATATTTTTAAAACAGCCTCTAGCCTTAAGTGGTTAGGGGCTGTTTTATGCCATATAGGCTTTAAATTCTGCGATGTGCTAGGCTTGGATTATCCAAGGCAGCTGCTGCCCCGCGCAATCCTGAATAGCTATCTTCCATAAGGTAAACAGGCACCGAGCCGATGAAGTCTGAAAATTTGTCATGCTTCTCAATCCGGTCATAAAATGCGCTTGAAGATAGGAATGGCAATAGCTTTGGGGTTATCCCGCCGCAAATAAATACACCCTGCCTTGCCCCGATATGCAGAATAGCAGAAGCAATATAATTCCCTAAAAAATCCAGAAAATATTGAATAGCTAGTTTAGCTTGCGGGATATTATTATGGGCCATTGCGCTAATCTGTGCTGCTTCATTTTCGCTTAATTTTTGTTCTCCCAAATGATTGAATAAACATACAAGCCCCCTGCCGCTAAGCACATCTTCAGCCACTAGCCTGTGATGCTGTTCATCTTCGGCTTGGCTTTTTCGGATTCTCATCAATAACTGCTCTTCTGCAGGGGTTTGTGCGGCAAGCCCGATTTGCCCGCCTTCAGTCTCAAGCGGAAGCATATGGTTCTGGGCAGGGATAAGGGCGGAAAACCCTAGCCCTGTTCCAGGGCCAAGCACCGCAATAGGGGTGTTTTTATCGCCCTTACCAGCACGCAATACACGGTAAAGAGAGCTCGTTTCATCAGCTAAATCTAAGGTAGTTACCCCAAGAGCCTGGGCTGTAAAATCATTGATAACGGTTAATGCATCAAGCCCTAATGCTGCCTTTAAGGCCTGTTTAGAAAAGCCCCAATGATTATTGCTTAACTGCACCTCATCCTGATCAACAGTTCCTGCGATAGCAAGACATAGCCTGTGTGGCTTTGATGTAAGATTAAGCGCAGAAGTGACGTGGTGTAAGGCATCTTCAAACGTTTCAAAATCAGCACAATATAGCTGAATGGGCGTGCCAATTACCCCCTTTTCAGAAACCGCAAAACGTGCATTAGTGCCGCCAATATCTGCTACAATATCTGTCATTCAAAACCTCTAAAATAGAAAGATGTTCAGCATGGCACTCGTGCTATGAGCGTAATGCAGGCAAGCCAACGCCTGTTGCTTCAAACCCGCCATCAGCCGCCAGTACCTGCCCTGTAATATAGCTGGCTTTGTCTGATGCTAAGAAACAGATTGCTTGTGCGATTTCATCTTCTTGGCCATATCGGTTTAGCGGAATAGCATCATGATAAGCATCAATAATATCTTGGGTATGCACTGCCATTGCAAGCTTTGTGCGCACCGGGCCAGGGCAAACACAATTCACTCGAATATTATATTCGCCAAGTTCGACTGCCTGTTGCAGGGTAAGCTGAATAACAGCTGCTTTTGAAGTGCCATAAGCTACCCTAAGGGTAGAAGCGCGCAACCCAGAAATAGAACCGATATTCACAATAGCCCCTTGGGTTTGCTTCAAATAGGGGATGGCTGTCTGTGCGCATAAAAATACCCCATCAAGGTTGGTGCGCATCACTGCCTGCCAACGCTCAAAATCAGTTTCTTCGATTGGACCAAAATCTGCAACACCTGCATTATTAACCAAAATATCAATCCTGCCGCATTTTTCCATCACTTCCATCATCATGGCAGAGACGTGGTCAGGTTGTGCGACATCGCATACGATTGGCAACGCGTTTTCGAGCTGTGTAGCAGCGCTAGCTAATTCTGCTTCATCAATATCCACAAGCACAGGGATGATGCCGTCTTGTGCCATCATTTTAGCTGTAGCAAGCCCTATTCCTCTTGCGGCTCCGGTAATGATTGCTGTTTTTGTCATTGTTCGACTATGCCTTTATCTTTACGGGGGTTAAAGCTCATTCATTGCGACCACACGTCCTTCGGATGCTGCAATTTGTGCCGCCTGCCCAATTTTAACAGCTTTCATCCCATCACTCAGACTAACCAGGGGTGCGGTGTTGTGCTCAAGCATTTCTTTAAAGGCAAGATGCTGAAAATAGGTGGCGCCAGCATGGTCACCTGCAATCATCAAGGCTTCATCAACATCACAATAAATCGTCTCAATTTTATTGCGTTCGCGCGGGCTGAGTTCAAGCTTTGGGCGCGGCATTTCTGATGTTTCGTCTGACCAAAAACGCACTGCCCCTGGCACAAACGCTTCTGCCTTGCCATCAACGCCTATTGCCGTGATACGTTCTTGATAGGCTGAACCTTCAGCAAACATGGACAATTCAAGCATTGCTTTTGTGTGATTATCAAAATCCACAATTACATAGCCATGGTCCCATATATCAGGTGTTTTGCCATTATAGCTTTCATCCTTATGATTATGAGCTTGGCCTGCAGATGCCATCACCCGAACAGGTTCAGCTTTTAAAATAAGCCGCATCAAATCAAAGAAATGACAGCATTTTTCAACAAAAGTGCCGCCTGAATAGTGATTAAATCTGTTCCAATCACCAACCTTTTCTAAGAAAGGAAAGCGATGTTCTGTGATGGATAGCATGGAAATACCGCCGCAGAAATCATCTGCTCTCCGCACTAATTCTGCTATTGGCGGCATGAAGCGATATTCCATCCCCACCCAAATTGGCGCTTTATAATTTTCAATGAGCTTGGTGATAAGCGCAGCATCATCAGGGTCTGTATAAAGTGGTTTTTCACACAAGATGGGCAGATTGCGCTGATTTGCAATCTGCTTGAGCTGTTCTGCATGACAAAAATTAGGGCTAGTGATAATAAGCGCATCTATATTGTCATGTTGCAGAAGAGCGTCTAGCGCGCTGTAAAATTCAGCATCAGGTGCAATTTTAGCTGATTCTGCCTGCATCTTTGCATCAGGCTCAAATATCGCTGTTACAGCACACCCATCTATCAAATTCAGGTTGCGGATATGTTCTTGGCCCATCATGCCGCATCCTACAAAGCCGTATCGTGTCACACCCATTTAATTCTCTTTTTTCTTTGTTGAATTGGCGCTAGCTTGTTACCGTAAAATCAGTATTGTTCATAACTATATAACGCATTACAACTCACTTCCCCATAGATAATCTTTGCAGATTAAGGAGAAACATTTATGAGTGTCGTACCTATCATGTCAGCGGAATTAGAGGCAAGTGAAGTCTCTTGGTTTGCTCCACTTTGCTCTGATGATTTCAGATTACTTGGTGTGCCAGAAGGGGAATATCGCAGCTCATGGCAACATACATCTAAGATTATTCAAACAGCAGACAAGCTAGGGTACCGTAACATCCTATGCCCTTCTTCATATCAGGTAGGCCAAGACACCCTTAGCTTTGTTGCAGGTAATGCCCCCCTAACAGAGCAAATTAATATGCTCGCGGCGGTAAGGTGCGGGGAGCTGCATCCCTTAATGCTTGCCAGAACCATCGCTACTTTGGATCATATGCTGTCTGGGCGCTTAACGATTAATATTATTTCATCAGACTTCCCAGGTGAAAAAGCAGAAAGCGCTTTTCGCTATCAGCGCTCGCATGAGGTGGTTGAGATTTTGAAAATGGCTTGGTCACAAGATGTGATTAATTATGATGGGGAAATTTACCGCTTTAGCGATGTCTCAACAGACCCTGTGCGCCCCTATCAGCAAAATGGCGGGCCATTGCTTTATTTCGGTGGGTATTCCCCACCTGCGCTAGAATTGTGCGGCAAACATTGTGATGTGTATCTGATGTGGCCTGAGAAAAAAGAAAATTTAGCCCAACGAATGCAGGCTGTGCATGAAAGGGCAGAGAAATATGGGCGAGTTCTGGATTATGGTTTGCGGGTGCATATGATTGTCCGTGATACAGAAGCCGAAGCGCGTGAATATGCAGATTATCTGGTGAGTAAACTAGATGATGATACAGGCACTGAGATCAGGAACAGAGCGTTAGATGCAACCTCACTTGGGGTTGCACACCAATCTGAAAACAGGCTTAGCGCTGATGATAAAGGCTATATTGAAGACCATCTATGGACAGGTGTTGGCAGGGCACGCTCTGGCTGCGGGGCTGCCTTAGTGGGGTCAACAGAACAAATTTGTGAACAGATTGAGGCGTACCGCAAAATGGGTATTCGCTCGTTCATTTTTTCAGGGTATCCGCATTTGGATGAATGCACACATTTTGGTGAGAAGGTTTTGCCGCAACTTGCAACCTGTTCCTTGCCTGAAATTTATGGCCGGGTGCCGCAAGAAATGCCTGCAACCCCATTAGGACAGGGAGAGAGACGATGACCAACTTAGCGGAAAATTCTGTGCACAGAATAGCGTTTGAAGATGGCTTAAGCTTTAGCAGATTAGTCTATGGGATGTGGCGCCTGATTGATGATGGTTACAAGGGGGAGGCATCAACACAAGCCAAAATAGAGGCCTGTCTTGAACAAGGTATCACCACGATGGATCAGGCAGATATTTATGGTGATTATGGCTCAGAAGAAGCGTTTGGAAGAATGCTTGCCACAGCACCGCATCTTAAATCCAAGATTGAGGTGGTGAGTAAATGTGATATCCGCTTGATATCCGATAAATTTCCTGATCATCGCGTTAAATATTATGATACCAGCGCTGAATATATCACTGCGCAAGTTGAAAATTCGCTTCGTTTGATGGGCTTAGATAGGCTAGATATGCTTTTGCTTCATCGCCCAGACCCGCTGATGGATCAGTATGAAACAGGGGCGGCGTTAGATAAGCTGATTGAGACGGGGAAAATTCGTTCAGTAGGGGTTTCCAATTTTAAGCCTTGGGATATCAGCCTGCTTCAATCTGCGATGCAAACCCCCATTCAGCTTAATCAAATTGAGATTAGCCTGATGGCGCATACCGCGTTTACAAATGGCGATTTAGCATTTTGTCAAGAACATCATATTGCCCCAATGGCGTGGTCACCACTTGCAGGTGGCCAGCTTTTTAACGGGGAAAACAAAGCCCTTACCCAAGTTCTGGAGCGCTATGCAGAACAGCATGAATGCAGTGTGTCCACAATTGCGATAGCATGGCTGCTTGCCCATCCTAGCCAAATCATGCCTGTGTTAGGAACCAATAATCTGGATAGAATTAAGGATTTCTCCTCTGCCATGTCTGTTGAAATGGATAGGCAAAGTTGGTTTGAGCTGTATGAGGCCGCACTTGGAAATGAGGTTCCTTAATTACAGAAAACCACCCCTATCCATCAGCAAAAAGGGCTAGCATATGACAAGGTTGAAAGTTGGTATGGTGGGGTGCGGTATGGTCAGCTCTGTCTATATGGACGTGTTTAAGTCCTTATCAGATAGGCTTGAGCTTGTTGGGGTAATCGCATCCAGCTTGCAATCTGCTCAGGATTTCGCCTCAAAGCATCAGGGTGCAGATTTGCCAAATCTTGCAGGGTTTGAGAGCATTGACGAGATGCTTAAAGCCGAAAAACCTGATTTTATTCTTCTCACCACACCACCAAATGCGCGTGAAGCCTATATTGAAAGCTGTATCGGGCATAAGCTTCCTGTATTAATGGAAAAGCCTGTAGAACGCGATATTACTGCTGCTACTTCACTTGTTACACAATGCGAGAGGGCAAAGCTGTCTTTGGGGGTGATGTTACAGCACCGCGCGCGCCCCTCAGCCCTTGCGCTACGTGAGCAGCTAGAAGCGCATGATGCAGGACCATTGCATGCCGTTGAAATCACAGTGCCTTGGTGGCGAGAGCAAAGCTATTATGACGTGCCAGGGCGCGGCAGTTATGGGCGAGACGGGGGCGGGGTGATGATCAGCCAAGCCATCCATACCCTTGATTTAGTACTGCAATTCACCTCTGAGGTTTCAGGCGTATCTAGCTACCGGGCAACAACGGGGTTCCACCGGATGGAGGCAGAAGATTTTGTCTCAGCAGGGATTGCATTTTCAGGTGGTGCGCATGGTCATTTAATGGCGTCCACAGCCTGTTTTCCTGGCAGAGCAGAAGAATTTTGGCTGCATTTTAAACATGCTTCCTTCAATGTGCAATCCGCCCAATTAGAGGTGTTTACACAAGCCAGCCACCCGCGTGGCGCTAGCCAGTATAAAATAGGGGATGTTGCGGCAACGGACAACATGCGCCCTAACTGGCCTTTACCTCAGATTGGCATAAAGCCATGATTGAAAATTTTATGGATCATCTTGAAAATGGCGCCCCGTTAATTGCTTCTGGCCGTTCCGCTTTAAAGGTGCATCATCTTATTGATCAGATTGAAAAAGCCTCATTTAAAAAAGGCTAAACACCGGCGTTGCTAAAAAGACAGGAAAGAAAATGACAGATTTCAAACAGCTAACAATTGGTGTTCTAGGCATCGATCATGCGCATATTCATGGGATGCTTGGCAATATGTTGACACAAGGATGCCAGGCTAAATATTGGTGGACAGATGGTCAGCCCAATACCCAAACAGCGTTTGAAAATGCGTTTCCTCAGTTACAGAAAGTAGCGGAGAAAAATCAAATTCTTGACGATCCAGATATTGATATGGTGCTCATCTCAGCCGTACCAGTGGACAGGGCAGGGCTAGCTATTGAAGCGATGCGTGCTGGTCAGGATGTGATGGTGGATAAGCCAGGATGTACCACCCAAGAACAGCTTGAAAGCCTGCGTGCGGCGGTTGCAGAAACAGGACGTATTTGGACGGTGAATTTTTCAGAAAGGTTTGAGGTGCCAAGTGCTGCCAAAGCAGAACAGCTTGTTGAAGAAGGCGCGATTGGCAAGGTTATTCAAACCCTTGGCACAGGCCCACATCGTCAAGGGCTTGCAAGCCGCCCAGAATGGTTTTTTAGGCGGGAGGCTTTTGGCGGGATTATTACTGATATTGGCTCACACCAAATTGACCAATTTCTCTATTTCACCGGCTCTGATAAGGTGAAAATTGCCCATGCGCTAGTTGAAAATACAACACTGCCACACCATCCAGAAGTGCAGGATTTTGGTGAAATTGTCCTGCATGGGGATAAAGGGCATGGCTATATTCGGGTAGACTGGTTTACCCCGGAGGCGTTGCCAGTTTGGGGCGATGGTAGGCTAACGATTTTAGGTGAAGAGGGATATATTGAATTACGCAAATATATTGATGTTGGTCATGGCGGGCTAGCAAATCAGCTGATTTATGCCAACCATAAAACAGTGGAGCATATTGATTGCCGTGATACGCCTTTGCCTTATTTTCCGCGTTTATGTGAAGATATTTTAAACAGAACAGAAACAGCCGTATCTCAAGAACACACCTTTAAAGTGATGGCACTTGCGCTGGAAGCTCAGAAGATGGCAGAGGAAGCAGTTTCATGGGATTAGCGGTTGCTATTTTGGGGGCAGGGATAGGCGCAGAACATCTGCAAGGCTATCGTCAGCTAGAAGATGATTTCCAGGTTAAGGCGATTTGCGATATTAATGCACAAAGAGCAGGGTTGCTTGCCGCTGACAGCGATATTGCTATCTTCTCAGATTATCAGGAAATCCTATCTGACCCGCAGATAGATATTGTTGATATTTGCTTGCCGCCTCACCTGCATTTCAGCGCGATATCTGAAGTGTTACATGCAGGCAAGGATGTGATTTGTGAAAAGCCGCTTCTAGCCTCTTGTGCGGAATGTGACCAGATAGAAGCCTTATCTTTGCAAACCGGTAAACAGGTTTTTCCTGTTTTTCAATATCGGTTTGGCAAAGGGGCTAGCCAGCTTCATGCGCTTATGAAATGCGGTCTTGCAGGCAAAGCCTATACCGCGACCTTGGAAACCCACTGGAATAGAGATGCCGCCTATTACGATAATGACTGGCGCGGCACCTGGGCAGGTGAGCAAGGCGGGGCTATTCTTGGCCATGCTATCCATATTCATGACTGGGTGTGTCATATTTTAGGGCCTGTATCACAGGTTTTTGCGTTGCTAGATACGCGGGTAAATGACATTGAGGTGGAAGATTGCGCGGCGCTCTCATTGCGGATGCAAAATGGGGCGTTGGTCACAAGTTCTGTGACGCTTGGCAGTGCAGATGACTTTTCACGACTGCGTTTTTGCTTTGAAGGCTTTACAGCAGAATCAGATATTCTCCCCTATACGCCTGCTCAAGGGGTATGGCGTTTTACAGCGCGTGCGCCTTATCACCAGCAAGATATTGATGCGCGACTAGCTGAAATTCAGTACCAAGATTATGCAGGATATGCCGGGCTTTTCCATGAAATCGCAAAAGCTTTGAGAGGTGAGAGCCATCAGGCAGTATTGCTAAGCGATGCTCGAAATTCGCTTGAATTGGTGACGGCTATTTATCAATCCGCTAGGACTTTACAAGCGGTTAGCTTACCGCTAACACCACAAGATAAAGGGTATGATAGCTGGTTGCCCTGAGAATAATTTTTTCTATTACTAGCGATGATTTAAAATAGGCGCAAAAATGGCGCTGCCAAAACGTTAATACGAGCTAGAAATAGGCAGATATGACCCAGCAATCACCCCAACCGCCAGTAATGTCAGATAATCTGCATAGCGCTATTTTGACAATATTATCTTCTTTTGTCTTTACCATTAATGATGCGCTGATGAAGCTTATTCTATTTGAATATGAGCTTTTTTTTGCCCTGCTGATAAGAGGGGTATTTGCCCTTCCAATACTTATCCTCTTATGCATGTATGAGCGGATGCTATTTGTGCGTCTTGGTGGACGGGATTGGATGTTAGTGTTTGGGCGCGCATGCTGTGAAGTTGGTCTTGCTTATTGTTTGCTGACAGCGTTGATGCAAATGCCGCTTGCAACCTTAACAGCATTGTTGCAGTCCTCTCCTTTATTTCTTTCGCTTATTGCCTTTATCTTTTTTGGCGAGCGGTTCAAATGGCGGCGATGGGTAGCGCTAGGGGTAGGATATGTTGGGGTTTTGATTATTATCCGGCCATCTGAGGCAATGAGCCTATCTGCTGCATTTTTTGGCATAGCATCGGTGGGTTTCATCGTTGCAAGAGATAGTTTCTCACGGCTATTTTCACCACAAGTACCAACACTGTTCCCTGCCTTAATCAATGTCATGGCTGTCATGATATTTGCAGGGTTATTGGCAGATAGCTGGCATCTTGACCAGCTGATAAGCTGGCAGATAAGCTGGCCACCCATGTATATGATTTTAGCCTTTGCAGGGGCTGCATTAACTATCATTATCGCCAATATGCTGGTGGTTGCGATGATGCGCAAAGGGGATATCGGTTTTGTGAGCCAATTTAGATATTCTGCAATTCTATTCTCGCTTGTTGCAGGCTATTTCCTATTTGGAGAATGGCCAGATATTATCACCTTTTTTGGCGCAGCACTTGTGATAGCAGCAGGGCTATATAGCTTTGCACGCGAGCGGCAGGCCCAACATGCCTAAGCTTAGGCCTATTCAGATGTGTCTTCGTTTGTTTGTGGTGAGAGTTGGCTGACAAAATTGGTGAAAAAAGCGCCAGCAAGTTTCTTTGCTGTTCCCAAAATAAGGCGTGAGCCTAGCTGGGCAATTTTACCGGTAACAGCGGCATCTACCTCGTAATTCAGGCAAGTGCCCTGGCCGCCATCTATCTCTGTTAGGGTTACCCTTGCACTGCCTGACGCACCGCCAGCAACCCCGCCAGTACCAGAGCCTGTAATCATATAGGAATACGGCGGATTAAGCTCGGTTAAATGCACCTCGCCTTTAAAGGTGGCTGAAACCGGGCCAATTTTTAGCTTCACCTTTGCATGCAGTTCTGTTGGGCTGATTTGTTCAAGCTCTTGGCAACCTGGAATGGCGTGCTTTAGCGTTTCAGGGTTATTTAATTCATCCCAAACGGTTTGAATGGGAAGCGGAAGTGTTGCACTATCTTTTATCTCCATGCCTTCATCTCCTTTGAAAACCCGTGTTGTTAAGCGAATGCCAGAAATACCATTATGATAAAGCCAGACATATCAGCAAGCATTATCAGCACCTGATAAGATTTGCTAGTGTAGATGATACACAAGAATTTGAAACTATTTCTTATCGAAGAAATACACCAAGAATCATACAGAATATTTTGCAATACTCAATTAAGGGCTGTGAAAATTTCTTTATTTTCTTCAAGATTTGCACATAGAATAAAACTTTACCAAGATGCCGTTTTGATGTGTTTCAAAGACTAATACCAGCGCAAAAAAACCGTTTTTAACATAGTTTCGCTTAACTTTTTGTTTAATGTGAATGTGTTAGCCTATTTATGCATATTCATTTCAGATTTAATTACTTTAAATTTTTTAAAATTAGAGAATTTTTTATAAGTGAAAATGCATTCCCATTTTCTTGACGCGTAGGTTTTTCTGGTGCAGATTTTTTGAAATAAAATGACATTTCATATTAGAGTGACGTTCAAAGTCTTATCTATTTTCTGGAGGAGAAATATATGTCTTTAACCACAAAAATGTTTGGTGCTGCAACGGCGTTTGTTGCCGCATCATTCGCGTTTTCAGGCAGTGCGCTAGCTGATGGTCACGTCTGTGATACCCCATCAAAGCTTTCTGCTGATTTAGGAAGTTTCCAAGGTGAAGTGATCACCATTGCAGGTTCCATGCAAGGCAAGGATGAAGAAAACCTGCTTGCGACCGTAAGCTGCTTTGAGAAAGCAACAGGGGCAGTTGTTAAATATTCAGGTTCACGCGATTTTGCGGCATTAATCGTTGCAGACCTTCAGTCAAACAATGCGCCAAATATTGCGATTTTCCCGCAGCCAGGTCTAGCAGGTGATATGGCAAAAGAGGGTTATCTTTCGCCATTGGGAAGCGGGCTTTCAGATTGGATGACCAATAATTACGGTGCGGGTTCTTCTTGGGTTGATCTTGGCACCTATACCGGCCAAGACGGCAAGGACGCATTTTATGGCTTTGCATTCAAGCAAGACCTGAAATCACTGGTGTGGTATTCACCTGAGCAGTTTGAAGATAATGGCTATGAAATTCCAACAACAATGGAAGAGCTGATTGCCCTATCTGATCAGATGGTTGCTGATGGCAATACACCGTGGTGTATTGGTGTTGAATCAGGCAATGCAACAGGCTGGACAGCAACAGACTGGATGGAAGATTTAATGCTTCGCACAGCCTCACCTGAAAAATATGACCAGTGGGTATCAAACGAGCTTCCATTTAATAGCCCTGAAGTGCTAAATGCAATGGAAGTGTATGGTCAGTTCTCACGCAATGATGATTATGTTGCAGGTGGTTCTGCTGCGGTAGCAACAACCTTCTTCGGTGATGCCCCTAAGGGTCTGTTTACTTCACCAGCACAATGTATGATGCACCGTCAGGCTTCATTCATTCCTGCATTCTTCCCGAAAAAAGGTGAAGAAGTGGCAGCTGGCGAAGCAGATTTCTTCTACTTCCCACCATTTGCATCAGCAAATCTAGGTAATCCAGTGCTTGGTGCAGGTACATTATACACTATCACCAAGGATTCTGCTGCAACACGTGCATTCTTCCAGTATCTAACTGAAGCTAAGGCACATGAGGTGTGGATGTCACAAGGTGCGTTCCTAACAGCGAATAAAAATGCTGATTTGTCTGCCTATGCATCTGATGCACAGCGCAAGCAGGGTGAAATTTTGGTGAATGCAACTACCTTCCGTTTTGATGCGTCTGATTTAATGCCAGGGGCAATCGGTGCAGGTGCATTCTGGAGCGAAATGACAGCCTTTGCAAATGGCCAAGATGCAAAAACAACAGCTGATAATATTCAAGCTGCTTGGGATGCGATTAAGTAGTTATTTTGCAAAGACACTATCTCATGAAAGAGTGCGGGTTTCGCTCGCACTCTTCTCTATTCTTTAAAGACGTGTATATAAAACATTTATTCAGAATATTCACGGAATCAAAACATGCGTTCGATTAAGCCGCTCATTGCTGGAAATGGAATAGCGATATTCCTCACAGTGGTGTGTCTACTGCCCCTTACAGCTATTTTTGCGCTTGCGGCAACGGCGCCGCTGGACGGGCTTATGGCTAATTTTGGCATGTGGTTGCATGATGTCTTTAGCTGGTCTGCTTCTGAATTTGATACCCAAGCGCGCTTCTCGAAAATTGGCTTTGCCATTCGTATCGTAACGATTTCCGTCGGTATTTCATTTCTGTATTTTGGTGTGAGCAACTGGCTGACCTTGGGGCTAGCGCGCAGAACTGCCAAAAGCTCCCCTGGCAAACAATCTGCAATTATCGAAGCTATTCAGCCTTGGATTTTTGTTGGTCCTGCTTTGATGCTATTATTGCTGTTTTTATTGGTTCCAGGATTTTTAACCTTAAAACAATCCATGCAAGAAGCGAGCGGCACCTTTAGTTTTCAAAATTATGCTTTTTTATGGGACCCTACTGCTTTGGGCTATGTGCAATTTAGGTTTGCCATGCGGAACAGCCTTATGTGGCTGATATTGGTGCCAACAGCTTGCATATCGTTGGGGCTGTTAATTGCGGTGCTTGCTGATTCATTGCGCTGGGGTGTGATTGCAAAAACCTTTATTTTTGTGCCATTGGCGATTTCTTTTGTAGGGGCTGCGGTTATTTGGCGAAATATTTTTGCAGGCGGCGGTATTGAATCCCTGCAAGCGATTAATGGGGCAACACCCTCATATCAAGTGGGGTTAATGAAGGCGTTGCTTGGCCATACTGCTGCCTATAATGAGCCTTTATATAATTTGAAATTCTGGGGTAATTTCTTTTTGATGTGGATTTTAGTCTGGGTTCAAACTGGCTTTGCGATGGTGATTTTTTCAGCTGCTTTGCGCGGCGTGCCACAAGATACCATTGAAGCGGCAACCATTGATGGGGCTAATCCGTTTCAGATGTTCTTCTATGTGAAACTGCCACAAATCTATTCAACGGTCATGGTAGTATGGACCACTTTGGTTATTTTGGTTTTGAAAGTCTTTGATATTCCATATGCCTTATCTGCGAATGATGATGATAAATTATTGCTGGCGGTGATGATGGAAAATGCCCGCAATAACTGGTCTATTGGTGGTGATAATGTCGATAATTTATTTGCGGCTATTGCGGTGATGTTAATGCTTACTGTTGTTCCAAACATGGTCTTTAATGCATGGCGTATTCGCCGTGAGCAAAAAGATTTAAGTTAAGAAAAGAGCTTTTCAGCATGATTAGTCGTACCTTACATCACACGGTTCTTGCCTTAATCGTCTTTATTTGGGTTGTCCCTTTTATTGCGCTTGTGACGACCTCGCTGCGTTCTGAGCTGGCTTCAAAGACTTCTGGCTTTTGGACCTCTTTTACCCCAACTGAATTGGGGCACCGTTTTAGCACCCATGATAAGGGAAATGATGCAGAAATTCTGGAAATGCAGGGTAACATTTTTGCGCGGTTAAATGTAGGCGAAGAAGATTTTCCAATCTCTGGTAAAGTGAAATCTGTATTATTTAAAGGGCGCATTCAAGACCCAGATAATCCTGATAAAACAAAGCTTATAAGAAAACTTGTCCCGGTTGGCGAAGTGATGGATGTGCGGGGCGGGGATTTTAGCTTTGCTGAAAATGGCGATTTTCTATGGACCTTTAAAGAGCCCACAATCCCAAGGCCTAAAACCCTAGATGTGTTCATCGACCAAGACCCTGTGTTTGGTGCGCAGGCTTATGAAGAAGTGCTGTTTGAGAATAAGCATGTGCCTAATGCGTTAATCTCATCTTTTATTGTTACTATCCCTGCGACCATCATTCCGATAACCATTGCTGCATTTGCGGCTTATGCCTTTGCATGGATGCGTTTTCCTGGTCGTGACTGGCTGTTTGTGATTGTTGTCTCCTTAATGGTAGTGCCAACCCAGCTTGCTTTTCTGCCTATTCTGCAGGGGTTTAGCGGCATTGCATCATGGGCAACATCCTTAAATCAATGGATGACAGATTGCGAGGCGACAAAGAGTTGTGAGGTGGCTTCAAAAAGCTTTGCAAGCCTGTGGATTACCCATACTGCTTTTGGCCTTCCATTAGCGATTTACTTGTTAAGAAATTATATTGTGGGTTTACCACGGGAATTACTGGAAAGCGCCAGAATTGATGGTGCTAATCACTTGCAGATTTTCACAAAATTGATTGTGCCTCTATCTGTGCCTGCATTGGCGTCTTTCAGCATTTTCCAATTTTTGTGGGTGTGGAATGATTTGATTGTCGCATTATATATCGGGCCGAATAATTCAGATGATTTGGTTTTTCCAATTCGTCTTCAACAACAGCTTGGCACCTTTAAAGATCAGCTTCATTTGCTGAATGCGTCTGCGGTAATCTCGATGATTGTGCCTGTCATTGTGTTTCTTGCGATGCAGCGTTATTTCATCCGTGGTCTGCTAGCAGGTTCGGTCAAGGGAGGCTAGTTGATGTCAGCATTAAAATGGTGGGAGACAGCGGTTATCTATCAGATTTATCCGCGTTCTTTTCAAGATTCAAATGGGGATGGTATTGGGGATTTACCAGGCATTACCTCTCGGCTAGATTATGTTGCTGGGCTTGAGGTGGATGCCATTTGGATTAGTCCTTTCTTTAAAAGTCCACAGCATGATTTTGGCTATGATGTATCTGATTATTGCGATATCAATCCTGAATATGGCACGCTTGCGGATTTTGATGAGATGCTTGGGTGCGCACATCAGCTTAATCTAAAGGTAATGGTAGATATCGTGCCTGCGCATTGTAGTGCAGAGCATGAATGGTTCAAACAAAGCAGGCAATCACGCACCAATGATAAAGCAGATTGGTTTCACTGGGTTGACCCGCTAAAGGATGGTTCTGCACCAACAAATTGGCTGTCCTTTTTTGGTGGCCGTGCATGGAGTTGGGAGCCGCGCCGCCAGCAATATTATCTGCATAATTTTCTGCCTAGCCAGCCTAATCTTAATCACGCTAATCCTGATGTTACAAATGCGATGATGGAGGTTGCACGTTTCTGGTTTGACCGTGGCGTAGATGGGTTTAGGCTAGATGCGTTGCATACGATTAATGCAGACACCCCGCCCTTTAAGAATAACCTGCCTAACCCTGAATTTGTGCCTGGTCCATTGCCGCAAGACCAGCAGCCATTTTTTCGCCAGCTTCATGATAGCGCACAGCTTAATCAGCCTTCCTTACAGCATTTCAGCGATGCCATTCGTAGCGTAGCAGACCAGTATGATGACCGGTTTTTGATGGGTGAGGTTGATGGCGATAATGATAGTGCGATGGAGGTAAGTGCCGGATTTACCCAAGCTGGCAGATTGCATGCGACCTATAATTTCGATTTGCTGGAATGGGATGGTCTTAGCGTTGCTGAGATGAAATCTGTGATCTCCAACGCGTTAGATAAATTTAATGACACTGGCAGACTGTCCTTTGCATTTTCTAATCATGATGTGCCGCGTTCTGCAACACGCCAGCTAAAAGCATTAGGGCTAGAGGAAGATGCGATAGATGACATGCAGCTATTATTGCTGAAACTTGAGGCATGTTTAATTGGCTCTTGTTGCGTTTTTCAAGGCGAGGAATTAGGACTGACCGATGTTCGCACCATCCCTCTTGAAAAGATGAAAGACCCGTGGGGAGTAGAGTTTGCACCTGAATTTTTGGGTAGGGACACATGCCGTACGCCGATGGTGTGGCGCGGGGATGAAAAACATGGCGGCTTTTCTGTTGGCAATGAAACTTGGCTTCCGGTTGCAGATGCGCATTTGCCGCGCGCAGGTCTTGATGCTACTGAAAATGCCAATTCGATATATACCCAATTTGCACAATTTTTAAAATGGCGCAAAACCCAGCCTGCCTTTACGCACGCGAATAAGATGTCACAGATTACAGGTGGTGAAAATGAGATTTGTTTTAACCGTATATCACCCCATCAGACCATCAGATGCAGGTTTGATTTTAACAGCCTAACCGCATCTTTTGAGGAGATTTAAAATGGCACAGCTTGAATTAAAAGATGTGAATAAATCCTTTGGGCAGACAGATGTTATTCGTAATGTAAATCTGGATATTGAAAAAGGTGAGTTTGTGGTTTTTGTAGGCCCATCAGGGTGCGGTAAATCTACATTATTGCGGCTCATTGCAGGGCTAGAAACGCTATCTACAGGTGAGATTATTATCGCCGATAAACCGGTGATGGATTTGCCGCCATCTAAGCGCGGTATTGCGATGGTCTTTCAATCCTATGCGCTATATCCGCATATGACGGTATTTCATAATATGGCATTTTCGCTCAACCTTCAGGGGTTCTCAAAAGCGGAGATTAAAGAGCGTGTTGAAGCGGCAGCAACGATTTTGCAGATGGAACATTTGCTAGACCGCCGGCCTGCTGAACTCTCTGGTGGCCAACGTCAGCGCGTTGCCATTGGACGGGCAATTGTACGAAACCCTGAAGTGTTTTTATTTGACGAACCACTATCTAATTTAGATGCGGCACTGCGGCATGATACCCGTGTTGAAATCGCAAAATTACATAATCAGTTAGGCGCAACCACGATTTATGTGACCCACGATCAGGTTGAAGCGATGACCCTAGCAGATAAGATTGTGGTGCTAAAAGATGGGGTGGTGATGCAGGTCGGTGCGCCAATGGATTTGTTTAATCATCCTGCAAATGAATTTGTTGCTGGTTTTCTTGGCTCGCCAAAAATGAACTTTTTTGAAGGCACAATTACAGAGCTAGACCCATTAAAAGGCACTGCTAGTTTTTCGGGTGAGGGAATTGAAGCACCATCTATTCGGCTAGTGTCTTCTGATAAAACAAAAGGCGATAAGGTGCGTTTAGGTATCCGTCCACAATATTTGCAGCTTGATTCAAAAGGCGGCGTGAAAGGCCACATCACGTTGGTTGAAAGGCTAGGGACAGAAACGGTGGTCGAGCTGAAAACATCAGCAGATACCGTGTTTCGCTTTGCCTCGCCAGACCTGCTCGATTTAGAGGTTGGCCAGCAGGTTAGCTTTAGCTTTGCAGCTGAAAAAGCACATTTATTTTAGACAAAAAAACCTCGGTTTTTTCCATCAGATAAAATAGGACTAATTTTGTCTTTTTATAATTGACAATCCCACAATGCTGAATTAGGTGTTGTGAATGATAATCATTCGCAACTGTTAAGAAAGTACATTTAGAATGTTTTCAGCGCGTCAATCCAGCGTATTTCTGTGCGTAATCGTCATGTCGGTATTGTCTGTGTCAGCGTCAATGGCTTCAACACTTGGCATTTATACCCATCGCCAGCCATTCCTACTTCAGCCTATTTTGGAAGCTTACACGGCTAAAACAGGGGTTGAATTTAAGGTGGTGTATGCGCCGAAAGGTCTTGCGGAAAGGCTAAAGGCTGAGGGCGATAGAACTCAAGCGGATATCGTGCTAACGGTTGATATCAGCCGTATCAAGGAGCTTGCAGATACAAATTTACTCAGCGATTTAGGTTCTGATATCCTAGATGCGCAGGTTCCCCCTCATCTGCGTGATGCGAATGATAAATGGACAGCCCTATCTTTGCGTGCGCGAATTATTGCTGTATCGAAGATGCGTGTAGGCAAGCAAGCTATCACCACCATTGAAGATTTAGCGCGCCCGAAATGGGCTGGCAAAGTGTGTTCTCGCAAAGGTAGCCATGTATATAACCGCGCCTTGCTTGCATCCCTAGTAGCGCATCATGGCGAAGAGGAAGCCCGCAATTGGGCATTGGGGTTTGTGAATAATATGGCGCGCCGTCCGCAAGGTAATGACAGAGCGCAGGCAAAAGCCATCTTTGCAGGGGAGTGTGATGTGGCTTTGATGAATACCTATTATTATGGCAAGATGAAGTTTAACACTGAAAAGCCTGAACAAAAGCAATGGGCAGACGCGATTGATATCGCCTTTTTCAATCAAGAAGGGCGCGGTCAGCATGTGAATATTTCAGCCGCAGGCATCACCAAGGGCTCATCACAAAAAGCAGATGCGCGCGCTTTCCTTGAATGGCTCACTTCGGTTGAGGCACAAACCCTCTACACCGAAATTAATTATGAATATCCGGTAAACCCAAATGCCGCTTTAAGTGAAGAGGTTGCATCTTGGGGGATGTTTAAGATGGATGCATTATCCATGAATACCATCGCTGAGAACAGCCCAACCGCACAACGCATTATTCATCAAACAGGCTGGTAAGCGTGTTGGCCAGTTGCTTATAGGGTTTGATAAATTAATGTTTGGTTTTCAGTAGGTGACTGGCGTGTTAAAGCTAAAAAAATCTTGGCTTTCTGTTCAGCAAGCTGTTTTGGTCTGCCTTAGCCTTTTCACATTTAGTGCATGTAGTGAGCGTATGGATTATTCGTCTTCTCCCCAATTTAATACCCAAAAAGGCCAGTTTGAGCATCCGTTAGGGGATCAGCATGATAAAGGTTTTTTTGAACTTATTGGCCTTGCAAAACGCTATTTCTCACGGGAAAAAGATATAGCCGAAGAAACCGGTTTTCCCATTAGCACAACAGGGGCAGAAGCGCTTCGCACTTTCACTGAAAATCTGATCTGGGTTGGGCATTCTAGCGTGCTTATTAATCATGATAATCTAACCATTCTTACAGACCCGCATTTCAGCTTTCGGGCTTCACCTTTTAGCTTTATGGGGCCAAAACGTGTCACGCCTGCCCCGTTTCAGATTAAAGATTTGCCGCCTATTGATGTGGTTGTGATTAGCCATAATCACTATGACCATCTAGACAAGAACAGCATCAAAGAACTCGCACAGCGCCAGCCAAAAATTCAGTTTCTTGTTCCGCTAGGACTGAAAACGCTACTTGAGAAATGGGGCGCACAACAGGTTGTAGAATTAGATTGGTGGCAAGAGGTAGGTATTGGAAGCGCCACAATCCAACCAACCCCTGTTCAGCATTGGTCAAAACGTTCTGCTTTCGACCGCAATAAAACATTATGGTCAGGCTGGATGATGAATTGGGATGATTTCTCATTCTATTTTGCAGGGGATTCAGGTTATTCAGAGGATTTCAAAAAAACAGCTGAACGGCTTGGCGCGCCCACCCTTGCAGCTATTCCCATCGGGGCGTATGAGCCGCGCGAATTTATGTCCTCAGCGCATGTAAACCCTGATGAAGCGGCACTTATTTTTAACGATTTAGGCGCTTCTTACGCATTAGGAATACATTGGGGGACGTTTAAATTGACGCTTGAGCCCATGGCAGAGCCGGTGCGTAAATTAGCGAACGCATTAGTGCGTGAAAATATTCCAGCAGATAGGTTTGTAACGCTAAAACATGGTGAGGCTTGGAAAGCGCCTTTTGATCGCCGTTAATTTTCTGCATCATCAAAACATCAATGGCCGTGAGATGCCATCCGCTCATGCACCGCAGCCATGCCGCGTGCTGACATATCGCTGACCTCTGCTGCGTGGGTTTGAAGCAACGCGACAACCGCTGGATTTGCAGAGGTCTGGGTGACTGCAATCCCTAAATCGGTGGTCTCAATTTCTGTTTCAATTTCAGTATACACCTCAAACAAAGCATCCAAGGTAGGGGATTGGATAATCACCTCAGGGTTTTTGCCTTCTTCTAATCGCGTAACCATCATAGAGACATGGGTGACAATCGCATCCCGCAAGGCGCCATCTTCTGCTTCGGTAACTGTTTTTATCCCGTTTGGTAAATTGACCACCTCTCTTTTAATTCCTGTGTGAAAGCGGAAAATAGTTTTGAGGTCTTCAACTTCTTGGGGTGTCGTATCCTTGCCCTGTAGCCCAGGCATATTCACCTCATCATGCTGGTGATGTGCGCCTTGGTGGCTGCCTTGTTTCGGCGGCTCGCCATGATGCATCCGATGCATAGCCTCATAAGTGCCAATGTGATTCTTATGCTGAAAAAAGAAAAAAGAAGCACCTGCGCCTAGGCTAAAAATCACAGCAGTGAAGAGAATAATTTTCAGAGTTTTCATTATTGGGAATCACTTTAAGGTTTGAATTAACATTATCATAAACTCTCCTCTAACAGGAGGGTAAAGTGTTTATCACAATTTTTTTTGTGGCAGTTGTGCGATGAAATTCTGCTCACTAGCTGAACCAATTCACGATTAACACTGTATGAGAAGAAAGCGTTGGTGATTTAGGGAACCGGTATATTGAAAGCGTTATTTTTGGGCTCGATTGGGGTCATTGCAGAAACATCTGAATTACAAAGACAAGCCTATAACAGCGCTTTTGCTGAATATGGGCTTGATTGGTATTGGAGTGTTGGAAATTATTGTGAGATGCTGAAGCGGCCAGGCGGAAAGAAGCGTATTTCTGCTTTTTCAAATCTTGGGCTAGATGAAGATTTAATCCAAAATATTCACTTGCGGAAACAAGCTATCTATACTGAAATGCTTGATGGCGGCATCGCGCCGCGTGCAGGGCTTGTTGAGTGTATTGCCAAATGCCAAGAGCAGGGCGTAAAGCTTGGCCTGATTGCAACTACAACTCAGGCTAATATTAATGCGCTTTCGCATGCGATGAAAAAACATGTTGATTTCAAAGCATTTGATTTGATCACTATTAAGGATGATGTAAGTGCTGAAAAACCAAATGGTGAAGTATATCGCTATGCGTTAGAAAAATTAGGTGTTTCTGCACCCGATGTACTTGCTGTTGAAGATACAGAAGCCAATCAAACAGCTGCCATGCATGAACATATCATCTGCTATTTATTTGCAGGAGAATATGCAACAACAACGCATAATTTGAACGCGATAAATAATTTAGAAATCTTAACAGGGCAGTTATAGCCTGACCATAAAGTGAGCTTAAATGCCTGCAAGGATATCCTGACCTTGCATGTTTAGAAAATGAAGTAGATCAATAAAAATCCAATTTTCAGCTAGCTTATCACCGTCACGGCGGTAGATATCAACAACCCGCATATCTGCGTAATCATTAAAAGCTGGCATCCCTAAATATCCGCCTGTTGGCTTGATGCTAAGATTTGGCCAGCCAAAAAAGCCGCCATAATTGCCCTCTGCCATCCTGCAAATATGGCCATTAAACCGCCGCCCCTCATTCTGTGTCCTAAAAGGGCGCTGATGTTGCTGGATATATCGCTCGATAGTGTAGGTCGCCCCAATGCCAGTTGGCCCCCACCACAGCATGTCTTCATGCCAGCATTGGCGAAGTTCTTCTTCAGGGGTCGCATACTGACCCTGGTTGATATCCCCTATCATTCGGTTAATGAGGGCAAGTGTTTCTTGTGATTTGGCTTGGTCTTGAGGTTCAAATAAAAGCCCATCATGGGTGCGCGGGCCAGGCTGAATAAGGTGCATAGCTGTCTGTGCTGTTATGGGGGTAATCCCCACCTGCGCCATTAAATGCAGCAGGTCTATGAATAAGGCTGTTTCAGTGATTTTGTTATTTTCAACCTTATGAAATTCAGCATATCGGATCATCGCAATTTTATGATGCGGCGGGATACCCACAAATGGCTTGTCAAACAGACCCATAAAATGTCCCATTGATGCAACCCAAATAGCGTTAAAACCATCTATTTCATTGTGGCCTGCGAAAAAAATATCCTGTCTTCTTTGGATAGATGTGAAGGCTGTTTTGAAGGGTATGTAAAAATTTTTGATGACAGAATCAGTGCCATATTGTTCATGAAAAGGGTGCATGCCATACCAATGATAGGTATCTGACATGAATTTAGCAAAACATGAAGTTAGTGTGTCGATATCGGCATTTTCACTTGATTTCTGCCAATCTAGAACATGTTTTTTTGCGAATTCAAATGCATCTGCCATGATGATTTCTTTCTGGATTTGGGCAATAGAAAATTAGACTTGTCAAACCTGTAATTATTCTTCTACCATTTTTGCATAGGTATGCAAAATTCGTTTTGTCATGTGGGAAAGCAGAACAATATGGCTTCAATTGAGTTAAAAAATGTCCATAAGCGATGGGGTAGTTTCATTGCTGTTGATGATTTTAATCTCACTATTTCAGATAATGAATTCCTCGTTCTGCTTGGGCCTTCTGGCTGTGGAAAAACAACCACTATGCGGATGATAGCTGGCTTGGAAGATGCAAGTTCAGGCGATATCCTTATAGATGGCAAGCGGGTGAATGAGCTTGAACCAAAAGACAGAGATGTTGCAATGGTATTTCAGTCTTATGGGCTGTATCCAAATATGAATGTCTATGAGAATATCCGCTTTCCGCTAAAGGTCAGGAAAATTGACCAAAGCAGCCATGATGCAAGGGTAAGACGTGCCTCGGCGATGGTTGAGCTAGACGAATTTTTGCACCGTAAACCTGCAGAATTATCAGGCGGGCAGCGTCAAAGAGTTGCCCTTGCTAGAGCGATTGTGCGTGAGCCAAACGTATTTTTAATGGATGAGCCTTTATCCAACCTAGATGCTAAATTGCGGGTTTCGACCCGTGCGCAAATAAAACATCTGCAACATGAGCTAAAGGTCACTACCATTTATGTAACCCATGACCAGATTGAGGCGATGACGCTTGCTGACCGTGTTGTGGTCATGAATAAAGGGGTTATTCAACAAATCGGCACTCCCACAGAAATTTATGACAAGCCTGCGAATTTATTTGTTGCTGGATTTATCGGTAATCCTGCGATGAATTTGATTGAAGGTGAGATAAGGGCGGGCTGTTTTTCAGCTGAGCATATTTCAGTTAATGGCTTAAACCTGCCAGATGGCAAGGTTACGTTAGGCTTTCGGGCAGAAGATGCCGAGATTACGGACAAGCCGCGTAACGCACAAATTAAAGCGCCTACATATGCAATGGAACTGCTAGGGGATGCAACGATGGTAACCGTAGTGGCGGGGCAATCACTTGTTGCGGTAAAGGCGCATAAGGAATTCCGCACAGAAATTGGGAGTGATGTCTATATTTCTGTTCCGGAAGCAAGCTGTCATCTGTTTGACAGCCAGACAGGTGAAAGAATGAGGGGCTAGTGCTCCTGCATGATCACATTTTACCCGATTTATCGGGGTAACACCAGATGGCAGCGTAATCTGTCATCAACAATAAGGGAGAGACTAATGTATTTAAGAAAAATAGCTTTAGCATCTGCTGTTGCCATTATGGCTAGCACTGCAGCACATGCGTGTAATATTTCAGCACGTGTTAGTGTCGTTGGAAATGAATTTCCAGCCATTCAAACTGTGGGCGCAGGCGCTCAAGCGTGTAGCGGTGCTGAAGTATCGACAAACCTTACAGCAGACCATCAAAAAATTAATGTTGCAGGGATGAGCGGAAATCCAGCTGAATATACGTCAGCGATTATTGCAAACTCATCTATTGTCGCCTTGATGAATAATGATGTTATCCGTCCGCTAGATGATTTAGTTGCAAAACATGGTAAGGATCTGAAAAAGAACCAGCTGATCACCATCAATGGTAAAGTCATGGCTGTTGCCTTTATGGCAAATGCACAGCATCTGGTATATCGCGAAGATGTTTTGAAAAAGATTGGCATGGAGCCGCCTAAAACATATGAAGATATGCTGGCTGCTGCTGAAAAAATTCGCGCTGAAGGTATCATGCAAAACCCTGTGGGTGGAGCCTATAAAGCAGGCTGGAACCTTGCGCAAGAATTCAACAATATGTTCTTAGGATATGGTGGAAGCCACTTTAAGGATGGTTCTGCTCAGCCAAATGTGAATTCTGAAGCTGGTGTAAACGCGCTGAAAATGATGAAAGCTCTTTCAGCATATATGAACCCAGACTTCCTAACCCATGACAGTAATGCAACAAATGCAGAATTCCGCGCTGGTAATGTTGCGATTATGAATATGTGGGGCAGTAGAGCTGCAACCTTAGTAGATGTTGATGGTGTAAGTGCCGAGGTTAAAAATGGTATGAATATCGCTGGTCCGATGACTGTTGGCGGCGGAAATACACCTGCATCAACCCTATGGTGGGATGGCTGGACTGTGGCTAAAAATGTGAGTGACGCAGAAGCAGAAGCGACCTTCATTGCGATGATGAACGGTATCGACCCGTCTATTTTGCAAGATGAAGAAATCCGGAAGCAAGCGGTGTGGCTGATTGATGGTTATACACCAACAGACGCAGCACGCGGGGTATTTGCGGCGGCACAGGCGAACACAATCCCTTATCCAATGTTGCCATATATGGGCTTATTGCATACGGCACTTGGTGCTGAGTTATCCGACTTTATGCAGGGCAAGGAATCTGCTGAACAGGCTCTTGCTGATGTAGAAGCAGCTTATATTGCAGCAGCTAAAGAAAAAGGCTTCCTATAAGAAGCGCCACCTTTTTGGGAAGGGGGCTATATGTCTTCCTTCCCAAATATTGCCCCAGACAATGTCATAGATAACCTATCATGAAACACTCAACTTTTTTCTGGTTTTTTGCGCCAACTGGACTTGCGATGCTCTTATTTATCGCTTTTCCGCTTGTGTCTGTTGTGTTGCAATCTGTGCATACACCGCATGAAGCTGTATTGGTTACGGTTGAGACATGCGGGCCATTTGGTTGCAGTCAAGAAACAGCGATTGATCAGGATGCGACAAGCGCCCTTCGTGCAGCTGAACCGCTAGGTCGTTTTGTGGGGCTGGATATCTATTTTGACAGAGCCCACTTAGCCGTTGGTGAAGTAAAGCAAGCGTGGGCGGCAGCTGATAGCTGGGGCGGATTTTTGGATGCGATAGGGAATTTGCCCTTTTATCGGGCGATGGCATTCACCCTAACCTTTACTTTCACAGTTACCCCTATTTTAATTATTTTTGGTCTGATGATTGCGCTTGGCGTGAATGCATTAAGCGAAAAAATTAAGGGGGTTGTTATTTTTGTCTCCTTATTGCCGATGATTGTCACCCCGCTTATCGGTTCACTTATTTTATTTTGGATGATCGATAGTCGTGGCATTCTTGGCAATGCTATTCAATGGCTGGCAGCAGATCCTGATTTATCTTTGAAAGCGTCTACAACCTTAACATGGGTAATGTTGATTGTGTATGGCGTTTGGCATTCTGCCCCCTTTGCCTTTGTGGTGTTTTATGCTGGTCTGCAGACCTTGCCAATGGACCAAATAGAATCTGCTCGGATTGACGGGGCGAGCAGATGGCAGCAAGTGCGCTATGTCATCGTACCGCATCTGATGCCGCTTATTACCTTTGTTGCGCTTATCCAATTAATGGATAATTTCAGAGTGTTTGAGCCTATTGTTGGGTTTAATGCCGAAGCGCATGCCACCTCATTAAGCTGGATTATCTTTAATGATTTAGGGGGGGAAACCCGTCAGCTTTCTGCAGCAGCAACTTCATCTATGCTGACGATTTTTGGGGTGGCGATATTGCTGTCACCTGTATTATGGCGCACTTGGCAAGATTTTAAGGGGAAATCGTGATGAGTAGTGTTGCTAATCGTTATCCTCTTCACCTCAGAGCGTTGATTTACGGTTTTATCCTGTTATGGGTGCTCATGGCCGCATTTCCGTTTTTCTGGACGTTATGGGGCTCGTTCAAAGTAGAGCTTGATTTCTTTTCTATTGCCGACTGGACGAATGCGATTACAGGGCAAAATACTTTTGATACCTATGGCTCGTCCTTTACCGATACAGGCTATATAGGGGCGTGGATACAAGAAGAATTTTGGCGTTCAGCCATCAATACAGCGATTGTATGTTTCTTTGTGGTCTGTACATCGCTGACCATTGGAACGTTGGGCGGATATGCGCTTTCTCGGTCTGGATACCGCTATACATTCTGGTTATTAATCACCGCCCTTATTTTTAGAGCAATGCCGCCTATCACGCTTGTTTCTGGCTATTTATTGCCCTTTTTCGAGTGGAATTTATGGGGCATATTACCCACAACGATTATCGTACTGGTGGCGATTAATCAGCCCTTTACCTTGTGGATGCTGCATTCATTTTTCCAAAGTATCCCAAAAGAATTAGATGAAAGTGCAAAGGTAGATGGTTGTAGCCAGTTCCAAGCTTTCAGATTTGTTATCATCCCTGTGATGTGGCCTGGCGTTATCACAACAGGGCTATTCTCGTTTCTGCTTGCCTATAATGATTTCGCAGTTACCTCCATGCTGCTTTCAGACGAAAACAGAACCATGGTGCCGAAAATTGCAGCCTTTTTAGGCACTACCTATACGGAGGGCAATGTGATGTTTGCGGTCGCTGCTGTGGTGTCAGCAACCGCGCCTCTGTTTATTTTGGTGATGTTTTTCCAGCGCCGAATTGTGTCTGGGCTAACCGCAGGTGCTGTGAAGGGATAATGTAATGGTCAAAGGGTCTCGTCCAGAACAAGCAACACTTAGTCGGGATACTGACCTCTCAAAGACGGATGAAACGCGCCGGGTTATCGAAGGTATGGTTGATGGGCTAAACGACCACCGGATTGATGATATTGGGGCTTTTTTTGCTGAGCATTTTCGCTGGATGGGTAACCAAGGGTGCGGCAGCAAGACAGGCTTGCGTGAGTTTCAAGATAATTGGCAACGCCCTTTTCAAGCCGCTTTTTCAGACAAGGTCTGTGTGGATGAAGCACGTCTTTATATGGGCGAATGGGCAGCTGCTTTTGGGCGGCAAGAAGCTGTGCATAGCGGCAGGTTTATGGGGGTGGAGCCGACCGGCAAGAAGGTGGAAATCCGCTATATGGATTTCTGGAAAGTTGTGAACGGAAAAATTGTTGATAATTGGGTGATGGTGGATTTCCCTCATGTTCTCGCCCAGCTTGGTGTCGATGTTTTCAATGGTGAAGGCTGGGAAGCATTTGATGAGGGGCGGAAGTCGCCCCCCAGACCTGACGGGGGCAGCTCATGAGTGATGCCCATCATCACAATAAAACAGCAATCAAGAGCTTGTGCAGGGCTTTATATGATTTTGACGAACAGGCAGTTCGCTCTATCCTAAACCAGTTGCTTGATGCTGATGCCATGTGTCATTTCAGCCGCCCTATAGGTGATGTGGAAAGCTCTCAGCTCTATGATGAGGTGTTTGCACCACTTGTTTTTGCACTACCAGATTTAGAACGCAGAGATGTGATTTGCATTGCAGGTTCTGACCATGATGGGATGGAATGGGTGGGGTGCGCAGGGCATTATATGGGCAATTTTAGGAAGCCTTTTTTAGGCATTCCGCCAACAGGACATATTGCCCATATCAGGTTTCATGAATTCTTTCGCTTTGAAAATGGCAAGGTGGTTGAGATACAGGCTATTTGGGATATGCCTGAGCTTATGATGCAGGCTGGGGTATGGCCAATGGCGCCCTCATTGGGTCGTGAGTGGCATGTGCCAGCCCCCGCCACCCAAGATGGACTTAACCCGCCCGTAACCTATCGCGAGCAGGCAAGTGCAAATGTAGCACATATTGTTGATATGCTTACCGCGTTGCAACGCTATCCCAGCCAAGGCGGGGTAGAGGTAATGGAGATGGAGGTATATTGGCATCCCCATTTCAGCTGGTACGGCCCTGCAGGTATCGGCAGTTCACGCGGCGGCGATGGGTTCCGCAATTGGCATCAGCAGCCATTTTTAAATGCAATGCCAGATAGAGGCCAATATCCTGAAGAGGTAAGCCACCATTTCTTTGCTGAAGGTGCGTATGTCGGCGTTACAGGCTGGCCGAATATGGCACAAACACTAACCGGTGATGGCTGGCTTGGTATTGCGCCAACACATCAGAAAATTACCCTCCGCTCGCTTGATTTTTGGCGGCTGGAAAAAGGGCTAATAAGAGAAAACTGGGTGCTGGTAGATTTGCTAGATGTATGGGCACAAATCGGTGTAGATGTAATGGCGCGGATGCAACAGCTTGTATCTGCTCGCCCCGATTATCAGATGTATTCTAAGGGGCAGGCGTATCAAAGTAGGGGTGTTGGATGATGCCCAAGCAACAGGACGCACTGCACAGACTGCACCCAAAACCTGCATCATCGGGGCGCATTACTTCTGCTGATGTTGCACGTCTTGCCGGCGTAAGCCAATCTGCGGTAAGCCGTGTCTTTACTGATGGTGCATCTGCATCCGCAAAAACATCCGCCAAAGTAAAACAAGCTGCAAAGGCGCTTGGGTATCGCCCAAATCGGCTTGCGCGTTCCTTGCTTACAGGCAGGTCTTATATTGTTGGATTAGTTGTGGCGTATCTGGATAATTATTTCTATCCAGACGTGCTTGAAAAGCTGTCCAAATCTCTGCAACAGCAGGGCTATCATGTGCTAATATTTATGGCGGCACAAACTGCTGAAAACATCGATAATGTGGTTGAGGAAATCTTAGAATATCAGGTGGATGCGATTGTCACAGCATCTGTTGCCTTATCTTCTGAGCTGGCAGATAGATGTCAGTCTGCTGGCATTCCAATTGTCCAATTCAATCGTATTCAAGAACAATCTCATCTCTCTTCTGTCACTACAGATAATTTCCAAGGAGGGCGCGAGATTGCATATCACCTCATTGCGCAAGGCTATCAAAGTTTTGGCTATGTTGCAGGTTGGGAAGGAGCCTCTACACAAAGAGACCGAGAGGCTGGATTTCGTTCAGGATTAGCAGAGCAGGGCTATAATATAAGCTTTCGTGCGGTTGGAAATTTTCGTACAGAACAAGCAAATGAAGCCGCCTACCAGCTTGTACGCACAAAAGATAGACCGCGCGCGCTGTTCGTTGCAAATGACGCTATGGCCCTTGTGGTGATGGATGTATTGCGGCACAAGGCAGGGCTATCGGTGCCAGATGATATTGCTGTGGTTGGCTATGATGATACTCCGCCAGCAGCTTGGCCAAGCTATGATTTAACCTCATATAGTCAGCCTGCAGATGTGATGGTTGATAATGCGATAGAGCTTCTGATGCATCATATTCAGAATAATGAAACACCACCACGTCAGGTTGTTGTTTCTGGCGAGCTAAAAATACGAAGCTCTAGTAGCAATACAGGCAGCAAGATTTCAGGAAGAATATAAAATGCAAGGATTTGATCCAAAGTTCAAAACATTTCCAGACTTTATTATCGGCATAACACGTGAGATATGGGAAGAACGCGGTCTTGCAACCCTGCATCACTATTATACTGAAGATATCCCCGTACGTTCACCTGGTTCAGTTGTGCGCGGTAATCAAGATGTGATCGCTGCGACCATGGCAACTTTGGCTGAGTTTCCAGACAGAAGGCTACTTGGTGAGGATGTAATTTGGTCAGGCACCCCTGAAGAGGGCATGCTATCTTCGCACCGGATTTATTCAATAGCCACCCATTCAGGCGATGGGGTGTATGGCAAAGCAACAGGTAAGAAGCTTGGCTACCGCATTATCGCTGATTGCCATGCGATAGATAATCAGATTAATGATGAATGGCTTATTCGTGACCAAGGCGCCATTGTGCGCCAATTAGGCTGGGAGCCTAAAGACTATGCTGCTGATTTAATCAAACGTGAAGGCGGCATTAAGCTTTGTGTTAAACCATTTACTCCAGAAATAGACATCCCAGGGCCTTATAAGGGGCGCGGGAATGATAATGAATGGGGCAGAAAATACGCAGATATTCTGCACCGTATCATGGGTGCTGACTTAGCAGTTATTGCCGCTGAATATGATGAAGCATGCACCTTAGAATTGCCAGGTGGTGTTAGCGCCCATGGCCTAGACGCAGCAGATAATTTTTGGATGGGGCTTCGTGCCAGCTTTCCAAATGCCGAATTTAGGATTGAACATCAAATTGGCCGTGATGATGAGATGATGCCGCCACGCGCCGCACTTCGCTGGGGACTTTATGGCAAGCATGAAGGCTGGGGGTGCTTTGGTGCCCCAACCGGTGCACAGGTTTATGTTATGGGGGCTAGTCATGCTGAATTTGGCCCGCGCGGACTGCACCGTGAATTTGTGCTATT
>CBFHYP010000012.1:0-65937 GCA_965660095.1 Puniceispirillaceae bacterium (SeqCode)
ACAGCATCCAAGTTTGATGCCACTGCACCACCCGAAGCATTCGTAAGTGTTGAGGAGGTCTGGAAGTTTTGACCATCAATCGTAACCTGATAAGTCACCGCAGATGTTGCACCGCTAAATCCTGAAACGGTTATCACCTCAGATACGCCTGATGTGACTTCAACATATTCTAGGGTCAATGTTTGCTGACCTACTGGAATATTACCTGAGGCATCCTTGTCAATTTCAAGAGCGAAATCAAAACCTTGAGATGTACCTTGAACTGTTGTGGATGCTGAACCTGCAGAGCCGCCTGTACCTGACTTTGTAAAGTTTAAAGTCGAGTGTTGGTCAGCCCTTGAACCTGCATCATCAAAGGTAAAGGTGATTGCAGTTGCAGATGCACCTGCTGCTACCGTTACATCTACAGATGCAGCACTTAGCGCTGTATTCAATGCTGTGATGACATCACCAGCTGAGTGACCTGATGCCAAGGATGACGTCGTAATCGTTTGACCATCAAAATCCACAGAATAGGTTGAAGCTGTTGTTGCAACTGCAAATGCTGTCACTTCAATCACTTCAGAAACTGCTGAATTTGAAGTGCTTAATGTGTTTGTTTGTGCACCTGCTGATGCGCCAATCGTAACCCATGATGGCTTTGCTGCGCCGCCTGGACCTTTAACCTGAACAAACTTAGTGCTTGTTGCATCATTTAAAGCGTCAGTATACGCGGTTGAGTGCGCCTTGTCTGTCAGGTTATCAGATGCAATAAAGCAACCGGCCCGACCAGACTCACCTGTGATAATTGTCAAAGTTGACGTTGCAGATGTAGCAGTCGCAAGTGACTGCGCCCCTTTGGTAAGCACATCATCGGAGCTATCGGTTGCTTCAATAACGATTGTCTGATTACCTGCTGATGGGTTTGTCAGATTTGACGCTGTTTCGATATCAATATCGAATGTGCCATTACCATTATTTCTAATGCTAACACCATCTGCCACCCCTAGCCCTGTTGAGGCTAGCGTAAATTCAGTATCACTATCAAAGCCAAGTGATGCTGGTGTCACACCATCTGGAAGTAATGCAGATTCTTCAATAATACGCGTTGGCGTACCAATTTCTGTATTTGTTGTAATGGTTGCATCTGTCTGGTTAGCACGCGCTGTAATCGTACCAGGGCTGCTAATCGTAAAGCCATCAGAAACCGCATCTTCGGTAGATGCATCTGTCACATCCAAAGATACAACTTCAGTATAGACAACATTATTCGATGCATCCAACATTTCTACCGTAACAGACTGATTATCTGAAGTTAGAAGACGTGTTGTACCTGACAGGTTATTTGCTGTTTTGAATGACAATTCACCTGTAGCGCTATCTAAAATAACACCCTGAAGGTTTGACTGCACACGGAAGCGACCAGTAAAGTCGGTTGCATCAATGCTGCCATTTGTTTCTGTCATACCAAGACGTTTTGCCTGCAGCAGCATATCTGTTGATAGCTGGTCAATGCTTAACGTGGCATCTGGTGTATTATCAGCTGTATTTGTTTTAACAGCTACCGTAGCAGCACCAGAAACATTCAGATTATTTGTTAAAGACAGGCTTACATTTTCCTTGAATTGAACACCATCTGAATTGGTATAAACCACCTTGAAATTATACGTATTATTGCCAGAAGCACTTGCATTCGCTTCAAAATCTAGTCCTGTTGAGCCTGAAGCCAGTGTGACCTGACCTGTTGTGGCATCAATTTGGAATTTTGAGCTATCTACATTCGTTACCTGTCCATCTGCAGTTTCAATGCTAAACGCGCCTGCTGTGCCAGTATCCGCATCAACAAAGTTTTTCAGCGATGTAGAACCAAGACCAGTAATGCTATTACCGCTTACAGTTTGGTTCACAGTATAGACAGACAAGGATGCACCTTCAGCCAAACTTAAAGAGACTGTCGTGCCTTCACTTGCAATATGATTATCTGTTGTGCCCGCAGCAGCAGGAGTAGATTCTTCCTGAAGATAGTTTTCTGCATTGGTAACCGATGTGCTTAAGACATATTCGCCCAGGCCGGTAGGCTTAACATCTTCAATAGACAAGGTTGCAGTATCATTAGGATTAAAGCCAACTTGGAATGTGGTATCCAAGAAATCACCATTTAGCATCTTCACACCATTAAAGGTGGAGCTTTCGGCAATTCTGTGGAGCTCTTCTTGTAAGGCTCCTACCTCATTCTGGATAGCTTGACGATCTTGCCCGGTATACACACCGTTGGCAGATTGAACAGATAGCTCGCGCATTCTATGCAGAATTTGCGTCACCTCTTCAATAGCGCCTTCAGCTGTTTGGGTAAGTGAAATCGCGTCAGCTGCGTTTCGTATCGCAGCCTCCAGACCCTTAATTTGAGACGTCATGCGGTTGACGATAGATGCGCCTGCAGCATCATCAGCAGCATGGTTCAAACGCAAACCTGATGAAATGCGTTCTAGTGCTTTGTTTAAACCTTCTTCTTTGTTGCGAAGATGGTAAAGGGTCGTAACCCCGGCCATGTTTGTATTAATCTTGCTCATATCGCTTGCCAATCCATTGTAGTTGGACACAGTGCGTCACTGCAAAAGTCGTGCCAATCACACTTTGCCTGTAATGTTAGAAACTGATTTTCAAAGAAACCGGAGACACCAATAGGGCTATCCGCCTTTTTCCTTATCAATCGTCCCGGGTCTTTAGGCCGGAAGCGGGTAATTAACATTCGTAACATTGTGTGTTGTTCCACATTTATTTAGACACGCTTTAACACTGCAATTGGCATGCCAACTCTAATCTCAGAATGTCAAAAAGCTGTATATCGCACTGAAAAATATAAATTTTGGCAAAATTGAAGTTTTCCGCCTCATTTCTTGTCAAAAAACTGACGAGAATAGACTTCCGCAATCTGGCAGGGTTTGCTTAGAGACAAAAAAAGCCCTCCAATATTGGAGGGCTTGTGTTGATGGCTGAAACTACCTGGCGGCTATCTCAGAACATCTTATCGTTTTAAATTCAGCTTAACGAATAAAATCAAATAGAGATTGCTGGCCAATTTTTGCAAAAGCTTGTTGTGCGGCATCACGGTTGGTGATTTGTTGTTGCAGCTCTGTTACCAGTGCGGCGAGATCAGCATCACCCATTTTTGAGATATCTTTTGTGACCGCCAATTTGCGAGAAGCAAGCACATCTGATTGAATATCTGCTTTTGACATTTGCGCGCCAATAGTAGCTTGCTGAAGCGCCATATGGTCTAGTGAGGATTTCAGATTTTCAATGCCTCTACCAAGCAATTGATCTGAATCTGTTAAAATACGCTCAACCCCTATCGGCACATTATCTTCGTCAATCGTTCTGAATTCTACATAATAGAGGTTCTCACGCACTGCCATATCCTGACCTTCAATTTCTATCTGGTCCATTTTAATTTCAGCAGATGAAGGGTCGATTAATCTAACCTTGCCTGTAAATTCATCTAATTCAGCTCTAATGCCTGTTTCATCTGTTCTTGCATTCACAGAATCCACAAAATTTTGCTCATTCCCCTCTGATAGGGTTGTGTCAATATTCACTGTTCCTAATGAGCCCGTAAGCCGAAAGCTCCAATCCTGATTTTGACGCGGAAGCGAGAAGGTTAACTCAGCCCTTCCAGGTGCTGTTGCAAATTCATCTTGTTCCCGCAACGGATCAATAGAGGCGATAACAGAGTCAATAATCTCAAATACGCTTTTGCGTCCATTGACTGTATCTACTCTGCCAAAAACAGTTTCCCCATCAAGACCTGTTGCAATATTTACATTCTCAGAAACTTGTACCTGATGCACGCCCCTATCACCATTATAGGTCACTGAACCATCAGCTTCTCTTACAAAAGAATCTTCTGATGTATTAAACCCTGAAAATAGCGATTGGCCATATGCATCGCGGGTATTTGCAAGGTCAACCATGGTCTCGCGCAGGGCTTGCACTTCGGTAAGAATGGCGCGTCTGCTAAAACCATCATAAACCGGGTTTCTGGCTTGGGTTGCTAATTCTGTAATGCGTGTCATCACAGACATTGCTTCTTGAACAGCCGTGTCACCAGATTGTAAACGAAGCTGTGCTTTATACGAATTCTCTTCAAAACGCGCGAGCAATTCTTTTTGCTCTCGTGCAGCTGACAGCTCAGCAGCAGCTACTGGATTATCAGATGCACGCAGGATAGCTTTGCCTGACGCAATCTTTTCTTGCTTATGCTGAATATCCTCATTCAGTTTACCAAATTGGCGAACCTGCTGATTATTGAAAAGTTTAGTTGAAACTTGCATAGCTCATTCCCTTTAAACGACATCCATCAAAGTCTGGAATAATTCACGCGCTGTCGATAAAATACGCGCTGATGCCTGATAGGCCTGTTGGAATTCAATTAAGGCAGCTGCCTCACTATCTAGGTTGACACCTGAGAATTGAGCTTCTGCTTCCAGTGCTGCTTCTTTCGTTGCTTCTGCGCCATCGCGTGCTAATGTGCTTGAGCTAACAGAAGCCCCTACCCCAGCAACCAATGTTGCAAACATGCTTGAAAAACCACCTGAACTTGTACCATTTAAATCTTCAGATTGTTTTTGGATCATGGCTTCTAGATTGCGTGCATCACCAACTGCACCGCCAACCTGCTCCACAATAAACTGATCCCCTTGCGCTGTGTCACCTTTGATGGTGAAGCTGTAAGTATCAAAAGCAACTTTGCGATCTTCTGAGAGCACACGGTTTGCAATCACATCGCCTGTCTCACCATCTAGGATATCATAATGCATGCCGTCATCTGATGAAGAACGTACAATAATGCCTTTTTCATTTAAGCGTGATGCCAGCAAATCTGTATCTGCTGTAGTCATTTCATTAAAGTCAGCATTAATATGCTTAGCGCCTTGACCTGTTACAAAAACAAGCAAATCTTCCACCACAAGATCGGTGAAATCAATTTGCTGCTTTACAAGGCTAGAGGCAGATACCTCAACATCCAACACATCACCAGAACGCGAAGTTGCTTTGATGCCATCACCGCTTAGCCCTAAATCGATATCAGCTACTTTAATGCCAAGGTTATTTTGTGGCATATCAAATTTAAGCTGAGCTGCCGCACTATCATAGGTCAGAATTAATCTGCCTTCTGTTGCACCTGCCGGCATTTCAAATGTTGCTGTCAGGCCAGATGGTAAGCTAGCTGGATTTGTTGTTACTGTGCCTGAGCTATCCAAAGACACCGTAATGTCTGTATCATTATAGCTAAAGGTTAAATCAGGCATGTTAGCGGCTGGCGTAATTGGCTGGCCAGCAAAACGCATTGTGTTTGCGCTTAAACCAAATGTTGCTGCGCGTGTATCATTTTGAGCAAATTTCTCAGAGCTGCTAACCTTAACTGGCTGGCCTGATAAACTGCCGCCGCCAAAAATCTGTAATCTGTTATCCGCATCAAGATAGGCTGTAATCCGCCCCTCTTCACCGCCAGTGACAATGATTTCACCGTCAGACATTTCCAAACGATAGCTTTGATTTGCATAGTCAATATACACATAATCGCCGTCAATTGGCATATTTTTGGCAGTTTCAGAACGGTTAAATGTTACCGTTGCCGCACTATCAGATGCATCTGTGAAACTCACCGCACCCATCGAGAAGCTCTCACCAATCCCGTCTGCTGCAATTTTTAATTCAAAAGTTGCAGGTGTGGTGGTGTTATCTGTTAATGCAGTTGCAACCACCCCTAAATTTGCATTGTTAATTTCGGTTGCTGCTGCCTGCATCATTGCTTGTGCAGTTGTAATGCCGGTAAGGGGCACAGTAATAGTGCTGTTTTCCACCACTAGCGAGAAACTATCTGCTGCAGGGTCAATAATCGCAGAGCCTGAATAACGGAAAGTTTGTGAGGCTGGTTTTGCCGCAAGGTCACCTGCACTCATGCTAGATAGCGGGCCAGTACTGCGCAAATTCTCAATCATGCGCTTATTCACAGCAGATGAAGTGATTTCAGATAAATCGGCTGTATCTACTGTAGCGGTAAAGCTTATACCGCTTGTTGCTGTTGGTAAGGTCATCTGATACCGGCCGCCAGCCGCTACCGCCTTATGCCCATCATCAGATGCTTCATTGGTATCTGCATCGCTATTCACAGCAAATGAGATGAGCTTGCTATCAGAACTTGCATTCCCATCGATGCGCACCATACCATCATTTGTGACATTTTGTGTGGAGGTGAGTACCGTCTCATCACTCTTTGTCATATTGAATGATTTTACAGAATCAAGAGTGACAACCCCTGAATAGCGCGCATTATCAAAGCCGCCGCTTTCACCGCCAAGCTCAATTTCATTGGATGCGGCACTTCCATCATCATGAACAACTTTAGTCGTCAGAACAGGCGAAGAGGTATTATAATCTGAGATAAAGATATCTCTACCATTATCGCTTTCTAGGATAATTCTTTGCTTGTTTGTTGATAGCTGTGCGGTAATGCCCAACCGTGCAGACTGATCATTAATAGCTGTTGCTAAATTGGTTAAGTCTGAGCGCACCACATTCGCAGAGATTTTAATCGGCGATGGGTTATTGCCTTCAAGCATAAAGCTAACCGCGCCATCCGCCTGCAAATCCGATAACTCAACACGCAATCTTGCGCTTGCATGAACCCCAATTGAATTCAGAGATTTATTGAATGCCTCAGCAGCGTCAAAAGCAGAACCACCACGCTCTAAATTAACAATTCCAGAAAGCCCGTTTTGCAAGCCAACTGTAACCGCCTGTGCTGTTGCATCAGATATCGGCATACTGCCTCTGCCGCCAATCGCTGTTGCGGCACGCGCATTTGCCCCCAATACAAGCTCATGGCTACCATCAGAACGTTTAATCTGAATATCCATGCCGCGATAAGCAGGGTCTGTTTGATTAAGGGTATCGCCCTTATATTTTGCTTGCGATACAAAGCCATTTTCCTCGCGCATCAATAGCGCGATTTCTTCATTATTCAGAACATTACCTGCAATATGCCGGCCTTCTTTTGTGAAAATCTGAAGGTCTGATGCGGTAACTGCATCTGTTACACTGGCGCGAACAATCCCGCCCCCAACAGAAAGACGGGCAATATTTGCATCACTATCATCAAAATTACCGTGTGAAGTCGCAAGGGTTAATGTGCCCCCTGAACCACTTGCATACAGCCCCCTATCTTGCAGGCTAAACCCTGCTGTATCTGTTAACACACCTCTGTTCAGCATATCTGCTAACTCACCCACATCAGACCAGGTAGAGCCAGAGGCTGCGTTTGGAAATGCATTCAGATAGCTAATGTTAAAGGTAAAAGGCCCTGCAGGTGTGGTATCTTCAAGCGCAAAGCTAAGCTGGTTAAGCTTTGATATCTCAAGGGATGAGAGATAGAACTTAGCTTCAGACTGTTTTGTAAGCGAGCTTAATTTTACCCCATTACTGCCTGCTGGAATTTCTGCAACAAAGCCATCCCGAATAAATTCAGATGCCTCAATCGGAGAAGAAGATGGGGTGAAAATATCTGAGACTTGGCGCAACGCAACCTGCGCTTCAGGTTGGATATTATCCACATCAATCTCAGTGTCTGATAAATTATCAGGGTGTGCAGATACCAGCAATCCGGAGGATGCTGCAATTTGTTGCGGCTTATCTAGTAAGAAGCGCATGCCTGCGGCTGCCCCTGATAGCGGGTCAAGCATCAATGTATCACCTGCACGCGGCTGACCATTAATCACCAGATTAAATCCAGGCCCGTTTATTTGCCCCACCCCTCTGATAGGATTTTCTAGCGCTTCCCCTGTGAGCACCCAGACTTCATCCTCAGCCACATAGGTTGCTGTCATTTTAGAAAGGGGTAATTTTTCAGGATCAAGCACGGTCACTGTACCAGCAACATCTGAGCGGTTAGCCGTTCCAGCATTTACCTGAAGCCCTGCGACAGAAAACATATTAATGCCAGCTTCACCATCAAGGGTTATCCCCTGACGGTGTTGTGCATTCATCTCGACACTCATAACTTGGGCAAGATGGTTAACATCATCTAGTGCATTTTGCGCTGTGTTAAACGCATCAATTAATCCAGCAATGGTGCCAGCAGTAACCTGATTTGTGCCAACTTGCTGTCCTGCAGATTGAATAGTAGGTTGTAATCCGCCATTCGTCTCTGCCAAACCAACATTGAAATAATCGTTATTTACAACAAGCGCAGGGCCAGCACCTGTAGCGCCAAGCTTTACCTCAACAACCCCTCTGCCAGAATAGCTAACAGATAAATCAGTTAGCTTTGACATTTCGGTTAAGGTTTGATCTCTTAAATCCAAAATCGAATTAGGGGATGATCCGCTTTGACCTGATGCGGATATACGCGCATTGATATCTGCCAAAGACTGCGCCAATACATTCAGCTCATTCACCCTGTCCTGCAAGGTGCTCTGAACATGGTTTTTCATCTGATCAAGTTGCATGGCATAGGTGTTGAAGCCAGCTGCCAGTGACTTGCCTTGTTCAACAGCAACCGCACGCGGCGCAATATCTGCGGGCGATGAAGCCACCTCACGCAATGCATCAAAGAAGCTGGCAATTTGCGAGCCCAAATCACCTTCATTTGGAAGTAACATATCTTCGAGCTGACGGCTTTGTTCAACATAGCTATCCAGCTTTTCATATTGCGCGGTTGCAGAGCGCGCTCTATCCAAAAGATATTGATCAAACGAACGTTTGATATCGCTGACACGCACACCAAGACCTGTTTGGTTCGCAAGCGATGTCACACCACCTTGCGAGCCCACAACCTCTTCTAACGAGGCTTCACGTCTTTTGTATCCTTCGGTATTGATATTGGCAATATTCTGCCCGGTCACCGCCAAGGACTGGCGGTAACTATTCAGCGCAGATCTGCCAACATCAAAAAGGCTAGTCATGCCTCAACTTCCCTCTACTCTTCTTTACCAACGTTAAATTGTCTAATCAGGGCGTCTGCAATGCCAAGATTAATATTTTTTGCCATCACCTCTGAGCGTTCTTGATCCAGCAGGTTAGTATAGGTTTCGGTACCTTTATTGCCGAACAAATCATCAGCTAATGAAGCATCACGCGCTTGTTTCATCATTTGGTTTAGAAACATCGCTTCAAAAAATTCAGCTGCCTCACGCAAATTCTCAGGATTATTCTCACGTTTAAATTCTTGTGAGATCATCATCTGATCCATTGCTCTTTGTGATCCGACTTCCATGTCCCTACTCACTTCCCTAAGGCTAAATAACAACTAGCTCTGCACGCAAAGAACCAGCTTCACGTAAAGCTTCTAAAATCGCCACCAGATCAGCTGGGCTTGCCCCAACCGCATTAATAGCGTCCACAATGGTCGATAGCTCAACACCTGGGTCGAATAAAAATGCGCGTGCTTCTTCTTCTTCGACGGTTATTTCTGTATCTGGGTTTTCAACCGCAGGGCCAGGTGTTGCAGCGGCAATGCCATCTGCAATAGCTAAGTTTCCTGTGGGGGTAACATCGGTATCTTCTTCTACCCGAACAGTTAGCGAGCCATGGGTTACCGCAGCAGGGGTTACCCGCACATCACCGCCAATCACAATCGTTCCAGTGCGGGCATTTATCACTACCTTTGCAGATTGTCTTTCAGGCTCGATTTCAATATTTTCAAGCATCGAGATAAAGGATACTTTTTGGCTAGGCTCAACTGGCGCTCTTACCCTTACAGAGCGGCTATCAAGCGGCACAGCAACCCCGCCTCCAAACACGTCATTAATTGCTTCAGAGACCTGATTTGTGATGGTGAAATCACCTTGATGCAGGTTTAGGACCAAATGGTCACCCACCAAGAAATCTGTTTGCACATCATTCTCAACCGTTGCACCACCTGGGATTCTTCCAACTGTAGGGATATTCACAATCAGCTGTGAGCCATCATCCCCTTCAACACCCAAACCGCCAACAAGCAAATTACCCTGTGCAACCGCATAAGTCGTGCCATCCGCACCTAATAGTGGTGTCATTAACAAGGTTCCGCCGCGCAAGGATTTAGACTGTCCCACGGTTGATACGGTTACATCCACACGCTGGCCAGGTTTTGCAAATGCCGGCAATTCTGAAGTTACCACCACAGCGGCTGTGTTTTTTCCGTTTAAATCCAAGGTCGAGTTAGGCTTGACACCAAATTGCGAAATCAGAGCCTGCATCGACTGCAAGGTAAGCGCAGAGCTGCCATCACCTGTACCAGGCAAGCCCACAACTAGCCCATAGCCCACAAGCTGATTAGGGCGAACCCCTGCGATAGAGCTCAAATCTTTCAATCTATCTGCCCAAGATGCAGTGCTAAGCATAGAGAGCAGGCTGATAAGAAAGACCAAGCTTGGCCGAATATTAAACCGTTTTAACATCATCTGTTCCGCAACCTTGAGCTCGTTAAAATGGAGAGATTGTGCGCATGGCTTTAGACAGCCAGCCAGGCTTGCTTGTATCTGCAACATCGCCTGCACCTGTATAGCTAATCTGTGCATCTGCTAGCCTGTTTGAGGACACTACATTAGCAGATGAGATATCTTCAGGGCGGACAATACCGCTTAGCCGGATATATTCCTTGCCATTATTCAAGGTTAATTCTTTTTGACCCAAAATACCCATATTGCCATTTTCAAAAATGCGCACCACGGTAACAGAAATTCGGCCCGTTAATGAATTTGACTGTGCGGCATTGCCAGAACCTGAAAAAGATTGTGTGGTTCCAGTGGTCAGGGCGTTCTTTGCATCACCTGTGCCTAACCCGCCCGTAATTACATTTGGCAGGCCAAGCGGCATGGTTAAATCAAATTGGTCTGATTTTGAAGCAGCTGTGGTTTGTGCTTTGGTTGCTGCAAACACCTCGTTGAAATCTACCGTTAAGATATCTCCAACACGGTTTGCACGCTTATCGGACGAGAATAATCCGTTTTGTCCAGACTTATAAATACCGCCTGTTTTATGCGTGTTATCCGCTGTTAGCTGGATTTCTTCAAAGACAGGTGAAAATTGCTCTGAGGCGACATCTTCCACATAGGTCGAGCACCCGCCAAGCATCATGCTTGCAACACCCGCTAGAAAAACTGAAGAATATCTCATTACGCTATTATCCTTGCTGTATTAAAACAAAAACCAACTATTGCTCAGCCTTATAGATTCTGAGCAATAAAGCGCATCATCTCATCAACAGCGGTGATGGATTTTGAACTCACCTCATAGGCACGCTGCGTTTCGATCATATCCACAAGCTGTTGCACAACATTCACATTCGAACTTTCAACGGAACCTTGAACAAGCTTACCGAACCCTTCTTCAAACGGGTTAGCTACAACAGGCGCGCCTGATGCAGGAGTTTCCACTAAGAAAGATTCGCCGATAGGCTCAAGACCCTGTCTGTTTGGAAAATCAGCTAAGGTAAGCTGTCCAACTTCTTCTGCGGCAACTGCGCCAGGAACCTGTACAGAAACAATCCCATCTTGTGAGACGTTAATTTGTGTCACCCCGTCAGGGATTTGAATTTCAGGCTGAACAACATATCCAGATTGCGTGGTTAATGTCCCATCAGCACTGCGGGCAAATGCGCCATTTCGTGTATAGCCAATACGTCCATCAGGCATTAGCACCTGAAAAAAGCCAGAACCTTCAACCGCAAGGTCAAGAGCATTATCTGTCTGCACAAGACTGCCTTGGGAGAATTGCTTTGAGGTGTTCAGTAATCTCACCCCAGCACCGATGGCAAAACCAGAAGCAAGATTTGTATCTTCTGAGGTTTGTTCACCAGATGGGCGGATAATTTGATACAGCAAGGTTTCAAAATTTGCTCTATCTGCCTTAAACCCTGAGGTATTCACATTGGCAAGGTTATTAGCAATAACCTGCATTTTAGTTTGCTGTGAATTGAGACCTGTCTTGGCCACATGCATTGCATAGGTAGACATCTTAGCTTATCTCCTGACTAACGAAAAAATGACACTATGGGGTTGATGCAAACCCTGTGCCATTTCATCTGTATTCAGGAATTGTCAAAGAACTGACAGCTAAGAGGTATGGCGCTTTTAGATGTCAATAAAACGCCAAAACCGCAATACGCGGATTTAGCCTTGCGGCATCCGAAGAAGGGAGCTTGTACGTTCATCAATTTCTGAAGCAAGCTTAATCAGCTTCATATTCATCTCATAACTGCGCTGATACCCCATTGATGAGACCAGCTCATCAATCACAGCAACGTTACTTTCTTCGATGTAGCCTTGCTTCACATTCACATTTTGGTCGGTGACGATAGGCTGTCCATCAACAGGTCTAATCTCACCATCTAAATCTTTACGAAGCGCAACATTTTCAGCTGAAACAAGCCCGATTGAGCCAATAAGCTGGGTAACGCCAGGCTCACCATTCAGTGGTTCAATAAGCAATTTGCCATCTTCTGCGACGATTAGCTCTCTGAATGGCGGAACTTGGATAGGCTGTAATGTTTCACTTAAGATGCGTGCCCCTGCCCCGTTTACGAGCACCCCTTCAACAGACACAGACATATCACCGCGTCGTGTCAAAGAAGGCTCCATTCCGTCACGTTCTGAGACAAAAAAGCCAGGGCCATCAATCGCCATATCTGTTGCCTGCTGGGTGGAACGCATGCGTCCTTGCTGCGCATCAAACGTACCGCTGCCAGAGGTGACAGCAAATACGCGAGATGCCATTTGCTCATCCGCATCCATATAAAGCGAGCCAAAATTTTCATACACATCCCGGCGAAAACCTGTGACATGCATATTGGATAGATTCTGGGCACTAACAGCCTGTTTGCGAAGCGCAATATCAAGCGAATTCAATGAAAGATGAACCATTCTATCCATAATATTCTGCCCTTTTTAAATGCTTACTCTAAGCTGTTAGTTAAATGGTTGGCCAGCTAGCCATTACCCTCTAATCTGAATGATTGTCTGGGTAAGTGTTGTTGTTGTTTCAATCGCTTTCGCAGACGCTTGGAAGTTTCGCTGTGCTGTAATCAAATTCACAAGTTCTTCTGTGATATCCACGTTTGAACGTTCAAGAGAACCTGAAAGAATATTACCAAAGCCTTCTGCACCAGCTTCACCAACCTGTGCATCACCTGATACAGCAGTTGCCACATAGGTCGCATTACCGATTTGCTTCAGACCATTTTGGTTATTGAAGTTCGCAAGCACGATTTTACCAAGCGGGTCATTTTGACCATTTGTGTAGTTCGCACGCACCGTACCAGATGCATCAATTTCAAGACCATCTAGTCGACCTGAAGTAAAACCATCCTGCTCAACAGATAGTACCGAGAAAGGCTGTGCAAACTGGGTTGAAGCACTAAAGTCGATATTCAAATCAACAGACACACCCGCTGTTGCACTTTCATAATGCACTTGGTTCTTGGGTGATACCAGCTTACCTGTTTTATCAAAAGTTAGCTCACCCTCATCAATATATAGCGGATAGTAATTATCGACCATATCGTCAGGTGGGGTTGTGGTAAGGTTACCTTCGGCATCCACAAATAAGAATTCATCATTTTCATTTGTTGCTTGCACCAGATTATATACTTGCGGAACAGAACCTACACCAAGTGGCACATCATCAAGACCAAGACGTGATGCCCCTTTCACCTTGATGGTTGATGCCTCACCTGTTGTACCTGTTTCAAACACAAAATTATTTGTCTCAGATGAATAGCGAACAGTAACGCCGCCAACAGTGCGGCCTGTTTCGGGATCAGAAATCTGATTAATACGCTTTTCAAGCGCTTCTGCTAGCGTGGTGCCAACATAAAATCCTGACGGCACTTCGATAACGCCATTAATACCATTTACAGAAACGTTAAAGACGTTTTCACCATCTGTTGAAGACAGACGAAATACTTCTGTTAAATCTTCTCTTGCGGTTGCACCTGTTGCAACAGCTGGCGAAGATGCAAGACCTCGCGGCGGGTCAATCGTAATGTCTGTTTTGCTATCACCAACAGCAAGCAGATGGTTATCACCTGAGAAATAATCTGTGGTGTCAATAACCGAACCATCAACTGTGGATAGCGAATAGCGCCCAACAGTAATAGAAGATGCCGATTGGTCTTCTGAAACACCAAGTGCTTCATTTGAGTCAATCTCTTCACCTGTTGTGCCGCTTGCAAAGGTAAAGGAACGTGTGTCTGAGTTATAATTCACAGAAACACCATAGCGCTTATCGTTTAGCTGAATTTCTTCACCATCCGCTACGAAAGATTCCATAGATAGAACTTCACCGCCTCTAATCAGCACCTCATCCGCATCGCCTTTTGATGGAATACCAAGATTATTCGTATCATCTGCTGCGTCTGAGCCATAAATCGAGAAGGAATTGAAGTTTGAATCTGTACCTGTACCAAGGATGTTGCGCTCAACGGTATATTGCAGGCGCTGATTAACAGCATCATATTTTACCTTAATTGGCGGGTTTTTCTCATCCACCCAATCGGTTGTTGTTGATGTTGTATCATTGATTTTTGTGATGGTGAGGCCAACATTTGACGATAAGCCGCCACCAATAATCGTGAGCGTATCACCAACTTTCAAATCACCTGTGATATTGCTTACGCTTACCACACCATTTGCATCCACAGCTACAGTTGCAGAAACGGTTGTAGAAGCAGCACCATTAACCTGATAGGTTTGGCCGGTCACTGTTGTACCAACGGGCTGCACACCCCCTGCTGTAACATCAAAACCAGTAACAGCACCTGAAGACAGCCCTAAGATGGTTAGCGAGTCTGTATTCACCGTATTCACAGGCCTGTCGATATCGAATTCAGCGCCTTTAATATTGAAAATACCATCGCTTTCAGTACCTGTAATCTCAACTGTAATAGGGGCTGCAAGACCACTTGCGGTGGTCAGCGTGATTTGATCCCCAACTGCATAGCCTGAGCCACCTGAAAGCGTAATGCTTGGAACACCCGCCGCATCTGTTACAACTGTCGCAGTCATTCCTGAACCTGTTGCTGATGTTGTGGTGATTTGGGCTGCTGTTACATTCACTGTCTGGCTTATGGTCTGGCTTGGCGGTAGAGTGAAGACAATATCACTAGAAAGTGTTGCAATAGAGGTTGAGTCAATCGTTATCGTTTGACCAGGCTCATATCCAACACCGCCAGCAAGGGTTATACTTGTTACAGCACCAGTACCATCCACATTTACAGTTGCAGTCATATTTTGTCCGCCAGCAGGCGCAACACTAATATCACCAGCAGCAACCGCAATCGCTACAGGACCTGCAGGCTGACCCGTACCACCACTTGTATAGCTCGTTACGTTTGTGTCAAAAACACCAGAGATTATTTCAGAGGAGCTGACACCGCCATTGCGTGTTAGAACATCATTCTCAGTATAGCCATGCTTTGCCGCATCGCCTTTTTCGCGTAAAATTACTTTCTTTGAGTTAAAGTTTACGCTTGCGCCTTCATACACATTTGACTCACCTTCAAAGAAAGCTTCCACATCTTCAGACTCGTCTGACAGTACAAATAAATCTGTTTCAGTCATGGTGAATCCGTCATCAGGGAAATTAAGACCTGTTGTATTAATCTCAATGTAAGGCGGGGTTGCTGTTGTCACCTTGTTATTAACGGTGAACTCACGACCATTGATCATATCAGCATTTGCTTCAGTCGTTGGGAAATCACCAGCAATTCTTATCTTATCATTTTGTGAAATCGCTGTTGGGTCAGATGGGAAATAAATCCGCAACGTGTTTTCAGTGGCGTTATAGACCACCGTATTACCGGTATTATTGACCTGTGTTTTATTGTCATACACGCTTAATGATGGGCGCTGTCCATAATAGGAATACACCATATGCTTATCACTAACAGCCATATTAGCGTCTGTTACATCATCACTATCTACCAAATCATCATTATTGCCATCACTGAAGGAACGATGATCAAAAGTTACAATTTGAGTTCTATCCAAAATAGTGTTCATCACGCCGCCGCTTGTTCTTGCGAATAGGCTTGAACCTACACCCAATGCACTTGCATTTTCGATATCCCCATCCGCACGAGAGACCGCATAATCATTCAGCGAGTCATTAATTCTTGCCTGAACATGGGCGAGGAATTGTTCTTGTGTGAAGTCAGGAGACGCACCTGTAAGGGTAATCCCTTCCACGGTCGATACATATGAATCGTCTAACAAATCAACAGAAATAGGCGTCGTAAGCCCTGATGAAGAGCCGTCCTGATTAAGCTTAAATAGGTTAATATTCAGCGTATCATCCACATTCTGAACAACCTGAATTTTTGAATCATCGCCATAAGCTGCATTAATCGCGCGCTCAACCTCTGCTGCAAGTTGTTCAGCATTATATTTCCCTGGGCGCAAATCGATATTCACCGGCTGATCGCCATTATCCACATTCACGGTGAGGAAGTTTTTACCCCAATAGACACGGCTATTGCCGTCACCGCTTTCGCGTGTCGCTTTGAACTGCATTGGGTCGGTGACAATCTCAACAAGCCTGTCGCCTTCTTCACCAAAGTCAAATTCAGTTTGCTCACCGGTTAGCTTGGCAGGTTCTGATGGACGCAATTCTTGTAAATCATCCAGCTTATAGAGCTTTGAGCCCTTACCTTCTAAGAAGTAGGTATCATCTGGCACTTCTGTTGTCTGGCGACCAAATCTATCCACAAAGATTTGACTGCCGCTATCATTAACCGAAGGCACAAGATCAGGCTCAATCACATTCCCATCGATCACAAGGCGGGTATCGAACTTGTTCGTTGGATCATCCGCAGTTGAGGCTTGGGTTTTGATAAAATACATCGTTGCAATGGTTGGGTTACCCAAATCATCGAAGATGGTGATAGAGGTTGAATTTGTGAAGGTGTTTGGATCGTCCGGATCAAACGCATAACCATCTTCAAATTCAGGTCTATCTGTAACCACGTCAGCTGCCGCAGGAACGTTTACCCCAAGCGAGATATTTGATGTCGCACGCGGGTCACCTGATGTTACCGGCAATTGCAACGGCACCGCACTATCTAAGTCTTTTGCTGTCACAGAACCATCGGCGTTCACAGGATAGGTTAACAGATACTGCCCTGCAGAATCGACCACATAACGGTCATTATCCACGTTCAATGAGCCATTTCTTGTATAAACGGTTTGCGCAGATGTTAAGGACGGCTTCAATGCAAAAAAGCCCTGACCTGAAATCGCTAGGTCAAGAGCGTTCAATGATGACGAAATATTACCTTGGGTAAACTGCTGTTTAATCCCTTTAAGAATGGTGCCAGAACCAATTGATGAAGAGGAATTCTGTAATGGTGACGTTGCAAAAATATCACCAAATTCAGCAACACTTCTTTTGAAACCAGTCGTACCAACGTTTGCAATATTATTCGATGTTGCAGAAATGTCAGCTTGTGAACCGTTCAGACCGGTAAGAGCGGTGTAGAATGACATGGGTTAACCTCAAGATAGTAAAAATAAAAGACCGAAAATGATTATGCTTTCAGACACTCTGCCTGATGCACAGCAAACTATGTGCCAGAACTCTTCTTAAAGCGGACAACTTCGTTCGCGCTGATATCGCCATAGCCCTTAACATCAAGCATAACGCCTTCTGCATTATCCGTAGATGCGGCTAAAACTTCTGAGAATACAGATGAAGAAGCCCCTTCCAGACCCTTACCATGGTCAGCAAATGCCTCAACCTTAATATGGTCATGTGCTTCAAGCACTTCAGCTGGAATATCTTCCCAAGAAAATCCAGTTAGCCCTGATGGAACAGCGCCCATTTCTTCCACATGCAGAATATCCCCTGTTGGAGAGGAGAAGACAATATTTGTCATGCCAGAAGCAGATGGCAAATCAACAACCCCATGCACGGCACCATCCGCGTCAGGATAGGCTGTGTTACCTGGAACAAGAACCGAATTACCAAGCATATTGGTTGCTGTCGCAATTCTGAACTCAGATAGCTGGTTTGATATCCCCTGCAGGGATTGCCCCATTTCTGTGATCCCCGTAACCGTTGAGAATTGCGCCATTTGGGCAATAAATTCAGCGTTTTCCATTGGCGCAAACGGGTCTTGATTTTGCAGCTGTGTTGTCATCAGCTTTAGAAAATCTTCTTGGCCCAGCTGGTCACCATTGGCACGCTTTTTCTCTTCAGTAGGGTTAACGCCAATTTTAGATAAAATGGCGTTAAGCGATTGATCATTATCAACCACACTCATATCGCTCTCCTTTGTTCTAGGTCAATATTAGCCATTATGCTTATTTGCCCATAGAGATTGTGCGCATCATCAAGCTGCGCAGTGTTGAGACAACCTCAACATTATTCTGATATTGCCGAGAGGCTTCGAGCATCTCGACCATTTCTTCGTTTTCATCCACCGCGGCTCTATATACATAACCGTCCTCATCTGCCTCAGGATGATGCGGCATATGTACCCGCTCTGGCTCTCTTGTGACCTGCTTTACATGTGTTGCATCCACTGTTGAGACACCTGTTCTTTTCAGCTCATCAGCGAATTTTGTTTCAAACACAGGTTTAAGCGCACGAAAGGCGCTATCTTTATCACCTGTCACAGCACCAGCATTTGCAAGGTTTGACGCAACCGTGTTCAAGCGCACCATCTGGGCAGACATTGAACGTCCGGCAATATCAAAAATATTTCTAATTTCTGCCATAACTGCTCCCCCTACTCGCCTTTAATCGCTGACATAAGCCCGCTAATCCGTTTGTTTAAAAACTCAAGGGTAGTTTGGTAACGCATCACATTTTCAGAAAACTGCATCTGCTCGACCCCTAATTCAACGGTATTGCCATCATAAGAAGGGTTAATCGGCTGACGGTACAGCATCTGCTCTCTTAGAGGATGCGTATTTGTTGGGAAATGCCGCTCGTTCGAGGTTTGTAATGGACCTTGTTTCACATGACGCTGAATTTCATTTTCAAAATTCAGGTCACGCGCCTTAAAATGCGGGGTTGCTGAATTGGCAATATTAGATGCCAAAATTTCATTACGCTTTGAGCGTAATTGCAATGCTTGCGCATGAAAATCAAGATAACTGCCAATTTTATTCATTGATCACTATCCACCAGAAAACCCCAAAAAAGGGCACAAATCCTTTATTTTTTAACCTCGAAACGAGGCAAGTTGGTGTAGAATTTGCAATTAGGATGCCAAAATGGTCTGATACAAAATCAAATTAAGGAGAACAGCAGATGAGATCAGCTTCACTTCGCCATAGCTCAGGGCCTGGTTCATCCATTACTCTGACTGCTGAAACCATTAAAATAAGAGACAAAGTAATTGAGCGTTTTATTGATAAACCGCTTGCTGAGCTTACGGCATTTTTAAATCAGGCACTTGATGGGGAGATGAATGAAGATCGCCGCCTTGGGCTTATCGCAGCACGGATTTATATTTTGCGCCACCGTGTCGATCACGTTAAAGACTATAATCGTGACCCTTCAATTGAGCCCATGCAAGAGCCGACCCCAAGAAGCATGTTGGCACCGCAAGCTGATGCTGTGAATGACGAGCCTGATGAAGATAGTGCTGCGGAGGTATCTGATACACCTGCCCATCTATCTGAGGTAATCACCATCGAAACAGGTGAGATTAACGGTGTTAGAATTCCAGCTGGCATTACCATCACTGTAAATAAAGAAGATGCAGACAGGCTAATAGAAAATGGCAAGGCTGAACTGGTGATAAAACAAGAAACAGCCGCATCCCAGCCAGCAGCTGACGAGGCGCAAGCGCCTGAAGCGCCAACTATCAAGCGTGCTGAGATAGCTACTGCGGCTGATATGCAAGAGCTCGAAACCTTAGCGGCAGAAAACGAGGCCGCAGATATTGGCGACCCAGGCGCCTCACCCATTCCAACAGCTGCTGACGAAGAATTGGAAAATAAATGAAGCTCAAAGCAACATTTTGCACCATACCGCATATAGCATGCATTGCCGCATCACTGGCTGTGCTTAGCGGATGCTTTAGCATGGAGCGGTTTAGGCATGAAAAATATAGCTGTGCGTCAAACCGGCTAGATATCAGAGAAGTAATCATTCGAAATGCGAAAAAGGGTGCAGAGGTGCGCATTATCTCCTCAGAAGGGGAGGAAAAAGGCGTTATTTCTGATATCTCAAAAGAGCGTGTTATCGTTGAACATAACAGCCGTAGTTTGAATTTAAACCGGAAGTCTGGCGGCATCACTGTTCGCGTCAATAACCGCTATCATCGCCTGAATTGTGAGGTGAGTTTATTCACGCTATAGGCAGAAATGCGTGCTACCATCTTTGCGCTGATTTTATCTATCACCGTGGAATTTCACAATTGCTTCAGCTTCTTCTTCTGGCAGCTTGGTGGCGAGCATAATATCTTGAATTGAAGCACCAGAGCGCGCAAGATCAATCGCTTTTGACATTTGCCCTGTTTCAGAAAAGCCATCAGCAATTTCACTTATCTGCCGTGATTGACCGCCGAGAAGTTTATTCACTTCATCTTGTTTGCGTTCCATCTCTGCTAGCTTTGCGTTAATCGCATCAAGCGAATTCGTCATCCGCACTAACAAGGTTTCAATTTCATTATAGGTCGCTGAAAGCCGTGATAATAGGCTCATTGATTTTTTCTGAAACTGATTAAGGATGTAGAATAACGCCAAAAGGAGGAGGAGGATAAGAATCGCAAATCCAAAATTTGTAAGAAAAACACCAGATGACATTTATCAACCTTTTACCAAAACATTGCTTATACGCACTAATCTAGCTGAATTTGAAGCAAGGTTCTAGCCGAAAGAACTGAAGCTTATCTTAGACCACTTAAAGATTGATCTACATAATCAGGCATATCCCCAATAAGGGCAGCATTATTCTTGGCGACAAGCTCGATTGTCGTAAGCTTGCGAACCACGGATTTTAAACGTGAAACTTCATACAGAGGAAGCGGATTTGGTGCTTGAAGTAGCGGCTGTGCATCTTCTAGAAAGGCTTCAAATTCTTGACAGCCTAAAGAAAACTCTTGGGCATTTTGCGCGCACAAAAACAGGCCACTAAGCTTTTGCTCAGCAGCATCTAAAAACTGACCCATCGGCGTTGAAATCATGATTATCTCCTAAAACTGCTATATGCAGTGCCCCAATAATTACGATTTCAACTCCCGGTACGCGTCCATCAGCGCATCAGATATCTTGTCGATATCGATAGGATATTTACCTTCCTTAATCGCCGCTTTGATTTTGTTCACATTATCCATATTCACAGGTGCAACTGACGCCATTTCCTTTGCAGATGCGGCGATTTCAGTGGATTTTAGCTGAACGGAATCCTGTTCAGCCACCCCAGCTGAAGCCGAAGCTTGCGGTTTGGCAGCAGCATTTGAGCCTGCTTTCTGGGCTTTCGGTGTTTCTATACGACTGATTGCACTTTTCACACTATCAACCATTTTTACCTCCTACAATCAAAGCTAACGACACAAGTTTAGTATATTTTAGCTCCGATGATGATTTTTTTTTCAGACGCGACGCGTCCAAATACTTCACGTTGCGATCCTACATTCAAGAAACGTGCCAATTGTCCCCATTGTGCGTCTTCTAATGCAATACCTTGGCTAGAAACCTGTACACCACCTATTTTGGTGGTTAATTCTACAGGCTGATCTTTGCGCACCATCCAATTATGCTCTAGCTGTCTTGCCCGCACAGGCTTGCCGATATCAAGCTTTTGTGTGGCAATGCGGCCAATCACATCATCTAATTGGGTAAAAATATCCCTAGGCAAAAATCCTTCAACTTTTTCAAGCTGCACATCATCTGCAGAGATGATAGCACCGCGCTTAACACTACGGCGCATTGTTACTGCCACTTCTGCTGTATCTGTGGTGCCAGTTTTTTGACGTGATACTGATGGTGTGTTTTGCTTCTGTGAGATGATTTTACGGTCTGCGTTTGTGCGCACCGCAATCTTCCAGCCTCCCGCATCAGGACAGCGCACCTCAACGGTACGAAAACTGCCGAATAATGGGGTAATGAGCAACTCAGACTTACATTTAATAAATTGTCTATCTGCTGCAATTTTAGGCTTAGCATTGATATTTTGGGTTGCAAGATACGCAACCACTTTTTCCTGAAGCACCGCACCTGAAATAAAATTTTGGGCAGGCTGGCTGGCGGCTTGGCTGATACCCCCCACACACCCAGCTAAGATTACCGATAATTTAACCGCCGAAAAAATAAATTTCATTATGAGGCTCATAGCTTGTTGCGCTTTGTGTTTCTGCTGGCTTTGACTTGGTAATCATCGCCTTAATCTCATTCAGTGAAGGTAAATGCAAATTCACATTCGCATAGAGATAATGCGGGTTCTGACGGACAAAGGCTGATTTGTTTTTCTTAATTATCGCCATTTGAACAAAGGTAAAATCTAGCCCGCTTCCGCCATAATAATTTGCTAATATATGGCTTAATGTTTCATTAGGCTGAACGGTATGACGGGCAGTATAATTAGGGTCTACCCGAAACGGATGAAAGCCATCATACCCATTATTATCCGCCATTGCGCGATTATATTCCAAAATAACAATCGGTTCTGCTGCTATCGCAACACTAGAAAAACCTAAAAGCACGCCTGCAAACAGCATTTTTGAAATTGTTTTTATCATCTATCAAACTCCAAAAATGTTACTTCCATGCCTTCAAGACGCACCACATCAACACGATTATCTAGCGGCATAAGCTCTGCCTGTCTGCTATCTGTTGAGGTTACTTTCAAGAAGGTCATGGGGTTATCTAGCCCTTTTGCAACAGCAATATGGTTTCGGGTAATGCCTTGCATCGCCCCAACATCAACATATAAAGCCTGCTGATTTCTTTTCAATCTATCCCGAAGCGGCATACAAATCAGCTTTTCGGTCAGTTTTGCAGCGTGCACATCCACCGCATCAGACAGCAATTTGGCTACAACTTCTCTTTTTTCATGACTCAAAACAGATACTGTGCGCAACAGATGGTCTTGTGATAATCTAATCCGAAAACTATCTTCAACATAGTCTGCCATCGGCTGGCCAGCAGCAGAAATAAATTGGCTTTTTAGTGTCACATCCATGAAATGCGTCTTTGAAAGCATGCGACGCGTGCTATCCATGTCGATATTGACTGAGCTTATCACCCCAATATCACCATTTTTCATTGCAACGCGGCCAGTTGTTAAGGTGCGATAATCATATAGGTTTCTATCCCCATATTGTGCTTCTGACAGGTCTGTATGACGCGCATCTTGCACCCGCAATCTATTCTGGTTTGAGAGGTTTATCGCTAATTTACGCACCATAAAAGCAGGGCTTTGAGACAGCCAGTTTGGTACATCAGATGCTAATTTATATTCAGGTTTAAACAGCGTAATATGCGAGACAGGACGATTTTGACAACCCGATAGCTCAACATCACCAATAACAGCTTCGATGATAATCTCATAATGGGTATCATCTTGTAGCTCACTCACAATATGATAATCTAGAATATCACTTGTTGGCCTTACAATAATGGTTTCAGACAAAGCTGTTTCGGCATCCACAGCACTATAGCCATCTATCTTCGCACCGCCCTTTAAGGCTGCATAGTAAAGCGCATCTTCAAGTGCCATAGCGCGGGCTTCGGCTACCGTATCTTGGTCTTGAATAACCGACCTGCCAGTTGATTGTATCATGCGCAGGCCTGAGCTTTTCTGCACCACACCATTTACACTCATGGTATTAGCAGATAGCTGGCTTGTTCCAGCTAGGCTAAGGAATAGGCAGAAAAAAATTGAAATCAGGCGAGCCATACTTCAAAAACCTCTTTGCGATTTATCCTGCAAAAGCGCGGTATTAAACGGTTTGGCGTGCAGTGTTTAACAGATAGCCGATCATCTCACGGTCTATTTCAAGCACGACTTCATAGGTATCAGAGCCTGTTGGATTAATCCGGACAGTACGCGCGCCTCTTATCGTTCCTGAAACCACACCTCTGAAAGTGTCATTTTGAACCATCAAATCAACAACGGTAGTGTTCGAGTCTACCTCTAGGCCATGAATTTGTTCTGCGAGGTCACGCATTGCAGCCATCCGCGCCGACCGTATCGCCATTAGACGTTTCTGTGCTTCTGAGCGTCCTGGCTGGGATGATGTTACAGCATACCCCACCGCGGTTAATGTTGGGATAGCATCCTTATCCGCATCAAGAACATCTTTCAAGGTCACCACAGATTGGGTTTGAGATGCCTCAACCATTTCCATCTGATTCATTGGCTGGTTCATAGAAGCATTTGTCATACCTGGCATGTGACCACATGCACTTAACATCGCTAACGTTACACCAGTTAACATAATTTGTGTTTTTGCAGATGCCATAAATCTCTCCACAAGGCAGCGCCTTTTAAACCTGTATCTATCGCTTGTATCGGCCTGCTATAATAACAAAGCCAAATTTTTGAGCTCAAAAGCGATCTCTGGCTTGGGTATGCATGAAATATGCCAAAGCACCGCAGCGATTATTTTTTTATCCCCCCTCACCTCATAATGGACGCGCTTGGCATGCTTCTTGCCTTTATCTGCTTTGGATGGGCGTAAAACATATTATAGCGACCAACCAGAATAAGAATTTTTATGTTTAATTACAATAAGATGAGTATGTATTAATGGATATAAGGCTTCACAAATCAAAACAGGTTTTTGCATTATGTCCAGTTTTTGACAAGGAGTGTGTGTCATGGAAATGACACTTCGCCGCCTCGGCATTGACAATATTAAAGAGGTTTTAAACGGCTTCACCCTTCCTATCGGCATTTTGGTGCTGATAGCGATGATGGTATTGCCGCTACCTGTTTATTTATTGGACACATTCTTTGTGACGAACATCTTACTTTCGCTCCTTATTCTAATGGTGGCGATGCATACCCACCGCCCTCTTGAATTTTCATCTTTCCCTGCGCTACTTCTGATTGCCACTGTCTTGCGCTTAGGGCTGAATGTGGCGTCTACTAGAATTATTCTAGGCGAGGGGCATACAGGCGCAGATGCGGCTGGGGAAGTGATTGAAGCATTTGCTGATTTTGTTATCGCAGGTAACTTTGCTGTTGGTATATTTGTCTTTATTATCTTAGTGATTATTAACCTTGTGGTGATTACCAAAGGTGCAGGACGCGTCTCAGAAGTGTCAGCGCGTTTCACCCTTGATGCAATGCCTGGCAAGCAAATGGCTATTGACGCTGATTTGAATGCAGGCGTGCTAACAAATGAAGAAGCAAGAGACCGCAGAGAAGAAATCACCCAAGAGGCAGATTTTTATGGTGCTATGGATGGTGCTTCTAAATTTGTTAAAGGGGATGCGATTGCCGGTATCTTAATCCTGTCTATCAATATTGTTGGTGGATTAATTATTGGTATGGCGCAGCATAATTTGTCTGTGCAAGATGCAGCGTCATCTTACATTCTGCTTTCTATTGGTGACGGGCTTGTTGCTCAAATACCTTCGCTTCTTCTTGCAATTGCAACAGCGATTATCGTTACTCGTGTTTCAACGACCCAAGATATGGCTGCCCATATTGGTGAGCAAGTTGGTATGTTTAGAGCATGGCTACCTGTTACAGGGGTGCTTTTGCTTCTTGGTTTTATTCCTGGCATGCCAAATTTATTATTTATTTTAGCCGCATTATTTAGTGCTGGAATAGCCTATTATCTGCATAAATCTGCTGGGAATGAAACCGCTAGTGGTGATACTGGCCGTGCAGCAGGCAGCTCAGCTGGCGGGCAGGCACAGCCTGGCATGGGTGCAGCTGACGGGGATGATGCAGATGCACAGCCAGATAGAATTGAGCTAGCGGATATCACAGACCATTCTGCTGTTTCTATTCAGCTTGGATATGGGCTGATTGAGATGGTGGACGAAAATACAGGCGGGCCGCTAATTAACAGAATTACGGGCATTCGCAAGCAAATCTCGCGTAATTTAGGTTTTATTATCCCTGCTGTTCGGGTTCGTGATGATATGAGCCTTGAAGCTAATCAATATAGAATTCGTATTGGCCAGACGATTGTGGGTGAAGACCAAGTCTACCCTGAACGTAAGCTTGCCATCCCGGGCGAAAGCGCAAATGTCAAACTCCAAGGGATTGAGGTTAAAGAGCCTACATTCGGGATTGATGCTGTCTGGGTAGAAAGCCAAAAACAGCCAGAAGCAGAAGCAAATGGATATGTTGTTGTTGAGCCTGAGACCGTGCTTACAACCCATGTTAGCCATTTAATGAACAAATATGCAGGTGAATTACTTGGACAAGATGATGTGCAGATGTTGCTTGATAATTTAGCGCAATCTGCCCCTAATCTTGTGCAATCTGTAGTCCCTAAGCTGGTGCCGCTACATTCTTTGACAGGTATTTTGCGGGAATTGCTAGCTGAGCGTATGCCGATTAGCGATTTACGCAGAATTTTAGAAACATTGGCCAATCTTGCAGGTAAAAATCTAACCATAGCAGATTCATCTGAGGCATTACGCCCTGGCTTATCTGGCTTGCTTATCCAACAGATAGCGCCGCTAAGCCAAGCCCTGCCTGTTATTACACTCAGCTCAGAGCTAGAACATATGCTGATTTCTATCGCGCGCCAATCTGGCGAAGCTGGATTGATGCTTGATAATAGCCTAACTGAAAAAATGATTAAATCGATTAATGCTGCATCAGAAAAAGCATCTGCGGAAGGCAAGCAAGCGGTTCTCGTGGTATCGCCAGCCATTCGCAAACAGCTATCCTCACTGATTAGGCATCATATTGACGATATGATTATCCTTGGTTTCACCGAGTTACCAGATACCCGTAAAATTAACGTTATCGCGACGATTACTGGCGATATTGAAAACTAAACTATCACATCTCAGCTAAGGGAGACATGATATGGCAACCATAACCGTTCAAGCAGCAGATACCTCAACTGCAATGGAGGAAATCGCCCTAAAATTAGGGGATGATGCCATGATTTTGTCGACTACAAAAAAAGATGGCAAGGTTATCATGCAAGCCTCAACAGACGTTGCTGCCAAACCGCAAAAACCTGCTGAGACCAGCGCAACATCAAGTGATTTTGACAGGTTATTTGCCTCTCGCCTTGGCCAAGAATTAGCCATGGGAACTTCTGTTAACCTCTCCTCGCTTCAGCCTAAAACAGCGCCAGCTTCTGCGGCTGCGCCCTCTGCAACACCTGCGCAAGCACCAGCAAGACCGCAGCCCACAACACCGCAACCAGCACACAGCGCCCTAGCAGAGCCGCATCTGATTTCGGCCATCGCGCTACTAGCCCAAAAGCTAGAACAAATCGAAGACCGGCTAGCAGGGATGACCTTGACCCCGCATGATGGTCTAAACCCTGAATTACAGGCCTCAACTCCTGTTCAGCTTCGCCGCGCCGGTTTTTCTGAAACAGCGATTACTAGGCTTCATGCTAGCTATGCTGGATTAGGGTATGAGGCAGGCGTAACCTCATTCCTTGATCATTTAGGCACAGAATTAGCGATTAAACATTCACAGCATATGATGAATAAGCGCATTTACTTTATTGTTGGGCCAAGCGGTTCAGGCAGAACGACCCTTGCAGCAAAATTAGCAGCTAGCCTGAAAGATGAACATTCTGGACGAGTTGTAGCCCTTGCCCATCTTGCGTCATCATCTACCGAGACAGATAACAAACTGAAAAGCTATGCGCGTTTGCTTAATCTACCATTTTGCCATCTTACCCATGATATTCCTGTCCAGCAATTCGACAAGATGGCTGACTTTGACATGATGGTTGTGGATGTCACCTTATCTGCTGAAACAGCAATTGGGTATCTATCTGAGCTAAAGGCGCATTTAGGAGAGCAGGATGTGCAAACGATTATGTCTTTGCAAGGCGGCAGCTCTACCAGCCTTATCCGGCAAAGTCTGGCAAATTTTGACCAGCTTCAGCCCATGATTGCGTTAACCAAACTGGATGAATGTGAAACAACGCCAGCTGAGTTTTCTACGCTAGCGGAATGCGAGGCCCATATTGCCTTACTCTCAGGCACACGTTCAGTTGTCGGTGCGCTCGCATTTGCCTCAGGGCCTGTAATTAGCCAATATTTAAAAGAGAATTTCTCATCTGATGCATTATCACATGCACGATGAAGTGAAGGGGTTTAATAATGACTGTATCCATTTCAGTAGCTAGTGGAAAAGGCGGCGTTGGTAAAACAAACTGCGCTGTTAATCTAGCAATAAGCCTGAGCAGATTAGGCAAAAAGGTTGTCCTTTTTGACACTGATTTTGGCATGGCTAATGCGCATATTTTGCTTGGCACCAACCCAAAGCATACCGCAGCAGACTTCCTAAAAGGTCAGGCAGCGCTTGAGGATATTTTATGCGACGCCCCAATGAAAGTAAAATTCATTGCAGGTGGCTCTGGCTTGCTGGAGCTCTTGAATATCAATAATGAGACCCGCTATAAAATGCTTCAATCTTTATCTTCGCTTGAAGGGCAGATCGATTATCTAATCGTTGACACCCCAGCTGGCGCATCTGACCAAACCTTGTTCTTTACCAGCGCAACTTCTGTGCCGCTCATTGTGCTTGTGGCTGAGCCAACAAGTTTCCTTGATGCCTATGCGTTAATTAAAGCAGCGCATATTGAAAAAGGGTTGAAAGAATTTAGCGTGGTGGTGAATATGGCCAATAGCGCAAGTTCAGCGAAACAAAACTTTAATAAATTTTCCGAGATTTGCGGGCGCTTTTTAGATGTAAAGCTAAGCTATATGGGCATGGTGCCGCAATCTAGCGCTATCCGTAAATCGATTGTCAAACGCAAACCCATAGCCGCTGGCATGCCAGGTTCAACCGAAGCAAAAGCCTTCATGAAAATTGCAGAAGCCATTCAAACGGCACCCCATAATAAACTTGATGGTATCCGCTTTTTCAATGAGGAGCAGAGGTAATGGCGATGACAAAACATTCCTATGCCAATCCCCAAATAGATGTAAATGAGCTCATAAGCTCTCATGCTGAATTGGTGCGGAAAATCGCATGGCAAATTCATGGTCGCGCACGGCATATTACAGAAATTGAAGATTTGGTGCAAATCGGGTTTACAGGCCTTATTTTGGCTGCCCAAAAATACACGCCTCAAGATGGTGCTAATTTTGCGTCCTATGCAAGCATCCGGATTAGAGGCGCTATTATTGACCATCTTCGCAAAAGCTCCAATTTGTGCAGAACCACCATTCAGGTCAAAAAACGCTATAATGAAGTTGTAGATGATTTGCAAAAAAACCTTTTGCGTGTGCCAACACGTGAAGAAATTGCAGGCAAGATGGAAATCACTGAAAATGAGCTTATCGAATGGGAGGCTGCATTTCAGGCGAATATCCACCAATCTCTTGATTCCATTTATGACCAATTTTCGATTTGGTTTGCATCCGATGAAAACACCCCCGAAGAAGAGGTGAATGAGGTTGAGCTGCAAGAAGTGCTAAAAGATGCGTTGCGCACCCTACCTGAAAAAGAAGCCTTAGTTATTCAGCTATATTATGTGGAAGAATTAAACGTATTTGAAATTGCCGAAGTAATGGATATTTCAACAGGGCGCGTATCTCAGATTAAAAAAGCAGCGATTGGCAAATTGCGTGAATTTATCAAAATTGCGGAAACAGAAGAAAAAACCCCGCAATAGCTAGCTTAAAACTAGGCTGATATGGCATAAAATGAAAAGAGCGTTCAGACAAGGATAGGGATGTATATGACATCTTCAGATTATGAACATCTTCATGCCATTCAAATCTCTGTGCATACGGCTGAATTACATTTCAGCCATGCAGATGCATCTGTTGCATTACAGGTAAGCGGCTCACTTGTGAATATTGCACGAGGGAGCTGTCAGCTTACCATCACCTCATCCCCTGAATTGCCAGCATCGCCCTGTGGTGTGCTGCACATTTCAGCAGACAGGCCGGTGATGAAAGCACATACCACAATCAGGGCAGATGATTTTGACCGCCTAACAACTGCACTTGCACAGCCCGCACAGCCGCGCCCTCCTACATTAGTGATTAGCCTCACACAACCTGTTACGGTTAATTTGCAAGGTATTTTGTTCATCAATGCAGATGCCCAAATCGATATCGCTGAGATGAACACATTAGTGCCGCTTAAATAATTCCAAAAAAAAGAGCGCTCATGAAGCGCTCCTTAAAAAATTCTGTTTGCTATTGAGAAGATGTAGCACTTAGCCTTGTGTAAACTTCTTGGTCATATCTGTCTGTGCTTGCATCAAACGTGATGTGCCTGAAAATGCTTGTTGTGCTCGCATTAAATCCGTTAACTCTTTCGTCATATCTGTATTTGATAGCTCTAATGCGCCTGAAATAACCTTGCCATATTCATTATTAAAGGCAGGGCCAATTTCTGCAGGACCAGATTCCTGATTTGCCGTGAACAAGTTACGCCCTTGCGGTGTAAGACGTGTTTCATCTGAGAAAATAGCGAGCCCAATCTGGCCAATCTCTTGCACAGATGTATCATCATATTGCGCAATAACCTGACCTGATTCATTAATCACCAGCTCACTTAAATACACAACCTCTCCATCTTGGTTTAACGCCTGTGTATCAATTTCAAAATCATTTCCATTTGCTGATTTCAAACGCTGGCCATCTGCTGCAACAATAAAACCATTCTCATCAAGCGTGAATGAGCCATCACGGGTATAGGTTGCTTCCTCATTATTGGTGCTTCCAGGCTTGTTGAGCACAAATAGCCCCTGCCCTTCAATCGCTAAATCCAAGGTCTGCCCTGTTTCAAGCAATGGGCCTTGCGCGCGAGATGTGCGGGTATCTGTAATGGTTGAACCCATTCCAATCTTGCCAGGAGAAAGCAAAGATACCTTTTGCGCATAGACATCTTCAAATTGGCTAATATTACGCTTAAACCCTGTGGTTCTAGCATTTGCAATATTATGCGAAATTTGATCGATATTTTTCATCGATGTGTTTAAGCCTGAGCGGATAACTCCAAGCATGGTCTGTCTCCTTAAAACCGGTTGCGCACCCCTAGTTGAGCAAGATGTATGCCAACCCAAGCCGATACAAGATATTGTGGTTACAGCTCCGCCGTTAAATCGGCTTTTGGGCAAAGATTCTAGCAGTCAATAAGCACACAGGATAAAAAGACGCTTGTTTGAAAAGATAAATTTCATCATTATAGACAGGCGTAACTGTACTAAAGATAAATTGTTAAAAACATGTCTGACAGAAAATCTACATCGCTTGTGCCGGCCCCAAAACGTGTCCCTGCATTATACCAGCAGAAAAAACCCACACCTCAGCCGACATTAAACGAAAATCAACATCAGTTCAAAACCAGAGAAGATGTCCGTCAATACCTACCAGATATTTTAGGAAGGGTGCTTGCGCGGATTTGGATTGACCCTGAATTCCATGCTGAATTTGCAAAAAACCCTGAGCGCACATTAGCGCAAAATGGCGTTGTTCTGCCAGAAAATATGAGCATTGAGTTCCAAAAGCAAAACACCGAAAGACCTCGGATTGTTGTTTTTGAACAGCAACCAGGATCGCGGTTTAAATTGCGTGTCCTATATCTTCAACTTGTGATGATGGCAGGGCGATAGGGTATCTGATGCAGCATTATCAGCAGCTAAAAATACTGATGATCCAGCATATGAAAATCTGTTTTAAATCATTTCTACCGCTTCTATTATTTGCGGCTATAATGCATCCCCTGAACGCATATGCAGATGGGCATGGCGCGAATCAAACAACTGAAAGTGAATTTTCAATTGCCGTAAAAGCGATTAAGGAAAAACAATATCAAGAAGGGTTAAGCCTATTTTTAAAGCTTGCAGAAGCAGGTGATGCAGAAGCACAATATAATGTGTCTGTGTTATTGCGGTCAGGTAGAGGCAGACCACAAAATTACCGTGAAGCTTTTTATTGGGCGCTTTTATCCCAGCTTGGTGATATCGAACAAGCTGAAGATGTTGCAGATGAATTAGAGGATAAATTAGCTGAAGGGGAAAAAGAAGAAATCCTAGATAATGTAAAAGGGTTTCTGTTTCGGCGTATTGATGCTGGCTATCTAGATACTATCCCGCAGCTTGCAGCTTTTCACATTGATTTGCTAGAAGAACAGGATTATCAAACAGCTTATCTGTGGTATACGGTGGCGACAGCACTAAACATCCCTGAAACGCTTGATTTAAGAGATGATACCGAGGATGAGCTGGAAGCTGAGCAAATAAGCGAAATGCAGGCACAGGCAAATCAAATATTTGATAAAATCCTTGCCGGCGAGAGCATATTGCCTGCGGAAAGCCCAGAGGGAGAATAAGATGAAAGTCAAAGTAAGATGGCTTATTGATGGCGTGATGGAAGTCGAAGCAGAAAGCCCTGAACAGGCTGAAGAACATGTCCAGCAATTGCTTGGCAGCTTAATTAATCAAATCCCTGAAATACGCACGCACTTTGGCGCTCAAGCTATCCAAGGCCAAGCCATGAGTGAAGATGAAACTACGAATTAAAAGATATTACTAGGTATGTTTTTACACCCAAGATGACGGGGAAAAAACAAAAACCACCTATCGCTTAAAACGTGCCTAGCAAGTCAGAAATGGTTTTTTCCAGCTCGTCATTATCACGTTCAATCGATTCAATTTCCTGACGTAATTCTTCGATACGCTGTCTGCGCATTTCCATTACATCTTTAATTTCAGCTAATATGGTTGATAGGCGTTCGCTCAAATCAATCTCCGCATTTTCAGCCATACATTTTATCTCCCTGCTTTTACCCAGAAAATATGCTATATAATTTTGCATAAGGTTGCCGGTCTGCATGCAGATAACAACAACCAAAATTGCGTCGTATTTCCCTATTAGGATAGTGATATGTGCAAATTTGAGACCAGTTTTAAAGCCAAAGCCTTTTTTCCGCGCATTTTTTGTCTTTTATGTGCAGTAAGCCTGACCATTTGGGTGAGTGTTAGTGCGCCTGCTTATGCGCAGAATGTGCCATGTCAGGTCAGGCTTGTCTTTGATACTTCGCCCAATGGGCATCAACTTGTAACCTATCGGCTGTTTATGCAAATCAAAAATACCACACCGCAACCCCTTATTGCGGTATCCGCCCATTGGCTAGATGAAACAGGCCAGAATATTGGCAATAGTGATGCAGATTGCAGGTTTGATGGCATGGCATTAGGGCTTTCCCAAACAGGGCAATGCACGGCACAAATTCAAGCGGTGAACCAACGCTGGATGGAAAAGTTGGGGCAAATGATTTGGACAGAAATGGTAAATTCTGAATTGACTGAGTTTAAACGGATCAAATCTTGCAAGATAGTCGGTTACAGATTTGAGTAATTTACAAGTATCTTAATTTTTAAAATAAATTCAGATGCTTATCTATATTTGCGAGACAGATTATGGACAATGATCTAATCAAACAGCAGATTGAAAGTGCTAAAAAAGCCTATGTTTCTGGTGTAAGTAAGCAGCAAACTGAAGAAGAAGAGGCACAAAATCTTTCTTCTGGCGGCGTTGTGACAAGTTTATCACGACTTGAAGAGCAAAAAGCGATTATGGGAAGGCTAAAATCCTTGATGGACGAAGCTTCTCAAACGCCGCGTCAAGAACAGCAGCTTAAGGCAGGTGTCCCGCTGCCTAAACTGGCCGCAGGTAACACACCACTTGAGGGCAAGTCGCAACCGTTCTGGGCACAAACACAGACAGATATTCCGCCGTCTGAGAGATTTGCTGCGCAAACCCACCAACAGGAGGTTTCTATGTCTCAACCACCATCTGAGGAAGAGGATAAGCAACCGCAAACGGAATTTAGCCCTTCTGATATCCAAACCACGCCATCCGCGATGCCTCAGGAAATGCCGATATCAGCACAAGCTGCCACATCGCAACCTGATGCGCCTTATGATAGTGCAGAGGCGATTTCAGCCATCAGAAATGAAGTGATCAGCCATATTGAAAATACCCCAAACGCTACGCTAGATAAGGATGTGCTTGAACGTATTGAACAGCTTGAAGGCCGGGTGAGCAAACAACAGCAAGATTTAACTGCGCTATTGAAACTTGTGCGCCAAATTGCAGCGAGGCAGAAAGAAACACCTTCATCTGAGCCGCTTGAGCTTAAAGAACGCAAAGGGGGTATGGCTGCAAAAATTTTCTGGGTGCTCTTTATCATTATCGCAGGTGCTGCTGGATGGTTATATTTTATGAACCCTGCATTGTTTCAACAGCTTCTTGAAACTGGATTTAATCGCGTCTTTAATGTGGTGATAAATCTGTTTGTACAATTTGGGTTGCTGTAATCAAGTAGGGGGCAGAAATGGCAGAGGCAGCACAGTCATCTTCGCTTGCATCAAAGCTTGGGTTAGGCGCACTTTTAGGTACAGTGGGGGTCGGCGTCTTAGGGCTTTTTTATGCTGGATATGTCAATCTTTCGACCCCTGCAATGCCGGCTAATTCAGAATTAGAAGAAAGACTAGCGGCAACGGGGGTGCTAGGCTCAGAAGAAGATGATTTCACTGACGAGGTTGACTTTGACGAGGATGAACGCGAATTTGCGCTCTTCAACACACCGAAATATAGCTATTATTTATTTCCAATACCCTTTATTGCAAATTTAAAAGATAGCCGAAAATTACTAACCATTGAATTAGCGGTGAGCACACTTGCGCCCCTTACAGATGCAGATAGTTTCATTGAATCGCTATATCCGTTCGACCCTGCAATGCGTGATGTTATTTTAAAACATTTGCAAACCAAAAAACCCGAAGAATTAAAAACTAGGGCAGATAGAGAGCAACTGAAATTAGAGCTTAAGGACAAGCTTAATGAGCTTATTCTAATTGGCCAAAGCGACCCAGACGCACCAACCATAGAAGAAGTGCATATCCAAAAGCTTGTTGTCGGCTAAAATATGCAGCAGCGCGCTAAGATTAGCGCATGGTCACGCATCCGCAAAATCGATCATCATATTATCAAAGGCTGATAACTCATCTTCGGTAAGCGCTGCTGAAGGGCGCGCAAATTGTGTAAGCTGTGCTATCGCCGCCAAGCTATTATCATGAATATCTGAATTTTGCGCCAGCTCTGCTGCAAAAATCCACTTCATTTCTAGCCTGTTCTGGCGGGTAAATCTAAACTCAATATCAATGCCAAAAGGTGCGAAAGCTGCTTTAAGCTGACGCTCTATTTGCCCAAAATGCGGAAGCTGAATATGGCGCGGAAACAGCATGGTTTTAACCACTGTATGCTTTGCATCATCTTTTGGCTTTCGCTCATCAGGGGTGTCCCCCCCAAGATCAAGCGAGAGTTGCAAGCCAGTTGGCTCGGCTGGCTTGGACAATAAATCCATATCAGACGCTCATGCCTCATTGTCAACGATTTGACATAGTATGACCTAGATGATGCGTAACTGTCAATAAAGTTACACAACATCTAGTGGCAGAAAATGCGAATTTTAGAAATTATCTTTCCGGCGTCTGATTTCAGCAAACACTTCGCCATCTGTTGCATCCTGCATACCCAAATGGGTTCGGATAGCGCTATCAGATGGGCGAATAAACGGGTTGGTCGCAAGCTCAACAGAAAGCAGACTTGGCACTGTAGGCTGTGAGTGCGCGCGCAACTGGTCAATCTCTTTTGCCCTATTGTGCAAATCTGTATTATCGGGGTCTACAGAAAGGGCAAATTTGGCATTTGCTTGGGTATATTCATGGCTAGAATATAAAATCGTGTCTTCTGGTAGGGCGATAAGCTTGCATAAGCTTTCCCACATCATCTGAAAATCGCCTTCGAATACGCGTCCACATCCAAGCGCAAACAGCGTATCACCTGTGAAACAGACGCCTTCATCAGCAAGATAGAAATTCAGCATATCTAGCGTATGACCTGGGGTGTGAATAACCTCTATCGTTACCCCTGCAAAATCAACTTGCTCGCCTTCTGCTAGGGGTGTGGTGATATGCGCATGGCCTGGCAACTCGCCTTTCGGGCCATAAATGACAGCCCCTGTCGCTTCAGCAAGAAGTGCTAACCCTTCGGTGTGATCACCATGATGGTGGGTGATGAAAATATGGCTAAGCTGCCAGCCTTTTGCATCAAGCTCTTCTTGATAGCGCGCTGCATCCCCGGCATCAACCGCTAGGGTTTGCCCTGTTTCAGGGTCATGCACAAGCACACCATAATTATCACTGCCATATAGAAATTGGTGATATTGAAACTTCTGCATTTTATTCTCCGATAAGGTTTTTAAATTATGATTTAAGATAGGCTTTTAAAGCATTTGCGGCAATGTTTCAGGCTGTAGCCCCTGGGCGATTAAGCCATCTTTGATATAGCGGGCAATTTCCAATGCATGCGGCCCATCTCCATGCACACACACAGAATCTGCCTTTACATCTAGCTTACTGCCATCCACACAGAGTATCGTGTTTTCGGCGAACATCCGAATGCAATGCGCGAGCGATTGCTCCTTATCATGGATCATCGCATCATCTCGTGAGCGCGGCACAAGCTGGCCATCTGGCATATATGCCCTATCGGCAAAAACCTCAGCTGCAACCTTTAAGCCTGCATCAACGCCTGCGTGATATAGCTCACTTAACACAGGGGCAAGCAGGATAATCGAGCTATCCGTTGCGGTAATTGCGCGCACAATCGCATTTGCTAATGGGCGGTCTGCACAGGCCATATTATTTAATGCGCCATGCGGCTTAATATGGGTAATCGGCCATGAAACAAGACTGCCCATCGAAAGTGAAGCGCCAAGCTGATAGGCAATTAATCTTTCTATTTCAACCTCAGAAAGGTTAAGCTGGCGTCTTCCAAATCCGTGCAAATCGTAAAATCCAGGATGCGCACCAACGGATACCTGATGGCGTGCTGCTTGTTCCATCACCTTGCCCATAATGTTATAATCACCAGCGTGGAACCCGCATGCAATATTGGCTGTATTGATAATGTCAAGCAGGCCAGCATCATTGCCCATCTGCCACGCGCCGTAGCCTTCAGCCATATCCGCATTGAGATTAAATTTTGTCATTTTATCTTGTCAGCTTCTGTTGAAATCGTCACATTATCCCAGAGCAATAGCATAAGCAGAAGATTAATTTTTTTTCCAGTCCTTTTGAACGAGAACATCATCAAATGACATCCCAAGCGCCTCATATTGACCCAGAGCATTCCGCTGAATTGCCGATGCCAGTGTGGCAAACGTGCGGGGATACAGGCTTGTTGCTTGATTTTGGCGGGCTTAAACCTGGCTTTCATGACATTCTCTTCGCGGTGGACGATAAATCGCTTCTTACCCAAAAAGCACGCAGCCTTGCACAGCACATAAAAGCACAATGTAAGATGGGAAACTTATCTGGAATAACCGATTTAACCCCTGGTTTAACAAGCCTGCTTATCCAATATGACCCTCAGCAGATTAGAGCCAAACAGCTTAAACAATTTATTACCCCGTTAATGAGCCAGCCCTTAAATGCCAGCCAGAATGAGGTAAAAATTTGGGAGTTGCCAGTATGTTATGAAGATGAATTTGCCCCGGACATAGAAGAGATTGCTGCAAAAACATCTCTTAGTGTCGCGCAAATCATCACCCTTCATACCGGCAATATTCACACCATTGCGATGATGGGATTTCTGCCTGGGCTTGGATATATGACAGGTCTTTCCCCCAAACTACATTTGCCAAGACGCGCAAATCCGCGTGTTGATGTGGCGCGGGGTTCTGTGGGCATTGCGATGGACCAAACCGTGATTTATCCGCTGGATAGCCCGGGGGGATGGAATTTGATTGGCAGAATGCCCTACCGACTTTTCAACGCAGAAGCAGATAACCCCATCTTCTTATCAGCAGGGGATAAGGTGCGTTTTACATCCATTAGCAAAACTGAATTTGAGGATATTGCACAACGCTCAGACGCAGGCGAAATCCCCTCCTTTGCACGCCTAGGTGAGGCATCTGCATGACCCTGTATCTTACTATTCACACCGCAGGCCCACATGCCAGCATTCAAGATAAGGGCAGAGCTGGCTTTCAAGCGCAAGGCGTTCCTGAAGGCGGTGCGATGGATAGGGATGCACAGCTGCTTGGCAATTATCTTGTAGGCAATAAGCCCACGATAGCAGGTATAGAAGTTTGCCTTGGCGGGCTACATTTCAGCGTAACAGATGCTGTAAAAATCGCCTTAACAGGCACCCCGCAAGACAGTTTGACAATTACCTCAAAACAGGGAAGTCAGAAAATTGTTCCTGCAGGAAAAGCTGTTTGGCTTGAGCCTGATGACCATGTAGAAACAGGATTTTTAAGACATTCTAATTGCGGGTTTATTGCCCTTGGCGGACGCCCTGCCTTGCCTGCCCCCTTTGGCTCAATGGCGACATCTGCAAATGCATCTTTGGGCGGCATTGAGGGCAAATTATTAAAAGATGGTGATAAATTAGCACTAGATAATATATCTGAAACACCTCCTCTTGAGCTTGAGGGTATGGACAGGATTTTTGCTCCTAAGGACAGGATAGCCATTGTGCTTGGCCCGCAACAAAGCTGGTTTGAAGCACGCGCATTGGCGCAATTTCTTAGCGCTGAATGGCGGCTTACTTCTAAGATGAGCCGCATGGGTATTCGTCTATCTGGGCCTGTGATACCGCATCGTCATTCAGCGGACATTCTATCAGACGGGATTGTGACTGGCGCTATTCAAATCCCAGGGGATGGTCAGCCCATTATCATGATGCCAGACCATCAGACTACTGGCGGCTATACAAAAATTGCGCATATTGTTTCGTGTGATATATCCGCTGTTGCGCGGCTTGCCTCAGCCCGCAAAATTAGCTTTGATCCGATCACTCAAGAACAAGCAGAAGAGATGACGATTGCACATTATCAAATGATAAATAAGCTGATGAGCAAATCATAATACCGGAGTAGAGATGATATGAGAGAAGCTGATTACATCATCGTTGGCGCAGGTTCTGCAGGTGCTACCCTTGCAAACAGACTTTCAGAAAATCCGAAAATCTCGGTTATTCTGATTGAAGCTGGCGGCAAGGATACGCATCCGCTTTTCCATGTACCTGCGGGTTATATTAAGCTGATGAACAACCCAAAATATAATTGGATGTTCAAAAATGAAGCAGATGAAGGGGTGATGGGCAGGCAAATTGATATGCCGCGCGGCAAAGCCCTTGGCGGCTCATCGTCTATCAATGCCATGCTTTATATCAGAGGCCAAGCCGCAGATTATGATAATTGGGCGCAAAGGGGAAATCAGGGATGGTCGTATCAAGATGTACTTCCCTATTTCATCAAAGCTGAAAATGCGAATAGAATAGCCCATAATACCTATGGCGATGAGAAAGACCTGTTAGACCCTAGCCTGCATGGTACTGGCGGGCCATTAGAGGTATCTGATATCCCTGAGCGTTATGAAGCGCTTGATTTATTATGTGCAGCAGCGCAAAACGCAGGCTATCGCTACAACCCTGATTTCAATGGGGCTTATCAAGATGGCTTTGGATATTACCAAGTAACGCAGAAAAATGGCGCTAGATGGTCAACCCGAAAAGCCTATTTAGACCAAGCTAAGGGCCGTCCCAATCTTCATATTTTAACAGATTCTTGTGTTCAGAAAATCGGTTTTGACAGTGATGAGCTTGATACATCAGGGGCGAAGCAGGCGCGCTTTGTTTGCGTTGCGCGCGCAGGCCAAGAAATACAGCTAAAAGCACATAAGGCAATTATCCTATCTGCTGGCGCTATTCAATCCCCGCAAATTCTTGAGCTTTCAGGTATTGGCAGGCATCAGATATTAGACGCATATGGCATTCCAACACGTCACAGCCTTTCAGGTGTAGGTGAAAATCTAGCCGACCATTATGTGACCCGCCTGACATGGCGCATTCATGACCATCTATCTTTAAACCATAAATCCAGAGGCCTTAATTTGGCCATGCAAATCTTAAAATACGGGCTTTCTGGCAAAGGGGTACTATCCCTTCCAGCTGGTATTTTAGGCGGGTTTGTGCCAAGTGATGATGGGATGGAACACCCTGATATTCAATATCATATCGCCAATGCAAGCTTTGCAAATCCTGCCAAACGTGTGTTTGATACCTTCGGCGGGCTTACTATGGGCACCACCCAATTACGCCCACATTCCAAAGGCTATGTGCATATCCAAAGCAATAATTTCAAAGATGCCCCTCGGATTAACCCTAAATATTTAGCAGATGAAACAGATATTCAGGTGACATTAGCAGGGATGCGCATCGCCAGAAAAATCATGGCAACTGAACCTGTCGCATCGATTGTGCATGAAGAGATAAAGCCAGGTGCTGATCTGGTGAAGGATGATGAATTACTCGCCTATGCACGCGCAACAGGGGTGACCATTTACCATCCTGTATCCACCTGCAGAATGGGCCCTAACCCTGACGCAGGGGATGTTGTGGATAGAAACCTTAATCTGCATGGCATAAGGGGGTTAAAAATTGTGGATGCGTCTATCATGCCTGAGCTTATCTCTGGCAATACGAATGCACCGACCATTATGATTGCTGAAAAAGCAGCCGATATTATCAAAGCAGAATATCAAAACAGCTAGCAGGACAATTGAGATGGAATTCGCCCATTTAACGCTTGAAAAAATGCAGCTTGATGAAACCGAAATCGCCTTTAGAAGATGCGGGAAAGGCCCTGCTATTCTATGTTTACACGGATATCCGCAAACCCATTATATGTGGCATAAAATCGCCCCTACCCTCGCACAAGAATTCACCCTTATCATGCCTGATTTGCGCGGGTATGGCGATAGCGGGAAGCCTGAAACAGATGCCTATCACACGCCCTATTCAAAGCGCGCAATGGCTGCGGACTTAGCGCAATTAATGGCCGTTTGCGGCTATCCAGAATATGGCGTTATCGGCCATGATAGAGGCGGCAGAGTAGCCCACAGGCTAGCACGCGATTATCGACAAGCGGTAAAAAGCCTAAGCGTATTAGATATCGCCCCCACCCTTGATATGTATGAAGCAACAGATAAAAAATTTGCAACTGCCTATTATCACTGGTTCTTTTTAATTCAGCCTGCGCCTTTACCAGAACAGCTTATCGGCGACAATCCAGAGTTCTACTTACGGCGCAAATTAGGGCATTGGGGTAAAATTAAGGGCGCACACACCGATGATGCGATTGCTGAATATCTGCGCTGTTTTTGCCAAGCAGAAACCATTCATAGCAGTTGTGAGGATTACCGGGCAGCAGCAAGCATTGATTTAGAACATGATAAGCAAGATAGAAATGACAAGCTAGATATTCCTATTTTAGCCCTATGGGGGGCGCAAGGCTTTGTTGGAAGCACTTTTGATGTGCTTCAGATCTGGGGCAATTATTCAGATGACGTTTCTGGCCATGCGGTACCTTGTGGGCATTTCCTGCCAGAAGAAGCGCCTGCGGAAACCAGCGCAGCACTGCTTTCATTCCTGCGTCAGCATCACAACTAATCACCTCCACAATATGAAAAATGCTCTTGCCATGTGGTAAGATTAGACACAGCATACTATATTACTCCTATCCATAAAGTTTCATCCTAAATCGATTAATTAAACCAAGACAAAAGAGACATAGAGATGCGTAATCTTCAGCTTCCAGGTCGTTCACCTGTTCACGCCCCGCGCGCAATGGCAAGCACATCACATCCGCTTGCCACCTCAGCTGCGCTAGACATTCTGCGCCGCGGGGGCAATGCGGTTGATGCAGCGATTGCGGCAGTGGCTGTGCATTGCGTGGTAGAACCTGGCATGACAAGCATTGGCGGGGATTGTTTTTGTTTATACGCCCCCAATGGTAGCACCACACCGATTGCTCTAAACGGGTCTGGCAGAGCGCCACAGGCTCTTTCTGATGAATGGTTGCTCTCCCAAGGCATTTCCAAAATCCAGCAACAATCGCCGCATGCTGTCACTGTTCCAACAGCGATTGATGCATGGCTAAGGCTTAATCAGGATCATGGCCGTAAATCGATTGGGGATTTGCTCGAAAATGCAATTTACTATGCTGAAAATGGCTACCCAATTGGTCAGCGTGTTGGCTTTGACTGGGCAGATATGGCGCCTCTTCTATCAGGGGATAAGGACACAGCAGATGTGTTCTTAAAAGGGGGCAAGGTCTTTTCCCAAGGTGAACATCACGCCCAACCTAAATTAGCACAGACATTGCGGGATATTGCAGAACAAGGGCGGGATGGTTTTTACAAAGGCAGGGTCGCGACAGATATTATTGCAAAATTACACGCTTTAGGCGGGCTTCATACCCAAGAAGATTTCGATAATGCCATTGCAGATTATATCACGCCGATTAAAACCAATTTCAGGGGATATGATATTTGGGAATGCCCACCTAATGGTCAAGGGGTTATCGCGCTATTGCTGTTGAATATGGCATCAAAACTAGATTGTTCAGGCCAAAGCCCTATCAGTGTTGAGCGTATCCACCACGAAATTGAGGCTGGTAAGCTTGCTTATCGGGATAGAGGGGCTGTGCTCGCAGACCCTGATTTTGTCTCAGTACCTGTTAATGAAATGCTATCTGATGAATATGCTGCCATGCTGGTTAGCCAAATTGACCCCGATAAGGCTAATCTGAACCTTCCTGCAAGCCCATTGCCGCAGCATAAACACACCGTTTATGTGACAGTGGTAGATGAGGACAGAAATGCATGTTCGCTTATCAACACCGTTTATAACACCTTTGGTTCTGGCATTGTTGCGCCAGATTCAGGCGTTCTTTTGCAAAATAGAGGTATGGGATTTGTTATCGAACCAGGGCATCCTAATTCTATTCAAGGGGGCAAAAGACCGCTTCATACCATCATTCCTGGGATTGCAAGCAAGGATGATAAAACCTGCCTGTCTTTCGGTGTTATGGGTGGCGAATATCAAGCGTTTGGGCATATGCAATTCCTAAGCGCATTATTCGATTATGATATGGATGTGCAAGAGGCGCAGGACAGGCCGCGTTTCTTCCCTGACCCATTCTCAGATAAGGTTGAAATAGAAACCTCAATCGACCAATCTATTTTCGATGCACTTCAGGCTAAAGGCCATAATGTAAGCTATGCGCAAAAGCCGATAGGGGGCTCGCAGGCTATCTGGATTGATCCCGATACAAATATGCTCATTGGCGGGTCTGACCCTCGAAAAGATGGCATGGCTGCGGGATATTAAATCTGGATTTAGGTAAATTTCACCTCAGCTTTAAGCCGGCAAGATTCTGCAAAAACCTGCAATCTGCGCAAAGAATGCGTGTCCATCAGATGTGCTGTCTCGCGCGGTATCTCGCAAATCAAGATGTCCTCATTTAAGGTTAATTTTAGCTGACGCAGATATGCAGGCACTCCGCCGCAGAATATCAGCGCAAATCGCATCCCTAACCCAACCGCCTTTGATGAAATTCTCTCGCCTGTAGACAGCAGATTACGCGCTACCAAGAAAGATGATTTATTTTTCTTTATACCCACATATCTATGGAAAACAGCCTTTGCAAGCCATGCGCGCTGAATATGGGTAAGGCTAAAGACAGGAAGGGCAAGAATCCGATCTGCTGCTAATTGGCCGCGCATATCAGATGGCTCATTCCAGCATATATCAGATAGCAAACATGCTGCCTCTACCATCCGCAGTAATTGGTGCTCCTGCCCGCCCACAGATGCCAAATTCGCATCATTGAACAAACGCGCAATCGGGGTGAGCAGCCTTGCAAGCTCTTCACTTAACCCCTCATTTCTTTGGCTTTGGCGGGCAATATCCCCACATGCAAGCAATAGCGGGTCTGAGCGGGCTGGGGTTTGCGGCGATAAATCAGCCATCAGCCCGTCACGAATTGATGTACCACTGACGACCAGCTTACCAACCTTTGATGTTTTCATCACCTGTTCTATAATCGTTGCAGCCGCGGTGATTGTAGCTTGCCGCCCTGAAGGGATGCCCTTTAAATCTAGCGCTTCTGGGGTAAGGCTAGATAGAATTTCAAAGCAGTCTGACGCTCCGATTTCCAGACCATGTAGCAGATGCAAGGGGTATTCTTTTCGGCTCATATAGCTTGAGCCTATCGCCCTGAAACTACCGCCAATACCGTATAACGGCTTCCCTTTAAGCTTTTTCAGCCACTCTAGCGCCTTAATCTGGGCTTTAATATCCTTTTTGCTTAAGCTGGTAAGGTGCCCGATATTCAAGCTAACTGCATTGCGTATCTTACCCTTTTTCAGCTCAACAAGCTCGATACTTCCGCCCCCTAAATCAGCAACAAGACCGTCAATTTCAGGATGATACCGTGTAAGCCCAAGACTGATTAGCCGCGCTTCTTCTGAGGCGGGTAACACATTAACCGGGTAGCCAAGGGTTGTCGTGACGGCTTTTGCGAATTCACTACCATTTTTAGCACGCCTTACAGCGGCTGTTGCCGCCACAAAAACCTGTGCTGGCTGAATAGCATCAAGCAAATGAGCGAAGCGCGCCATCACCTTTAAGGCTGCGGTAGCGCGATGGGCTTGGATTTCTAAATATTCATCCAGCCCCTCACCCAGCTTACAGGTCACCCGCTCATTTAAAAGGGGAAAAGGGTAATGACTATAATCGCGATATACCACTAGCCTGATAGAGTTGGAGCCAATATCAATTAACGCAATCGATGTGGATGCGTTATTTTCAGCCGCTAGCTGACTTAAAGCATTGCCATTCATGCCTCACCATTATCTGCAGTTCCATCCTTCTTTGTTGATAGACTACCTAAACCAGATAGGCTAGGATTTGTCATAAAATATTGATGTGCAGAAAGATTATCCTCGTTTTCTTCTACTTGTTTAATATATCGCCCATCTGGCTGAAGTATCCAGCTATCACGGTTATCTTGTGCTAGGGCGGTCATTACTTGCCCCAAAATTTGTTGCCGAACAGTTGCATTTTCGAGCGGAATAAAACTTTCCACCCGCCGATATAGATTGCGCGGCATTAAATCAGCCGATGCGATATAAACATCTGTTTTCTTTGCGCCAATCTCGTCACCATTTCCAAATGCGTAAATTCGGCCATGCTCAAGAAACCGCCCCACAATAGATTTTACACAGATATTCTCAGACATACCTAGAACCCCTGGGCGCAAGCAGCAAATCCCCCGCACCAGCAAGAAAATCTTCACCCCAGCCTGTGATGCTTTATACAGATGTTCTGTGATATTATGGTCAACAATGGCATTCGTCTTTATCCAAATCCTACCTTTTCTGCCAGCTTGAGCATGCTCAATTTCTTGCTCAATGCGCTGTATTAGCCATTCCGCAGATTTCTTTGGCGAGATCACAAGCTTATTTAACTGTTCTGGCTGGACATAGCTTGTCAAATAGCTAAAGACCTGACGGACATCGTCACAAATCGCAGGATCACAAGTAAAGAAAGACAAATCTGTATAAATTTTTGCCGTTGCAGGATGATAATTCCCAGTCCCACAATGGGTATATGACACTAGCTTATTTTGCTCTTTTCGGATCACATGAGACAGTTTTGAATGCACTTTCAAATCCACCAACCCATACACTACTTGTGCGCCAGCACGCTCAAGCATACGGGCAAGCTGAATGTTATTTTCTTCATCAAACCGCGCTTTTAGCTCAATCATCGCAATCACTGTTTTGCCATTTTCTGCTGCTCTAATAAGGGCTTGTGCGATAGGGGAGCGCGGTGTGGTACGATATAGCGTCTGGCGAATAGCAAGGACATCAGGGTCATCTGCTGCCTGCTCTAAAAAGCGCACCACTACATCAAAGCTTTCAAACGGATGATGCACAATAATATCTTTATTCTTGATCGCAGCAAAACAATCGCCCTTAAAATCAAGAATACGCTGGGGGAAGCGCGCACTGAATGACGGATATAATAATCGGTTAGGCATCTGCCCTACAAGTGCAGAAAAATCGCCAAGACCGATGAAACTATCATGATACTGAACCCGCTCAGGGGGGAGTTCCATTTCCCTGCACAGCATTTTCAAAGTGTTTTTAGATAGCTTTCCAGACAGGCTTAAGCTGACAACATTGCCACGGCGACGTCTTCGCAAGGCGTCCTCAAACTGGTTCACCAAATCTTCAGCTTCATCATCAATTTCAATTTCAGAATCTCTTAAAATGCGAAAGGGCGTTGCGTGCTGAACCTCCATTTTCGGATAGAGCTTTTGCATAAATTGTATAATGACCTGCTCAACAGGAACAAATTGTAAGGACTGGCCTGGCAGGGCTATAAATCTGTCTAATTGGTCGGGGATAGTAATAACGCTAACAAGCTTTTTCTTTTTTGGGCCTGTTAATTCAGTAATAAGCCCCTTGCCTTTATTTTGGATAAAGGGGAAGGGATGGGTAGGGTCAAGGGTGATGGGCGATAATAGCGGCAAAATATGCGCCTCAAACCAGTGCTCTAGCCATGTTAGCTGTTCCTCACTCAAATCAGCTGGCTTAAGCAAATTGCACCCTTCTTCTTCCAGTAATCTAAGCACTTGTTTAAGTCTTATATGCTGCGCCTCAAGCAATTCCTGCGCTCTGCTTTCCACCAGACTAACGGTCTCATCCAACCGGCTATCACTTTGTGGTGAATGACGGTACCCACGCGCCTGAAGCTGGTACAAACCTGCAAGCCGCACCATATAAAATTCATCAAGATTATCAGATGAAATCGCAATAAAACGAAGCCGTTCTGCAAGCGGGTTATGGGCCAATTCAGCCTGCATCAAAACGCGCTCATTAAAAGAAAGCCAGCTTAGCTCTCTGTCAAAAAAATGAGTCCCTTTTTCAGCATCCTGCCCCCCATCAGCAGACCCTAGCATCAATGCTTTTGTTGCGAGCAACATATAATCACCTTTATTTCATTTAACCTTATTTCATTTGGCATCTTGTGCAATTCATGATGTGATAGAACCATATTGTGACAATTGAATGACGAATAATCAATCTTTGGTATGCTTTAGTAAGAATATATATTTTAATGAAGAAGCTTAAAGGAGTAGGTAGATGACGGATAAACCAGCTTATATTATCGTGGATGTAGATATTCATAATCCAGAGGCATATGAAGAATATAAAGGGCTTGTAACGCCTATTGTGCATAAATATGGCGGAGAATATCTAGCGCGGGGCGGCGCCTTAGATGTGGTGTTGAACCAGCTTTGGAACCCTACCAGAATGGTACTTTTAAAATTCCCCTCCATGGATGCGGCAAGAAACTTCATGGAGTGTGATGAATATGCACCTGTACGCAAAATGCGAGAGGATAATTCAACAGGAACCTTAATCATGCTTGAAGGCATTTAAATATATAAGGCCCTTAAACTTATAAGACCTGTAAACTTATGAGGACGATTAACATGCCGCTACCAGCGATGCTTTCAAATTGTTTGCGCTTGCCTCTCATGGCAGCACCGATGTTTCTGGCTTCTAATCCTGAGCTTGTGATTAGTTGTTGTAGGGCTGGGATTATTGGCAGCTTTCCTGCAAAAAACCAACGCACTTTAAGCGGGCTTGAGAGCTGGCTTAAGCAGATTACACAAACCCTTGAAGAAGACAGAAAAAACGGGCTTAACCCCGCGCCATTTGCGGTGAATTTAATCGTGCATAAAAGCAATGATATTTTGCAAAAAGAAGTAGAATTATGCGGCAAATATAAGGTGCCTATCATTGTTACATCGCTAGGTGCTGTTAGTGATGTGGTGGCGGCTGTGCATGGCTGGGGCGGCATCGTATTTCATGATATTATCTCGCTTCGTCATGCCCATAAAGCAGCAGATGCAGGGGTTGATGGGCTGATTTGTGTAAGTGCTGGTGCAGGTGGTCATACCGGACAAGCTAGCCCTTTTGGCCTGATTAATGAGGTAAAAAATTTCTTTGATGGCACACTCTTACTTTCTGGCGCATTAAGCTCTGGGCGCGACCTTGCAGCAGCGCAAATGATGGGCGCTGATTTGGGCTATATGGGTACACGTTTTATTGCCACCCAAGAATGCGCCTCATCAGATGAATATAAGCAAATGATTGTCGATACAGCCTGCGGGGATGTAGTGCTAACAGACAAAGTCACAGGCGTGAATGCAAATTTCATGGCACCTTCTTTAGAAGCGTTCGATGAAGATATAGAACATGGACAAGTCGATATTAATAAAGAGCTGAATGACGCACTTGATGAGGGAAATAATGCTAAAAAACCGTGGCGAGATGTGTGGTCTGCTGGCCATGGGGTCGGCAGCATTGCGTCTGTGCCAACGGTGCCTGAATTGGTTGAGGAAATCGCATTAGACTATCATCAAGCGGCTACAGATTTTGCGCACTTAGTGCAGTCTTTTCCAAATATTGCCAAGCCTGATCCATCCTGATCTCTCAAGGAAATTATTACTGATGCAGACAGATGAAACGATGATTAACGCCCTCACTGCTTCATCAGAATTTGCACACAGCCTGCTTAGCCCATCACATCTAAGCGATATGCGCACGCCACTTAAATGGCGGTTGCCTGATAGCTTAAATATTGGATATTTGATTTGCGGCAGATGGGCTGAGGTACAGCCAGAGCGCACCGCCCTTATTCACTTAAATAAACAGCATGAAAAACAAAGCTGGAGTTATGGCAGACTTGATACAGCAAGCCGAAAGCTAGCTTCTGCCCTCAAAGCCTTAAACATCAATCCACACGACCGTATCGCCCTGATGCTCCCCCAAGCGCCTGAGACTATTATCAGCCATGTTGCAAGCGCCTATTGTGAAGCGATAAGCGTCCCCCTATTCACCTTATTCGGCACCGAAGCTTTAGCCTTTAGACTGGCAGATAGCGCAACATCTATCGTGGTGACAGATGAAGATGGGATTACAAAACTGCAGCAGATATCGGCTAGATGCCCTGCCTTGAAAACCATTTTGGTGGTTAGGGATACAAACGCCCCCCTGCCGCAGATAGCAGGCGTAACTATCCTTGATTTTTGGGAGGCATTAGAGGGCGCTACAGCATTACACATTTTGCCGCAAACAGGTAAGGATCAGCCGGCAATCATGATTTACACCTCAGGAACAACAGGCTCTCCAAAAGGCGCCCTGCACGCGCATCGTTTTTTGCTCGGCCATCTTCCGAATATTGAGATTAGTCATAATGGTTTTCCTAAATCAGGGGATGTTGCGTGGACACCTGCAGATTGGGCGTGGATTGGCGGCTTAATGGATTTGGCTATGCCTGCCTTATTTTATGGGGTAGTACTCATTAGCCATAGAATGCGTAAATTTGACCCTGAATTTGCTTTTCAGATGATAGCAGAATTGCAGATCAAAAATATGTTTCTGCCCCCCACAGCCCTAAAGATGATGAAGCACTATTCAGCCTCAAACCCGCTTCCTGAGAAGCTGAAAATTCGCTCTATTGCATCAGGGGGGGAGGCACTACCTGCTTCTGTAACACGCTGGGCACAGGTTGAATTTGGGGTATCCATTAATGAAATTTATGGACAGACGGAATGTAATTTGGTGATTTGCACCAACCGCGCGCATCAAAATTGCCCAGATGGGTTTATGGGCATGGCAGTAGCAGGGCATCACTTAGCTATTCTAGATGCTGAAGGCAAAACGCTAGCACCCGGTGAGATAGGCCAAATTGCGGTGAAAGCAGACCACCCTGTCACTTTTTTAGAATATTGGAAGCAACCTCACAAAACAGCTGAAAAATTTCATCAAAAATGGCTGTTAACCGGCGATTTAGGTGTGGTGGATACACAAGGCAATTGCAAATTCATCTCGCGTGATGACGATGTTATTTCTTCTGCAGGATACCGGATTGGCCCAACTGAAATTGAAAATTGCCTGCTCTCTCATGAAGAAGTTTCTAATGCGGCTGTCATCGGGCTTAAAGACGCGCTTCGGGGGGAAGCTATTACAGCTATCCTAGTACCCGCCCATGAAAATATCGATAAACACGCGGTAGCAGAAGAGCTAATCCAGCTTGTGCGTACCGCCTTATCACCGCATATGGCGCCGCGTCAGATATTCTGGGCAAACACGCTTCCAATGACCACAACAGGTAAAATTATGCGCCGCGAATTAAGGGCGGCTTATGCACAAAAAAAAACATCACACCACATAAGTAAGGGAGCCTATCATGAGCGAGACTAGCCTGAACACCCAATCTGTTTTATCCATGCGCGGAGCGGGATATTATTCTCAGCGCACAAAGGGCGCAAAAACAGCGATTGATAGCATTTATAGCCAAATGTCACAGGCATTATCTAGCTTGCCACAAACGCCTTTCCTTCGGTTTGCTGATTTCGGTGCAGCAGATGGCGGCACCAGTGCTGAGATGTGGTTTAAGCTTATCGCCGCGCTTCGGGGGGCTGAAGATAATCGGCAAATCGAAATGCTATATACCGATTTACCATCGAATGATTTCTCAACCTTATTTAAAACAATGCAAGGTATGGGTATTGATACTGCCGCTTATCAAAAACATTTTGGTGGTGTGTATGTGCATGGATGCGGCACCGGCTTTCATCAACAGCTGATGCCTGATAACAGCCTACATCTCGGATTTTCTGCAACCGCAATGCATTATGTATCTGAAAAACCATGTCAGATACAAAACCATGTGCATATGGTTGGTGCAGATACTGCAGAGAGAGCAGCTTTTTCAGCGCAAGCCGCGAAAGATTGGGAACGTATTTTACTGGCACGCGCCGCAGAATTAGCCCCTGGCGGTAAGCTGGTTTTTTTAAATTTTGGCATTGATGATGAAGGCCGCTATCTTGGCAATACAGGCGGAATGAACATGTTCTCACGTTTTTCAGCCCATTGGCAAAATTTAGTGCAGCAAAATATTATCACTGAAGATGAATTTATTGCCGCCACCTTTGCCCAGCATTATCGGACAGTCGATGAATTTACAGCCCCATTTTCATCCCCTGATAGCGCGGTCTTGCAAGCAGGACTAAAATTGACATCTGTAAAAACCCAGCTTACCCCATGCCCTTATCGTCAGATGTTTGAACAAGACGATAAGATGACTGGTACGGAATATGCGTCGCACTTAATTCCAACCATGCGCAGTTGGTCAGAAACAGTATTTAAAACAGCCCTACAAAACCGGTCAGTAGAACAAGCAAATGAAATTGTGGATAGATTTTATGCTAATTACGAAGCTGAAATTGCTAGCAACCCAGATGGGCACGCAATGGATTACATCCATGTGATTATGGAAATTGAAAAACAGCCTTAAAGCGTCAAAAAGCTAGCCAATGCCGAGTAGCATTAATGCTTCAGATAGACGTTTGGGATAAAGCGCATACCAAATCCCGACGCCAAATAATGTGGCCTGAATAAGAAATAACGTACCCCGAGAAGCAGGGCTTGCCTCTGCCAATAGCACCCTTACGCTTAATGCTACCATAATCGCCAAACACAGATATAAGGTAATATCAGACTTAAACGCTAGCAACACATATAAGCTAGCAAGTAGCACAGGCAAATTGATAAGATATTGCAAAACCATAACCACGCCCCCAATACTTGCCTTATCATCTAGGTTAACGTTAACTTAAATTTGGGTAATAGGCAAATTATCGCGGGGATAAGACACACTATGATAAGGCAGAAGACATGCTAAAAATCATTGCCCTTAGCCTGATATGCTGCGCTATTATGATTGTTTTACTGCGGTTTTTCCCAAAATTACAGCCTGTAACAAGAATCCGCCAGCTTGCCCAAAACCCCTTTGTAAGAGCGTTGCTGATACGGGGGGTATGGCGCATTATTCAGCTTATTCTATTCAGGCGATAAGCTATGCTGGCCTATCTTAATGTGTATAAGGTGTATCGGTAATTTGGCGCAATATTGCTGTAAGCTGCCTGCTTGCAGAGAAATCAGCTTTCTGGCCTGCGCTACAAGCGGCAGCAAAATCATCTATCATCAACTGATAATGATCACAATTTTCAAAGACAATCTCTTCGCCTTGAGAGAGAAAATCTGTAGCCCCGCTCGCATGGCTTGCAAAACGCCCCTTTGTTTGTGCAGGCGGATTATAGGGCACATCAAGTGCGCACCAGCCTTGCTCACCCACAATTCTAAATGTTTGCGACAGCGCAGATGCGCTTGAAACTGAAAAATGCAACAGCCTGCCTTGGCCAAAATCAATAATCGCAGATGCTGATTTCTCAACATCCAGATGTTCTTCTGCAATGCGTGTGGCGCTTAATAATTTTGGTGCAGCGTTAAATGCCATCATTCCGCCTAGCACACAATAACAGCCAATATCCCAAACTGGACCGCCGCCCATTTCAGCAAAATTACGAATATTTCCCTTCGGCTGAGGCGGGTATGAAAATTGTGCAACGGCTGAGGTGCGTTTGCCAATATCCAAGTGCTGTAGCCATTTCCATTGCGGGTGATGGCGCACCATAAAAGCCTCATAGACATATTTGCCCGTGTGATGGTGGGTTTCTTCTAGCTTGTCTAATTCGGCCAAGCTAAGCGCTATCGGTTTTTCACACAAAACATGCTTGCCATGTTGCATGGCTTTAATGCTCATCTCGACATGCAAATGATTTGGAAGGGGGTTATAGATAGCATCAATATCATCCATCTCAAGCATTTCATCATAGCTTGCTTGCCGGACGCCCTGCCAAATATCATCAGTTGCTAATTGGGATGGATCGCGCCTACCAAGACAAACAATTTCATGCCCTGCTGCCCGTATTGCTGGTATCAGTTTTTGTCTGGCAATTTTTGCATCGCCTAAAATTCCAAATCGCATGATGTACCTCACCTGCTGTATGTAAGCGCATTAAAATTCAAGATTTCAATCGATAGTATGGCCTATGAAAACAGGCTTTTCAATCCTTAGCGTTACCGGATCAGACTTAATAGCATCTGTTTTGCGTCTTGCGCGTTTGAGATAATTTGCTGGGCACTCTGAGAGAGAAGCTGGGATTTCATCAGCCGAGATGTTTCCACCGCAAAATCAGCATCAATCACCCGCCCGCGCGACAATTGGCTGGCAACAGATTGTGATGTTAAATTGGAAATGGAACGCTCAAGCCTGTTTTGCACTGCCCCCATTCTAGCCTGTTGCTTAGACATTTGCTCAATCGCTCTTTGCAATACTTCGGTTGCTTCTTCTGCCCCACCTGTTTTTGTCAAATCAAGCTTAGCAACTGATAGCTCAGCCGCATCATCTATTGCATTATTGCCAAGCCGCAAGGTTACATGCTCGGTGAAACGTTCAGCACCATCTTCATAAATGACCGAGAATTGATATAGGCCATTTTTATCTGCATCTCGCATATGTTCAAAATTAAGGTCTGTTGCGGTAATCATCCCGCGCTCTTCATCTAAGCTGAACAGGCTAGCATCATCCCCCATAAGGGCATAATTTCCATCAGGCCGGATAGCGGCAAAAGCTGTCATACCATCAGATAGGTCTGATAGACGGATTTCTGTTTTTTGCGCTTCAACAGCCGCAAGTGTAGTCGCTGCATGGCCATCAAATCCTGCATTTGTAAGCCGCATTGGGGTTTTAGCAACCAGCAGTTTTTGGGCGATATTCTGTCCTAAATCATTTACAAAGCTGACCTCTAATTCATAGACCCCATTTCTATCTGTATCCAAATAGCTATCTGATGGAAGCGATGCAGATAGCTCACCTGTAGTGCTGTTAAAGCTAAAGTGATGCGCATCTGCCCCTGTCAAGCTGAATTCGGTTGCACCGGCTGCTTGGGCTTGTTCAATAAAGCTTACATTATAATCCTGCATCGATAAGGAGAAAGTGTCTGTTTGCGGTGCGGCAATCCCAAGCAAATTATCTGACTGTGCATCGGTAATATTTAAAGTCAGATTTTGCGTGAAGCTAGAATTGCCATCACTATAGGTAACATCAACCTGATAAATGGTATTTTTATCGGTATCGGTGGGGTTTTCAAAATCCGCATTGAGACTAATCGCCCCTGTACTTGCATCTATAGATAGCTTATTGGCGTCAACACCTGACAGGCTATAGCTAAACCCAGTTTTATTTAAGCTTGCAAATTCCTGTAATTTTTCTGAATAATCTGTGGCCTGCCAGCCTAATTGCCCCTCTTCACGGAAAGCTACCTGAACAGCTTGGGTGCTAAGACTATCTGCATAGGTCTGCGTAGCGGTAGTCACAGTTGCGGCATTCGCCACTGCCACATTAAGGGTAACTGTTTCTGTAAACACCCCATCAGAGATAGTAAATGTTGAGGTTGAAGCGGCATTATTATTGAAAATCGCGCCGTTGGCAGCTGGTGTGGTCGTAATGCTTGTTCCTGCCACAGACCCATCAGAGGTGATAGAGAAATAGCTCGCATCTGTCCCTGCAATAGTGAAACTCTGCCCTGGATTAATATTCATATAAGCTTGCAGCCTGTCAGAAAGCTGATCACCATTTATCAGATAGCCTGCCTGCGAGCCGCCTACATTTAAGCTTGAAGTCCCTGAAAGGGTCATCAGCACATCTGAGGTAGGATTTACCCCCGTTGAATAATTAATCGTTTCAGCAACACTGTAATTGCCATCGAAATTAGCAATAAAGGTCGTGCCTGATGTTGCAAGCGTGGCAGAGCTTGGCGGAATATAGGCAGTGGTATATAAGGCTTGGGTGCTATTTACATGGATTGAATCAAATTCACCAACAAACCCTAAATTACCGCGTGATGCGTTACTGCCAAACCGGACAAGCGGGTCTGTGTTAGATACATTAAAATCAAACAATGAATAATTAGTTGTACCAACCTGATTACCATCCATGAATAAGCGATAAGTGCTACCGTCTTTTACTAATGCCACATGATGCCATTGGTCTAATTCGACATGGTTATCTGGAAATGCGGTGGTATCAAAAGTTTCAATGTTGCTTGAAAAGCTATTATTCGTACCGTCATATTCGACCATGAAATGCTGAATTTTAGCAGCAGTGTCCACATCATCAAATTCATCAGCAGCATTTAAAATAAGATAATCAGCATGGCGATTTAAACCTGCATCTGGACTGGCTGATTCCCAATTTCCGCCTGTGGGATCATATACCGTATATCCAGCCGTGTTTCCGCCACTTCGAAAGAAGTTTTCATTCCCTGCAGCAATATCTGAGCCTGCGGTAAAAAGCCATGTGCCTTCGCTAGCAGTATCGGAGCCATCAATATGGTGGTCTACGCCAGCGGTTCTTATATTTGTGATAAAATCTAATTCCTGCTGGGTTGCAATGGTAGCAAGGTTACTGGTTACCCCCCCAAATGAATAGCTGGTGCCCAAAGCCCGTGCATCTGTTGGGTCGTACGAGTAAGCTGAAGGCCCTGTGATTTCCTGATAGAAATGGTTATTGGTTGGGTTATACATCACCCGGTTGCTGCCGCCTAAGGAATGGGCAAGGGTAATATTTCCTGATGCACCTGAAACATCTAATCTTTCAATAGCTGAGCGTATATCAGCGCGGCCACCTTCAAGCACAATTTCATTTGCGTTTGTGCCGGTAAATTCTGTTCTTCCATTTACCGTTGCCGTGGAACCGCCATACCCCGTCAGTGCCGTGGTAATAGAGCTAAGACCTGTTAGATCACGAATTTTTATCGTTCCTGCATCTGCAACAATATGCACTCTAACCGTATTTGTGCCATAGGTAGCCGCATTATAATTATCGATATCAAACGGGGTTCCCCCAGCAAGTGGTTTTGGTGTTGCACTGCCGATGACAAACCGGTTTGAAGAGGTTTGTCTATTTTGGAACAGCTCAATACGTTGGGATTCAGCCTCATACGCTACAACAGGCAAATCTTCTGTGTAGGCGTCTCTGAAATCAATAATGATTTGTCCATCCGTTGTTAAATCTTCGGGGCGAATCCAGGTCTCCACGGTAAAATCGCCTGCAAAAGCAAAATCATTATTTTGTGCTTCAATCCCGCCTGAGGTGAAGGTTGTTTCAAACGAACCAGACCCAAATTTTGGGTTTGTGGTAACAATGGTGCCATTACCGCCAGATGTCCATTCATCTGAATAGCGCACTTTAGCGGTAAGATCAAAATCATACACCCCTGTGGGTGTTGTATCACCAGTTGTATTGGTAATTTGGCCTGTTCTGGAGTCTACCTCAATTTTAGCGCTCACAACGTCAGGGTCTACGCTATCCAGCGAGAACTCTGTAAGATTTGTGCCGTTAAAATTTTGAATATCCGTTGATAAATCACTTAGATTAATCGATGTGCTATTTCCAAAAGTTAGTTCAAAAGATTGGAACGGGTCCGCAACCCCCATCAAAGCAACCACCACGCTTTCCGTAAATGTATCGGTTCCATCACTATACAGAATATCAAACGCATAAATATTATTTGCATCTGCATCTGTTGGGCTGGAGTAATCTAAATTTGCGGTCACCGCACCTGTCGTTGAATTGATAGAAAAATCATTTGCATCCGCACTTGAGGGGTCAATACTGTAGCTAAAGCCAGTATTTTTTACCGTCGCATAGGCTTGTAATTTTTGGCTTAATTCCGTTACAGCAATAGAGACAGAAGCCCCTTCATTTTTTATCAATACCGAGGTTGCAGTACTATCAAGCGGGCTAGTAGATGTCCGGCTAGCAGTTTGAATGGTAGCCTGATCCCCTGATGCAGCATTTAAGGTAATATCTTCATCAAACACAATCCCTTCAGAATTTGTATAGCGTAAGGTGAATTGAGAGGTATTTGAGCCTGAAACATTGTATTTCACCCCATTTGCTGAAGATGTGGTCGTAATCTCTGTTCCAGAAATAGAACCATCACTTGTGCTAATCTGGAAATAGCTTGCATCTGCTCCCATCAGGCTGAAGCTGCCTTGATTTTGATCCAGCCCAACAAAAGCTTTTAGCCTGTCAGATAGGCTATCTGCCTCAATAAGATACCCTATCTGAGAGCCTGAAACGTCCAAAGTTGTATTGGCAGTCTTCACGCTTTCAGTATCTTCTGTGGGCGCTATATAGCCGGTTGTCAACGTGACATGCTCAATATGTTTTTCCCCATTTTGAGCGGTGTAGGTTAAATCAAATTTATATACCCCTGCATCTGTCACCTGGCCAGCTTGGGTGGTGACGCGCCCTGATTGTGCGTCGATTTCAAAGTACCCATCACTAGCCCCCTGACCAGAAAGGCTAAAAGTGCCTGCTGCTGCATCATTTTCAATGAATTGCCGTAAACCGCTAGACAGCCCAGAGGACGCCTCAGCTGCATTAAACGCTGATATGGCATTACCATCGCCATTAGCATCTGTAATATAAGAAAAGCTATCTCGAACATCCTGAAGATGTAGGGTTATAGTTTCTTGGATCGCGCCTGTTTCATGCTCATAGAATAGCGTTACCTCAAAACGGTTATCACCATTTGTGTCAGCAGGATTTTCATAATCGAATGTTGCTGAAATAGCCCCTGTGCCAGCATTAATGTTAAATAAATGCCCATCATCACCCTGCAGCCTAAATTGCCCGCCTTGATAGGTGGAGCTAAAAAGCTGGAAGCCGGTTGATAAATCATCAACTGTAATATTCACATCCCCTTCAGATGCGGCAATCATCGTATGACTTGGCTGGATAGTTGCAGATGTACTTGAAACCCGTTCAGCAATGGATAAATCATCCACCATTTCAGCTTCAGTAACCGCGCGCATGCCTAGCTCGTCAGCGCGTTGCGAGATAATAGACAGGTCTATTTTCTCATCCTTACCTGTCCCTACACTAAAGGTATTTTGATAACTTCCATTCAGCAGATGAACATCATTAAACATGATATTTTCGGATATACGGTCAATTTCCTTTTTCAACAGATCCATTTCATATTGCGCATTCTGCTTGTCTGCATCTGTATAGATACCATTTGCCATACGAACAGATACTTCGCGCATGCGTAGTAACATCGAATTCACAGAAGTCATGGCTTGTTCTGCAGTTTGGATAAGCGAGATACCATTCAGCGCATTATCAATGGCAATATCAAGAGATCTGATTTGTGCGGTCATTCGGCGAGATACAGCAAGACCTGCCGCATCATCTGCACCAGAATTCACACGCAACCCTGAAGATAGGCGCGCGAGACTGGTTTCGCGTTCATGATTAGAACGCGAAGCATAGGTTGAGGCAGTGATCGCCCCTTTATTGGTATTGACCGATACCATCAATTATTGCCTTCACTTTGGTCGTTTGTTCGAACAACCTAAAAAACGGCAATATTTTCAATATTTTACAAAAAAAATTTTTTTTGGCACAAAATTTGCTTTGCCCTAAAACTCTTTCAAACCATGCCGTTACACTCCATAGGAAAGAAGAAAAGCCACAATCACAACGCCCATATAAGCGCCATAAACGCCAATTATATGAGGTTAGGGTACGGCTTTCGGGTGAGCGTGGTTTACACATCAGAAATGATGCAGGGCTAAAGACTGAAGGGGCATAATTTAACCCCGATTAAGGCCAAATAAACCAGCCCTGTTTATGGATGCATGATGTCGCTTTACATGGCGATGCCACATCAATTTAAAAAATATATTGCCAGCATCATTTAATTTATTTTTCTATTTTTAGATGTATTTGATCTGTGCGGAATATCAAATCATCACTATATGCTACACAAAAAACGATATTTGCATGCGTTCATGCAATTAAATTCCATTAGTATTATAGAAATTAGTGAAAACTCATGATATACCCCTGCGAAATTCTAATTTAGCTTTATCTAAAAGGTATTATCATGAAAAAAGCAGCCTCCCTTCTTGCAGTCTCATTTTTATTTACCAGCGCAGCATTTGCACAAACGTCTGAAACAGGCGCAGTGCCATCACTTGCTGATGTCATGGGCAGCATGTCAGAAGCAGAAGTCTCGCAGATGGAAAGCAATGTTTCTGATGCAGGTTCATTAAGCATGGATATGGATGTTTCTATCGAAACAGCGGTGAGCGATGCGGTAGCTGAAGGGCTCATCACTGCGGATCAAGCTGAAGACGCTGCTGCGACGTTAGAAATCATTTCATCAAACGCTGAGTTTTTCAATTTTGATATTTTAGATGCGATTGGTGAGGTTATCGAGTCTGGTGAGTTCTCAATGGAAGAAGTACGCCAGACATTAGAAGGCTTCAATACGCTTTCAGACGCAGGCAAATCATTGGTTGGTAATGAATCGTTTGACGCTGCAGACACATCCGACGGCTCACTATTCAGCCAGCTTTCCGATGCTGACAAGGCGATTGTTCTAAACAATATGCCTGTTGTTGGTAATGACGAGTAAATTTCCCCTCCCTCAAGGTTTAAGAAAGGTTTAGGAAAATGAAAAAAATTATCTTTGGTCTAACCGTAGCTTTTGCAATGAACGCGTCCTTAGCATCAGCGCAGGATACAGGGGCGGAAATCCCATCACTAGCTGATGTGATGACAAATATGGATGGCTCTGAAATTGCAGAGATGGAAAGCAACATTGGAGAGGCAGGCTCACTTTCTGCTGATTTCGATATTGCGATTGATGTGGCGGTCGAAAGCGCTGTTGCAGAAGCCATTGAAGAAGGTCTGATTTCAGCTAGCGAAGCAACAGATGCAGCAGCAGCCCTTTCAATTGTCAGTGATAACGCACAATTCTTCAATTTCGACATTCTTGATGCTATCGGGGAAGTTGTTGAAAGTGGCGAGTTCACCATCGCTGAAGTAAGAAGCACACTTGAAGGATTTAACAGCCTTTCAGATGCTGGCAAATCTGTTGTTGGGCAGGAATCATTCGATTATCTGGCGTCACAAGATAACACTCACCCAGATTACACAACTGCAAAGGCATCTTGGGATAGTCTAAGTGCTACTGACCAAAATGTTGTTCTGAACCAAATGACCCTTCTTACAGAGTGTCGTGCTACCCCAGGAAATCCCTGCTAGCCCATTTATTGGCGCATCAGAACAAATCACCATCCGAGGCTATATCTTTGCAAAGCAGCACAGAATAGCCTCGCAAAACCAAAAGTTAGGCAAATATTATGAAATCTTATGCATTTCTGAAGTCTGTAATGGCATCCGCATTATTAGCACTATGTCTTACAGCAACGAACCCTGTAATCGCTTCTAGCTTGAGCGATGATGATATTGCAAATCTTCGCGCAGAAGCACAACAACTTGTTGCGGACAAAAAGCCAGAAGAAGCATTGGATAAAATTGTTCAAGTTATCGTTGCTCGTCCTGCTGATTTGCCAGCACGTTTTTTCCGTTCGCAATTGCTTGTGTCTCTTGGACGCGGTGCAGAGGTCAAAGCCGAGCTTGAACTTATGACCACATTGAACATCCCACAAGCAGATAAAGATAAAGCACGCCAGCTTATCGATGCGATTGAAAAGCAAGGACGCAGATTTTCTGGCAGCATTACGCTAAAAGCAGGCTTTGGCTATGGTAATAATGTGAACTCATGGCCAAATGGCGGTGAGACAACAAGCACATCTGGTGTGGATGCTGCGATGCCTGATTCAATTTACCAGAAATATAGCAAAATTAGCGATACTATCCGCTCCGCCTCTTTCAATTTTTCAGGCTCATACTTGCTTAATGAGAAAAGAACACTGAAATCAAATTATGGCATTACATCAAGCTATAAAGATGGTGCTGACACGGTTTCGCTTGATAATAAATTATTCTCCGCACGTTTTGGACTTCAGAATGATTTTGATAGCGGAACAACGCTAAAAGCTAATCTTAGCAAGACCACGCTGGATAGAGTGAACAAAAAAGATAGTGTTACGGTCACATCTGACTTAGACATCACAAGCTATGATTTCGAAATATCACAAAAGGTGTTCGAAAAAGTTTCAATTGGCTACAAAATCGCAAAATCTGTAAATAAAAATACTGAGATCGATAACGCTAAAAATTCAGATTCAAACAACACAACCCATAGCGTATTTGTCGGCTCGCCAATTGGTGGCACAGCTTATGGCCGCCTAACCTACTCTCAAGCACAAGCGCGTGCGGCTGAAAATAACGACACTGCAAAGAAAAAGGTGAACAAAGATACTAGCACCTTATCTGCGTTGCTTGTTAAAGTGTTGCCTCGTAATCAGCGTGTGATTGCCACAGCAAGCTTAAGTGAGGGTACACATCTGAAGAAAATATTCACCCATACCAATAAAAAGCGTTTGGATAAAACCACACGCCTAACCCTTGGCTATACCATCAAGGGCGAAGAGTTATGGAAGCGTTTAGGGGACCTTTCCCTTGGCGTAGACGGCACCTATTCAAAGACATCGTCTAATCAAGCATCTGCACGTGTGCATGCGCGCACTTTGACATTCACTGTCTCTAAGAAGTTTGATCTGTAAGACAGCTCATCACGCTATTGATTGAGATTATCGGTATAAGGCCAGCCTGTTTTTAATAGGTTGGCCTTTTTTTATATCGCGCACAAACCCGCACCAATTGGCATAAAGATTGCTTGGTTAATAAAGACGATGATAGGTCGTCATTGTTAAGTGAAGAGGTTTTTTTTCATGTTTTCTCCCAAAACCTAAGGCCCTGGCATATGTCAGGGTCTTTTTTTATTGCCTTACTTACCTCCCCCCTCACCTGATATCAGGTGTTTTCAAGCAAAAATGCAGAATTACTTTGCATATTAGCAGCGCTTCACTTAATACAAGGGGGAGAAACACCTAAAATATATACATTGAGACTAGGCAAATACAGAACATGGCAGATGTCTTGCTATATATCGGGATCGCTGGTGTCATTATTGGCCTTGGCGTCCGGTTATTTCTAACCAAAAAATAACAAGCCAATTCAACATAAGGCTTAATGTTTACGAGGTAGCGCATGGGTGCGCCAACAAAGGGGCTGAAAGAAGCTGAAATAAGCGACATTATTGAGATGGCGCTCAGCGACCATACGGCCTTTTCAGCGATTGAATTACAATATGGATTGAAGGAAAAACAGGTTGTTGAGTTAATGCGCAAAAACCTTAAACCTTCAAGCTACCGCAATTGGCGCAAAAGGGTGCATGATTTTGGCACTCGCCGAGCACATTATAAATAACAAGGCCAGACTTATTTTATGTTCGATATTTTGCGCAAAGCACCAGATGCCCCTAAAGCACATCATCTATCAGATGAGAAACAGGCAGAATGGGTCATTCAGATAAAACAGTGGGAAAAGGAAAACCCAATCGATAAGCCTGCTAAAAATGCTGCTGCTTTCGGACTAGGTTCTGGAATAATTTGCACAGGTGCAATCGCTATTCAGATGGATGTCGGGCTAGACAATCTGAGTGCAACGCCTTTGTTTGGGATCTTCTTTGGACTAACGCTTTTTGCAGTCGCCAAACGACGCTATTTGAGGTGGGCTGAAAAACGCGCCTCTTTTTCTAAAACATTAATTGCTGAATTATCAAACGATCAGTAGTAAAGTGAGTATCCAATTATGACGCATCCGTCTGCTGCTGAAAACAGCCAGCCACAAAACGCCTTTTCGCAATTTAGCCTTATGCCAGAGCTATTACAGGCGCTAGATGAAAATGGCCTTTATCAGCCTACCCCTATTCAAACGATGGCTATTCCTGCTTTGCTTGAGGGCAAAGATATGGTGGGACTTGCACAAACCGGAACAGGCAAGACCGCTGCTTTCGTGCTTCCTTTGCTTCACTATTTGCATAATGACACACCAAAGAAGAAGGGTCAGCCGCCACATGCGCTTATCCTAACCCCGACCAGAGAGCTTGCTCAGCAGGTTCTTGATAATGTCCGGAAACTGTCCACACATACTTCTATCCGTTCGCTGGCAGTGTATGGCGGCACCCGTTATGAGGGTCAGATTAGCGGGCTACGCAGAGGCACGAATATTGTTGTAGCCACTCCTGGCAGGCTTGAAGATTTGATGAAAAGAGGGGCTATTGATATTAGCCAAATTACCCATTTCATTCTTGATGAAGCAGATCACATGCTTGATTTAGGCTTCTACCCCGCCATTACCCGCATTTCAGAGCAATTACCACACCAGCGTCAGACGATGCTGTTTTCTGCTACAATGCCGCCAGATATTAAAAAGCTTACAACCCGATTTTTGCATGAGCCTGTGCATGTAGAGGCACCAAAAACCCAAAGCTCCCTTGTTGGTATTAACCAGCAGATGGTGATGCTGAAAGAAGACCAGAAAAGAGACCTTCTTGCAGATTGGCTAGGGCGTGGGGAAGTTGAATCATGTGTCATTTTTGTGCGTACTAAGCGCAAAGCAGATCAGCTTTCTGATTTCATGTCCACGCTTGGCTTTAGCATTGATGCCCTTCATGGTGATATGAAACAGGTTGTTCGCCGCAAAGTGCTAAACAAATTTAGAACAGGCGATATTACCGCCCTTGTTGCAACAGATGTTGCTGCTCGGGGAATTGATATTCCTGCCATTAGCCATGTTGTCAATTTTGATTTACCTGAAACACCAGATGCCTATACCCACAGAATTGGCAGAACCGGGCGGGCAGGAAGAACTGGCACTGCCATCTCTTTTTGTAGCAGTGCAGACAGAGATAAATTAAAACAAATTCAGAAAAACCTGACCACGCAGCCCGAATATGTAGATGCAGATGGTGAGGTTCTCCCCCCTGCACTTGCCAACCCGCCATCTAAATCCAGAAAGCCTAGACAAGAAGGCGGTGGGCGCAGAAAACCGTGGAAGAAAGCAGCCCCGCAAGGCAAACGCATCTCACAGTTTAAATCTGAGCCTATCGACGAGGAGACTGGCACACAGCCAAGGCGTAAACCATCAAAATCTAATGGACCAAAAAAGCCTTATCGCAGGGATGAGCGGAAAAAGAACGCTCCACCACGAAAAAAACGCGCACATCAAGAATTTTCAGAACACGCCAGAGGTCAGGCCAGAGGTGAGACCAGAGGTGAGGCCAAAGGCCAAGCCAGAGGTCAGGCCAGAGGGGCTAAGCCACATGCAGAAGAAGGTTTTTCCAATACAAAATCATCCTCTCAAAAGCCGAAATCTTATCGGGCTAAGTTCAAGAAAACAGGCCCTAAAAACCATGGCGCGAAACCATCTGGCGGGTCTAAGCCGCGCAGAAGCCCGAAAAGATAAACCCTATCTGCAAAAAAGCTGTGGCCTCGATGCTTGGGGGGAATATATAAGCACCGAGGCTAGCTAGCCGATACCCAATTTTCTATTATCCAATTATGACGATTTCATGTCATGATAATGTTGCCTGTAAAAAAAATTCCAAGCTAGCCTTGCGTAGACAGACAAATGCAAGCGCGGTGAATATACAGCCCATAGTGCGGCATAAGCGATCGGGCATAACGCAATTTACTGGTTTTTTAGCTGATGCTGTTCTATCCTATAAACGTCTAAAAGTCGGGAAAGGGATATATTATGACCACTCAAAATAACCCGAATAATGTTGTATCGGTTGATGATGAGGAAATGACCTTAGGGGGCAGAATTTCATCGTCACGGCAAAATGCTGGGATGAGCCTTCATATGGCGGCTAGTCTGGTGGGGGTTCGGCCTACCACCCTTAAGTCGTGGGAAAATGACAGAAGCCAGCCGCGCATTAATAAGCTTGTGGCATTAAGCGGTATATTGGGGGTTAGCCCCACTTTCTTTATTGCAGAAGAGGGGAATGATGGTGTTGCTGTTACCGCATTACGCGGCAGAAAAGATAAGCTTGTCGATATGCTAAAACAAGAAATAGCAACTGCCAAAGAACAACAACGCGAACTTGCTAAACGTATCAAGAAAATGGATGCACTTATCCAAAAATTATAGCATTGCATGTGATATGATTATCGCCCTTTTTTTAGGGGCATAAGCGCTGGTTAACGGGGCTGACCCACACGTTATTGCGTATTGTCCTGCCCTTCTGTTTCTGTTTAGGATAGGGTATGTCATACCCATCACTGCATCTTCATCCGATAAGGATTTCAAACATGGCGCGGTGTATAGCGCTGATGCTGTGCGCCTTATGCGGGGGAATAGGAGCTAGCATACAGGCTATTGCGCTTGAGCTTACCTCAGAACAGCTATGCGGCGTGCTAGAACAGAATTCAGGAATTTCCTCCCCTTCCTTACATGGTGGAGAGGCGCGAAAAACCACCTTAGAAGATGGCCGCACCCTCACCGTCACCTTTCGGCCGCGTTATCAGGATTGGCGTTTAGCCATTGCCGAGCTATCCGCCCCGACAGGTGAAGCATTGTTTCAGGCTAGGATAATCGCACCCTGCACCATCGTTGAGGCGCGCAAATTATTGCGTGAAGATGGTCGCATTACCGCAATTTCGGTGCTTGATGGGGCATTGCAAGAAAAGGCGATAGAGCCTCAAAACCCAGAATTTAAGGCAGACGCAAAGATTCCCCTGCCCACAGCCCCGCCGCTAATTGGGCTAGTGGATACAGGGGTAAATTACCTGCTTGCCCCTTTCGAAAAACATCTCGCCATAGATGGGCAAGGCAATTTGGTCGGCTATGATTTTTGGGATGATGATCCATTACCATTTGATAAAGACCCGCGCCGCAATCCGTTTTTCCCGCTTCATCATGGCTCAACCGTGTTTAGTGTTTTAAGCGCTGAAATAGATACGCAAACGGCTGCGATTTATCGTTTTCCAGCCGATAATTTATGCCTATTTAAAGCGTTGATTGAACATGCCGCTAATGCGGGGGTGCGGATTTTAAACATGTCCATGGGTTCGGGCAATAAAGAAGAATGGATGTGTTTTTATCATAGCGCCCAAGATCATAAAGATATTTTATTTGTGGTATCTGCTGGCAATGACGC
>CBFHYP010000013.1:0-64074 GCA_965660095.1 Puniceispirillaceae bacterium (SeqCode)
CGACACCCTTACCAACATCGAAAACATCATTGGGTCAGCCCATAATGACACCTTAACAGGCAATGCGAATGATAATACGCTAAATGGTGAAGATGGCATTGATAGGCTGAATGGCGGTGATGGCAATGATACGCTAGAGGGCGGTGCAGGTGGTGACACGATAGATGGCGGGGATGGGACAGATACAGTATCTTATGCAGGTGCAAGTGCTGCAGTAATCGTTAATTTGTCTTTTGCTGACGACAATATGTGTGAGGCACAAGACGACACCTTTACCAGCATTGAAAACCTTATCGGCTCATCAGGTAACGACACCCTAACAGGGACTAACGATGCTAACATCATTGAAGGTGGTGCAGGGAATGACACGATAAATAGCCTAGGCGGCGATGATATCGTATATGGCGGTGATGGTGATGACGCGCTGGAAGGCGCAGGCGGAGATGACACCCTATATGGCGGGGATGGCAATGATACAATAAATGGTGACAATAGCAATGATATCTTATATGGCGGGGATGGCAATGATATCCTGCGAGGCGGTATAGATGATGATTTTTTTGTCATAGAATTAGACGCAACAGGTACAGACACTGTTAAAGATTTTGGCAATGGTAGCGATAAGCTAAGAATTGCCGCTAGTGGCAGTAATGATTCACTAGCTGATTATGGCATTACCTTTAGTGATGATGGCACAGACACTACCTTACACTATGACAATGATGGTGACGGCACAGCAGATGTTGATATTATGGTGCTAGAAGGTTTTACAGGGTTGACCGATTCCAATACGCATGTTGAAATAGTCTAAAACAGCTAAACATGATAACGATAGGCCAGCGATCCATGCGTTGGCCTTTTTTGATCGGTGGGTCTTATTTCGGCTCACAGGTAAAGCCGGCTAAATCAGCTATTCTGCTGCCATGCCAAAGCAAATAACTGCCCCTACTTGCGGGGTTTCTTTCAGCATAATGTATAATCGCTTCTGCAACCTGTTCTACGCTATAGCCGTCAAACTGTCCGTATAACCCTAATCTTGGGTCAAGCGTTCCAGATGCTTCAAAATGCGCGCAATTCGCTATTGCGGCTGTTCTGTAGGTTTGGATAACACCCAAACAATATCCCGCATCGATATGTTCTGTGCGCGATGAAAGGTCCATCGAAAAGTTAGACGCTTTCCATGATGAACAGGCATCATACGCAAGCTCAAGGCTTACTGCCTGCGCAGGTTGTGTGTGAAACATCACTATTGCGGTGCATAAGATTGATAGATAGCGCATCTTGTGCCCTTTCCAATGGAGAAGTTAAATCGACAAGACGCTACTGACTGCGTTTGCGTTTTATGCCAACCCTACCACAAAGGTTAGAGATAAATAATGCGTTATACATCCTTTAATTTTAAAGCCTGCGCCGCAATATAGGCAAAGGCTGTTAGGCCGCTAGTAACAGGCCAAGGGCAATCCAGCCTGCGGTTTCGGTGCTTATTTGCACAGCCCCGCATACATCCCCTGTTTGCCCGCCAATTTGCTGTTTGGCCAGCTTGGCTAGAATAAATGTTACCAATGCCATACCCCCCAACACCCATAACATTCCCCACGGCGCAAACAGGCTAAGCAGAAGGATCAGCAAAAAAGCAGCTAATAGATTTTTGCTAGCCGGCACTTTATACTCGTTGCTTGAGAAATGGCTACCTAGGCCATTTGGGCGTGCAGGCGGGGTTAAGACCAGCATTCCTGCCATGCAAATACGGCTAAATCCGGCGATAATAGCAAGGTTTAGCACCAGGCTAAACCCTGCATCAACCATAGCGGGGGATATCACTGCAAGCGTTACTACCCGAAGCAGAAGAATGAGGATAAGAGCTGAAACACCATAGCTTCCAAGCACGCTATCTTGCATAATTCTAAGCTTGTCTTCAGGGGTTTTGCCGCCGCCAAAACCATCAAACATATCTGCAAAGCCATCTTCATGCAGTGCGCCAGTGCAGATTAACCCGCAACTCACCGCAATAATGGCTGTAATCATCAGATTAAGCCCAAGCCATAGCCCTAGCAAAATGATAGCGGCATATATCGCGCCTAAACCAGCCCCCACTACACCAAAAGCCCAAAAGCTGTGATGCAATTGGGGAAGCGGTGATGATATTTCCCTCACCGGAAACCGGGTTAAAAAGCTTAAAGCAAGCTGAAGCTGTTTCATGTATGTTGCAGGGTGGAGGGCTGGCATCTTGCTTAACTTTTAGACCTTATTTTTTTAAAAGGATAAGATTATTCAGGCGGATTAGAAATAGCGGCCTGCGCAAAGCTTGCCATCCCATTATGACAGGCTAATGCCGCCCGAAAAATCATCAGACCAATCGCAGCACCACTACCCTCACCCAAACATAAATCAAGGTCAAGTAACGGCTTCTTGCCAAGATGTGCGAGTAATTTTTGATGCCCTGGCTCTCTGCTTTGATGGGCAACGATACAATGTGCTAGCACATCATCTGAAATACGGAAAAGCGGGGCGATAGCACTTGTGCAGATAAACCCATCCAAAATGACAATTTGACGGTTTTTGCGTGCGGCTAGCACTGCACCGCAAATTGCTGCCTGCTCTCTGCCCCCTAAATGTTGCAGAATCTGCATGGCTGTATCAGCGCAATTTTCAGTCTCGCTGTTAATATCTGTGTGTGATGTGAAACGGGCTACAGCTTTTGCAACCACTTCAGATTTCAAGCGCAGTGTTGTATCATCTGCGCCAGTGCCCCTGCCTACCCATTGGCTAGCTTCACCACCAAAACTTCCCGCACATAATGCTGCAGAAATTGTTGAATTCCCGATACCCATTTCCCCTAAAATGATTATATCAGCTGCTTCATTCACCGCATTCGCGCCAGCGTTAAGTGCCTCCAGAAGCTCATCTTCAGACAGTGCGGCTGTTTCTGTGATATCAGCGGTGGGGGTTTCAAGGGCAAGCGGATGCACATCCAGCACCGCATCAGCCGCTTTTGCAAGCTGGTTTATCGCAGCCCCGCCATGCGCGAAATTTGCGACCATCTGTGCGGTGACCTCTTGCGGAAATGGATTAACGCCTTGGGCGCATACACCATGATTTCCAGCGAACACTAAAGCTTGAGCTAGCTCTATTTGCGGGGTCGCTGTCTCGCGCCATCCGGCCATAAAAATCGCAAGCTCTTCTAGCCGGCCTAATGCTGTGGGCGGTTTGGTGAGCTGGTTTTGATGTGCTTGTGCTTGTGCGCGCATCGCCTCATTCGCAGATGGCAAGGCGGCGGTAAATTTGGCAATGTCAGCAATGGATGAAAACATAATATATCTCGTAACAAGGGGAAGAATTTAACACTTATGGTGCAGATGGCTTTATCTTTACAGCAATCCCTGAGACAGTCAGATAAACCTCTGATGCATTTTTTGCAATCACTTGGTTTAGCATCCCTGCTCTATCTCGGAACTGGCGTGTTTCTGCATTTTCAGGCACAACACCTGAGCCGATCTCGTTGGTGACAAAAACAATATCTGCCTGAAGCTGGCTACAGGTTTCAACTAGCTTTGTAATCTCAGCATCCACATCACGGCCGTAATAGATAAGATTATTTAGCCATAAGCTAAGGCAATCCACTAAGCGGGGTTGGTGGTGGGGGTTATCTGTTTGCAGCAGAATATCGCTAAGTTCCAGCGGCTCTTCAATGGCAAGCCAGTCTTTGCCTCTGCGTTGCTGATGGATAGCAATGCGGGCTTGCATCTCTGTATCGAACGGCTCAGATGTCGCAATGTAGATAGCCTGTAGACCAGCATCATTGCGCAGGTTGAGTGTATATTGCTCAGCAAAACTGCTTTTGCCAGAACGTGCGCCACCTGTCACAAGAATAATATTTGCCATTACAGCCCTTTCGATATGTGCAAAAAATTCATCCCTTTCTTAGCAAGGTGATGAAAATGCAGATAGACTAAATGTGGAAAATTGATAAATCACTTTAAGCTAGCTATGTTGCCTGAAAACGAAGCGATTTAATATTTTTACACGCAAATCAAAATTCAACGAGTATCTAAACCTATGCAGCTATTCCCTATCATATTAGATTTCATATTGGATTTTCTTGGCTTTAATAGCATGATGCTATTAGCAGGGTTTATCACTGAAATCTGTATCGGCTGGCCAAACAGGCTGTTTAGCTTAATTGGCCATCCGGTAAGTTGGCTTGGCAAGCTCATCAGCGTGTGTGACAGCCAGTTAAACCGCTCCAAGCATTCAGCCCTCCAGCGCAAAATCTTAGGCGGTGTAACCTTGGTCGTCTGTATGGCTGTTGCTGGCAGTGTCGCTTTTGGGGTTCAGCAGCTTATTCAGACACTGAATTTAGGAATCATCGGGTCTGCAATTTTGCTTGGCATTGCAAGCTGGCCACTGCTTGCTGCACGTTCTTTATACACCCATGTCAAAGCCGTAATAATCCCCTTACAGGCGCAAGATTTAGCATCAGCAAGACAAGCAGTTGCAATGATTGTTGGCCGAAATACAGCGCATCTTGATGAGGGAGGGGTATCGCGTGCGGCAGCTGAAAGCTTGGCTGAAAACACCTCTGATGGGATTGTTGCCCCGCTTTTCTGGGGACTTGTTGCAGGGCTTCCCGGGCTTTATATCTATAAGGCTGTAAACACGCTTGATTCTATGATTGGATATAAAAGCGAGAAATATATTGATTTTGGCTGGGCAAGCGCAAGATGGGATGATGTGGTAAATCTGATACCTGCAAGACTAACAGGTTTATTTTTCTGCCTTTTTTCAAGCCGGCCAGCCCAAGCCTTTACTGTCATGATTAAAGATGCAACAAAACATCCCTCCCCAAATGCAGGCTGGCCAGAAGCTGCATTGGCTGGCAGCATAGATATTGCACTTTCAGGGCCACGGCATTATGAGCATAGCGTGGTAGAAGCGCCGTTTATTCATGAAAATGGCACGGCGGTTGATGCAAATAAGCTTGCAAAATGCCTTCATGCCTATCTTATGGTGATGGGCGGTCTGGCTTTGGGATTAGCAGGTTTGGCCTGCACTGCATGGATATAAAATGACAGAAGTTTCACCATCAAACCGCGAGCATGGCGGTAATCTTGATCAGGCCATCGCCCTTTTTGGCGGGGAAAAACAACAGTGGATAGACCTATCAACAGGCATAAACCCTTATCCCTATCCCTTTTCACCACCGCCCTCTAGCAGTTTTAACGCCCTGCCCTCACATCAAGAGATAGCTAGATTAGAGGGATGTGCAAAAGACTACTACCAAAGTGCAAATGCCTGTTTGGCTGTATCTGGCGCGCAATCAGCCCTTCAGCTTTTAGCGCAATATCTAGACCGCCAGCATGATAGCGTTTCCATCCTAGCACCTACCTATAATGAATATGAAAGATGCTTTTCCCAAGCCGGGATAAGCGCCGTTGAGGTATCAGATATCACAGCACTTCGCGCGGCTGACATCGCGATTGTCTGCACCCCAAATAATCCAACAGGCCGCCATCTTGATATGGCGCATATCCAGCAGATTGCTAAAAGCGCCAAAATTGTCATTGTGGATGAAAGTTTTGCAGATTGCGCTGATACACCTTCTATTGCATCTCAATTACCCCAAGAAAATGCAAATATAATTGTGCTTAAATCTTTTGGAAAATTCTTTGGGCTAGCTGGATTAAGGCTTGGTTTTATGCTTGGCGCGGTTGAACATATCACCGCATTACGCGCCTTAGCAGGGCCTTGGCCTGTCTCAGGCATCGCGATTGATATCGCAATACAAGCATTTCAGGATAGGATATGGCAGCAAAAAATGCGCAAAGACCTATCTGCTTTAGCCATGCAATGTGATGATATTGCACAATATGCAGGATGGAAGCTTATTGGCGGGTGTGCTTTATTCAGACTATATGAAACATCTGATGCCGCCGCCGCGCAACATCACCTTGCTGCAAGACATATCTGGTCGCGCCCTTTCTCCTATCATGCGAGGTGGTTGCGCCTTGGCGTGCCGCATCACAGCCATCTTAGCCGTTTAGAAGACGCACTTAAACGCGCGCCATCTTAAACAAAGCATCGATATCAAGGCTGGCTTCAAGATGCTGGGCAAGCGCATCTAAGGTTTGTTCTATTTGCTGGTCATAAAACGTTGCGGGCTGAACAGCATCGTAGCTGGTTTTAAATTGCGCTAGAAAATCCGATCTAAATGTATCATCGGTGAACATGCCATGCAGATAGGTTCCCGCTATCCGGCCTGTGCTATCGATTGCCCCTTGGGTTCTGGTGCCGATTTGAAGATATGGGCGGGCGGTATCTGCCCCACTTGTCTGGCCAATATGAATTTCATACCCGCTAATATTCAAGCCAGAAGGAATATGAATAGCTTGAGTCTGGGTAAGTTCTTTTTTCGCGGTCATTATGGTTTGCACATCCAACAGCCCAAGACCTTGCACCTGTTCCTGACTGCTTTCGATTAAATCAGGGTCATTTATCTGCGTGCCAAGCATTTGATAGCCGCCACAAATCCCAAGGATAAAACCCCCGCGTCTATGATGTGCCATAAGGTCAATATCCCAGCCTTGTTTGCGCAAAAACCCAAGGTCTGCAATCGTGGATTTACTCCCAGGCACAATCACTAAATCGGCATCTGCTGGCAGCACTTCGCCAGCTTCAAGCATTGTCATTTTGACATCAGGCTCAGCAACAAGCGGGTCAAGATCATCAAAATTAGCAATATGGGCAAGCCGAAGACAGACAATGTGAATTTTACCTGATTTTCCGGCATGGCTGATTTTTGCAGTGATATCCATCCCATCTTCAGCAGGAAGACGCCATTGCTCCTGAAAATAGGGGATAACCCCAAAACCTTGCCAGCCTGTTTGATGCGCAATCGCATTATAACCATCATCAAATAACCGCACATCACCTCTGAATTTATTGATGATAAAGCCGCAAATAAGCTGATTATCTACGCTATCCAACACCGCTTGGGTGCCAACAATTTGCGCAATGACCCCGCCCCTATCAATATCCCCAATAAGCACCACAGGGATTTGCGCAGCATGTGCAAATCCCATATTTGCGATATCCCCTGCCCTTAAATTAATTTCAGCAGGACTACCCGCCCCTTCTACCAATACAAGGTCATAGGCCTCCTCTAATCTATGAAAACTCTCTAGGACAGGCGGCAATAATGTAGGTTTTATCTTTGCATATTCAGCAGCCTTTGCAGTTGCATAGCGCTTGCCCTGCACAATGATTTGAGCGCCAGTTTCACTTTCTGGCTTCAGCAATATCGGGTTCATATCTGTATGCGGCAACAGCCCGCTTGCTTTGGCTTGCAAGGCTTGTGCTCTGCCAATCTCACCCCCATCAGAACTTACCGCCGCATTATTAGACATGTTCTGAGGTTTGAAAGGGGCAACACGAAGCCCCCTGCGCACTGCCGCCCGGCACAGCCCAGCAACCAGCAAGGATTTGCCGACAGAAGAGCCAGTGCCTTGGAACATAAGCGCAGCCATAGATTTAAAACTCTACCCCTAGCTGAGCTTTGATACCGGATTTAAAGGGATGTTTTATTTGTCTCATCTCGGTCACAAGGTCAGCAACTTCAATCAGCTCTTCTTTTGCGTTTCTACCTGTTAAAACTACATGCGTCATTTTCGGTTTATGTTCCAGCAAAAATCCAACCACCTCATCAATATCCAAATAATCATATCTAAGGGCGATATTAATTTCATCGAGCAATACAAATTGAATTTTAGGGTCGAGAATCATTTTCTTTGCAGCGTCCCAGCCTGCTTGTGCTGCTTTAATATCTTTTTGCCGGTCTTGAACATCCCAGGTAAACCCTTCGCCTGAAACAACAAACTGGCATTCATCTGCAAATCTTTCGCATAGTAGCTTTCGCTCCCCTGTTAGCCAGGTGCCTTTGATAAATTGCACAACCCCGCATGGCATTTCATGCGCAATACACCGCATAATCATGCCAAACCCTGAAGATGATTTCCCCTTACCAGCACCGGTATGCACGATGATAAGGCCTTTTTCTTCTGTTATTGAGGCCATCATTTTTTCACGCGCCGCTTTGATATTTTTCATCTTTTGGGCGTGACGTTGGTCTTTTTCAGCTTCAGATTGTTGATTATCTTGTTGTTTTGCCATGTTCACTCTCGAAAATAGGGCTTTTTATTTCATATTGTTCTGCCTGCTAGCACAGCGAAACACCAGTACAGCGAAACAAAGGTCGGATTTTGCCTAGTTTAAACAACTCTGTGATTTATAGATAGACAATAAAAGGCCCGTCTGAAACAGTCTTTTCTGAAACAGTCTTTTCTGGACATTTAGCGCCTGATTAGCCATGACAGAAAAAAAATTTTAACGGGTTTATCAAAAGCCTTATATTGTCAGTGTTTTACAGTGGGAGCACGATATCATGCAGAATGTGGCCAAATTGCCAGTGACCGTAATAACCGGTTTTCTGGGATCAGGTAAAACCACCTTAATCAGCCAGCTTATGCAATCTAGCCAAGACAGACGTCTTGCAGTGATTGTGAATGAATTTGGTGATGTTGGCGTTGATGGTGAGATTCTAAAAAATTGTGCGATACCAAATTGTCCAGAAGAAAATATTGTTGAGCTCGCAAATGGCTGTATTTGTTGCACGGTGGCTGATGATTTCATCCCAACGATTGAAGCCTTGATGCAGCTTGACCCGTTACCTGAACATATCCTTATCGAAACTTCAGGTCTTGCGTTACCAAAGCCGCTTCTAAAGGCTTTCGACTGGCCTGCTATCCGTTCAAGAATCACGGTTGATGGGGTTATTGCACTCGCAGATGCTGAAGCTGTTGCAGAGGGCAGATTTGCATCAGACATTGCAGCCGTTGATGCCCAAAGACGCGCCGATGAAAGTCTTGACCATGAAACCCCTTTATCTGAGGTTTTTGAAGATCAGCTAAATTGTGCAGATTTGGTGCTTCTTACCAAGCCTGATCTTGCAGGGGCTGAAAAATGTGCTGCTGCTAAACAGGTTATTGCAGATTATTCAGCGCGGAACCTACCTGTTGTTGAAGTATGTGAAGGCAAGGTAGATATATCCATCGTTCTAGGGCTTGATGCAGAAGCAGAAAGCGATTTAGATACGCGCCCATCGCATCATGATGGCGCGGCTGAACATGACCATGAAGATTTTGATTCTACCATCATCACCATGGCTGAAATAGATTCCGCCGAACAGCTTGAAACAGCTATTCAGACATTAGCACACGAGCATCATATACTGCGTGTAAAAGGATATGCAGCGGTTGCAGGAAAGCCAATGCGCTTATTAGTTCAGGCCGTAGGCGCGCGTGTGCGTACCCAGTTTGACAGGCTATGGCAAACGGATGAGGTGCGAGAAACCAAGCTGGTTGTTATCGCAGAACATGACGATATTCACCCAGATAAAATTGCCGCTATCTTAAAAGGATAAAACGTTCTGAATGCATCTTGTATTTGTTGAAAAACACGGTCTGGAAGAAAGTGATGTCGCTGTTGATCTTGCGCAAGATCCGGCTGATATGGTCGTGCTTTCATTCTCAGACAGTGATTTAACAGCCTTTGCCGCAGGGTGGCGCAGAGCAGAAGAGCAAGATGCCGAACTACCGTCGCTAAGACTAGCTAATCTAAATCAGCTTACCCATCCGTTATCTGTTGATGTGTATCTTGAAAATACAGCTAGCAGTGCTAGGGCTATTCTTATTCGTCTGATCGGCGGCTACCCCTATTGGTCTTATGGCTTAAACCAGCTAAAAGCATTGGCTGAGAAAAATCAGATAGCGCTTGCTGTATTACCCGCAGATGGGCGGGTTGACCCACAATTAGATGACATCTCTACCCTGCCAGTCTCTACCTTGCGCAGATTATCAAGCTTGTGTGAGACAGGGGGTGCGCATGCCGCCCATGCCGCACTTGCCCAACTTGCACTTGCAGGCGGGCTATATGCCTCCCCTGTTCGGGGCGCAAGACCGCTAGGGGCTGTCGGGTGCTGGCATCCTGAATTTGGGGTGAGCTGTCCCCTTATCGAACAAGGACTGTCAGAGGATACCCCGAAAATTGCGATCATTTGCTACCGGTCATTTGTAACCGCAGCAGATATGGCGCCGATGCAAGCCTTGCATCAGCGTTTTCTAGCGCAAGGGTATCATGTTAATATCTATTTCCTGCCCTCGTTAAAAGCGCCTAACGCCGCCGCATGGCTAGAGCGGCAATTATTAGGTTTCTGCCCTGATGCAATTGTAAATGCCACTGCGTTTTCAGGGCGAAGGGGGGAGCAAGCCTCTGTGTTGGATATCGCAAATGTACCTGTTTTTCAAATGGGGCTATCCACCGCATCTGAAGAGGCATGGAGGGGATCAGCACGCGGGCTTTCGGCAACAGATATGGCGATGCATGTGGTGCTTCCTGAGGTGGACGGCAGAATATTTGCAGGCGTAGGCTCTTTCAAACAGGAAATGGCTTTTAATGAGGTCTTGCAGTTTAAACCGCTATCTCATCACCCCAAGCCTGAGCAAATTGATGCGATAGCAACCAAGACTGAAAACTGGATACAGCTTGCAAAGTCTGAGAAGAAAAACCGTAAAGCTGCGCTTATTCTATCTTCTTATCCTGGTAAGCCATGGCAAATCGCCCATGCGGTAGGGCTAGACGGCATCGGTTCTGCACAAGCCATATTAGCAGATCACCTCGCCCTTGAAATAGAGGCGAGCACACTCACCCATGACCTTCAGAATAGGGCAATATTTTGGCCGTTAGAGGACTACCGGAAAGCGCTGAGAAAAATGCCTGAAGCGTTGTTCACCCAACTAGAAGAAGCATGGGGGGATGCAGGTCATTGTGCGCATCTGCAAGATGGTGGCTTTTATTTCAAAGCGGTGAGATATGGCGATATAATTGTTGCGGTTCAGCCAGAACGCAGCGAGACAAAATTCAAAAAAGACAGCTATCACGATTTAGCACGCACCCCACCACATCATTATGTTGCTTTTTATTTATGGCTTTCAGGACACTCTGGATGCGATTGCATGGTGCATATTGGCGCGCATGGCACATTAGAATGGCTACCGGGAAAATCTGTTGCCCTATCACAACATTGCTGGCCAGAATATCTGAGCCAGAATATGCCCATTATCTATCCCTTTATCGTCAATGACCCTGGCGAAGCTGCGCAGGCCAAAAGACGCTTAAGCGCTGTTACGATTGGCCATGTGCCGCCGCCATTAGCGCAAGCTGGAACAACGGAGAAATTTGCGCATATTGAGCAGCTGTTAGATGAATTTTCAAATGCAGATGGGCTTGATCCGAAACGGCGCGACAGGCTAGCTGTTGAAATTAGAAGCGAAGCTGAAGCGATTGGCCTAAACGCCGATCTTGGGTTTGAGAATATCGGATGTGATGCAGAAATCTTGCAACGTATTGATGGGTTTGTATGTGATGTGAAAGACAGCCAATTTGCCTCTGGTCTGCATATTTTTGGCCGCATCTCAGATACCATACATCAGCCACCATTCGATTTGAAAGAAAATGCAAAGGCAGAATATCAAGGCCTGCATCATGCCTTATCTGGCAAACTGGTTGCAGCAGGCCCTGCAGGCTCACCCTATAGGGGTAGGATGGATGTGCTGCCAACTGGACGCAATTTATTCGCCGTTGACCCCTTATCTGTGCCAACCTTCACTGCATACCAGCAGGGGATTAAGCTAGCCGAGGAATTTGTCCGCCGATATCTGCAAGATAATGGGGATTGGCCACGCAAATTAGTGATAGATTTATGGGGCTCGCAATCAATGCGTACAGCAGGTGAAGAATTTGCAATGGCGCTTCACCTCATTGGTGTCAGGCCTATATATCGCGAAAAAACAGGCCGTGTGGATGGGTTTGAAATTCTGCCCATCGCGATGCTGGAAAGGCCACGTCTTGAAGTAACCTTACGTGTCTCAGGCCTGTTCAGAGATATTTTTGCAAATCTGATGAGCCTATTCGATAATGCTATCCAAGCCCTTGGCCAAAGAGATGAAGAGCCTAGCTGGAACCCGTATGTGCAAAAGCCAGACCAGCCAGCGATTTTCAGCCCTGCCCCCCAGCAATATGGCGTAAATATGGATAGCGCATTAGATGCGATGAGCGGGACAAGCAAGCAAGAGGCTGCAGATGCATGGCTTGCCGCCTCAAGCTGGGCATTTCATAAGGGCGAACACTATCAAGATATGGACGGGATTAGGGCGAAAGTCGCAACAGCAGATAGCTTTGTGCATCTGCAAGATTTAAAAGAAACGGATTTGCTAAGTAACCGTGATTATGCCGCCCACGAAGCTGGATTTCTAGCAGCAAACCAGATATTAGGCGGGGATGTTTCAGGATACCACCTTGATAATACCAACCCGGAAAAACCTGTCAGCAGAAGTATTTCTGAGGAAATAGCGCGGGTTGTGCATGCGCGTGCTGCAAACCCGAAATGGATTAATTCGATGAAACCACATGGGTTTAGAGGCGCTGCTGAAATTGCGGCCACCCTTGAACATATGGCAGCCTTTGCGCATTTATCAGGATTAGTTGGCGCACATTTATTCGACCAATTTTTTGAAAACACCCTCGGCAATGAAGATATTTCAGCATTTATCGAGGCTGAAAATTATCAAGCCTATCTTGCCTTATGTGATAATTTTCAACATTTATTTGAAACAGGCTTATGGAAATCTAGACGAAACGCACATATTGCTCGTCTATCCATGCTTGCAGATAAAATCAGTTCAGGAGACAAGGTCGCATGATGAAAACCACCCCTAAAGGATGGTGCCCAACAACACGCAAACCGATGTCTTCTGGTGACGGGCTGTTAATGCGCCTGAAGCCAGCACTGCACAGGCTTACTTTGCCCGAATTAGAAATTGTGTGTGATGTAGCCGCCACCTTTGGCTCATCCATGGTGGCACTAACAAGCCGCGCAAATCTGCAAATCAGAGGGCTAGATGAAACAGGATATGAAGCGCTCATTAACCAACTTATTAAAGCCAGCATCATCCCTGAACAGACCCCTATTTTTGAAGATTTAAATCTGCTGGTATCGCCGTTTTGGCAAGATGGGGATAGCCATTGCACCATTGCAGATGAGCTATATCAGCGTTGTGCAGAACTCCCTGCCCTACCTGCAAAATTTGGCTTTGCAATCGATTTACACAAAAATGCTGTGCTGCGAGATGCATCAGCAGATATCAGATTGGAGCGCAGTGAAGATGGGCAAATCCTATTGCGTGCGGATGGCGCTGATAAAGGGGTTATTGTTAGCGCAGAAAATGCAGTAAGCAAACTTATTGAACTCACCCATTTCTATGCAAGTGAAAGGCGCGGCCTGCAAAGACGGATGGCACGGTTTGTGCGGGATGGCAAATTAACTGAAGCATGGCAACAATGCCCTAAAACAGCAGATATCGATAGCAGGCATATTTTCTCCCCTGGCAATATTTGGCTTGATGAAGAAACCAAAAGCCGCAAGGGACAATTTGTAGGCCTGCCACTTGGCCGCATTGATGCGAACCAGCTAAAAGCGGCTATGCAGGCTTCTAGAACCCCTGCTATCCGGCTAACCCCGTATAATATGGTGTTGGTTGAAGATGTTCATGATGCGGTATGTGAAGGGATGATTACAAAGAAGGATGACCCGCTATTATCCATCAAAGCATGTGTTGGCGCGCCTTATTGTGCATCAGGTTTTATCAACACATCAGAGGTCGCAGAAGAAGTCAAAGGGCTGGATGCTGAGCTTATTCATATTTCTGGATGCGGGAAAGGATGCGCCTATCCAAATCTTGCTGCGCTAACCATTTCTGGCCAGCAAGATAAATTGCATATTATCAAAAATGGCTATGCATGGGATGAGCCTGTTTTTGCCAAGATTGACCCAAGTGATATTGGCTCAATCCATGAGGTTTTAAATCCGCCTGACATAACAGCTGAGGCTGATATCGAAGCGCCTGATATCATTGTTGCTGGCACGGTGAATGAAGCAGGTGAATATCTGTATGATACAGATGGCGCTTCTATCTACACCCAATCATTTTCGATAATTCGTGCAGAAGCAAATTTAGCCCATTTCACCAAAGAAGAAGAACAGGTGGCAGTGCGGATGATCCATGCCGCAGGGTTGGTAGAGCTTGCCCCTTACATTCATTTCTCAGCTGATTTTGTGACATCTGCACGGTCTGCCTTAGAAGCAGGCGCACCCATTTTTTGTGATGCACGCATGGTAAGTGAGGGAATTACGCCATCCCGCTTGCCTGCAGAAAATGAAATTATTTGCACGCTACATGATGAACGCACCCGCCCACTAGCTCAAGAAATGGGTAATACTCGTTCTGCTGCTGCCTTAGAATTATGGCGCGATAAGCTTGAAGGTGCGGTTGTTGCCATCGGAAACGCCCCTACGGCTTTATTCCACTTACTCAATATGTTGAAACACCCTGATTGCCCAAGACCTGCTGCTATTATTGGCTGTCCAGTTGGGTTTGTTGGTGCAGCAGAAAGCAAACAAGCCCTTGCAGAAGATGCCCCTGTGCCATTTTGTATTGTATCTGGCAGATTGGGCGGAAGCGCCATTACTGTTGCGGCAGTAAACGCGATTGCAAGTACCAAAGAATGAAATATCATGACACGAAAACAGGGTAAAATAATTGGGGTCGGGCTTGGTCCTGGCGCTGCTGATTTGATGAGTGTGCGGGCTGATAAAGCTGTACGTTCAGCTAAAATCATTGCTTTTTTCAGAAAGAAAGGGGCAAGCGGACGGGCACGTCAAATTATCTCAGAGATGCTGTTGCCATCGGTGCAAGAAATTGTCATGGAATATCCTGTCACCACAGAAATCCCTGTTTCAGACCCGCGCTATAATGAAATGCTGTCAGAATTTTATGAGGAGTGTACCAACCAGCTTTATCAGCTTACCCTAGCTGGTCATGATGTCGTTATTCTGTGTGAGGGCGACCCGTTCTTCTACGGATCATTTATGCATCTTCATAGCAGATTACAGCCACTTTGTGAGGTGGAAACCATTGCAGGCATCACCGGTATGTCAGCCGCATGGACAGCGACTAACATGCCTATAACATGGGGGGATGATGTTTTAGTTGTGTTGATGGGCACCATGGCTGAGGAAGAAATTTGCGCCCGCTTAGCTGTGGCTGATGCTGTTGTGATTATGAAAATCGGCCGGCACCTTCCAAAAATACGTAAAGCCCTTAAATCTGCACAGATGGACAGACGTGCACTAGTGGTGGGTTATGCTGCAATGGTGCAACAACCTGTAACACCGCTATCAGAATATACCGAAGAAACCTTGCCCTATTTTTCAATCATCATTGTGCATGGCAGAGGGCGCAGACCATGATAGGGCGCATTGTCATTGTTGGACTTGGCCCTGGAAATGAAGCAATGGTTACCCCTGAAGTAACGAGTGCTATTGCGAATGCTACTGATATCATCGGCTATATCCCCTATGTTGCAAGAATCACGGAGCGCGCGGGGCTACAGCTTCATCCTTCAGACAACAGGGTTGAGCGCGAACGGGCAGAACATGCCTTTACATTGGCAGAAAAAGGCGCACAAGTCGTTATCGTAAGCTCAGGCGATCCGGGCGTGTTCGCAATGGCGGCGGCTGTGTTTGAGGTGATGGAGGAGGCTCCTGCACGCTGGAGGGCTATTGAGGTTGAAGTCTTGCCAGGTATTACAGCGATGCTCGCAGCATCTGCTGCATGCGGGGCACCCTTGGGGCATGATTTCTGCTGTATCAATTTAAGCGATAATTTAAAACCATTCGCGCTTATCGAAAAACGTGTTCGGCTCGCCCTTGAAGCTGATTTTGCAATGGCGTTTTATAATCCGCGTTCCACATCAAGGCCTGAAGGATTTGAGAAAATTCTGTCTCTGTTAAAACAGGAATGCGCATCTGAGCATTTGATTGTGTTTGCCCGGGCAGTTTCAACCCCAAATCAGCATATCACAATAGAAACAATAGCCAACGCAACCCCTGAAATGGCTGATATGAAAACAGTAGTCCTTGTTGGCTCACGCCACACAAGGCGGTTTTCAACCCCGCATAAAGATTATGTGTTTACGCCGCGTTCAGCACCCAATTCATAACCGCATCAAGTGCGTTAAATTCAAGCCGTTCTGGATAGGATGGGCGCTCAATCATCACCACTTGAAGCCCTAATTGCCGTGCTGCATCTAGCTTTGCTCTTGCCCCTTCACCACCTGAATTTTTGGAAATAATCACCTCAATATGATGCTGTTTTAATAATTCAAGATCAGATGCTAGGGTAAAAGGCCCGCGGGAAATCACAATCTGATGATTTGGAAAATTTGGCGGAGTGATAGGCGGATCAACAAGCCGAAGCAGATAATGATGATGCGGCTGAGCTTCAAATGCAGACAGATTCTGCCGGCCAATTGCCAGCATCACCCGCATCGCTGGCCGCTCAAGCCAATCTATCGCTGCTTCTAATGATGGGATTATCTGCCAGTCATCATCAGACTGCGGCTGCCATGCAGGGCGTGTAAAGGCGCAATACGGAAGCGCTAATGAGCGGGCAGCAGTGATCGCATTACCGCTAATCTGTGCCGCAAATGGATGGGTTGCATCAATAAGATGTGTTATGTTGTTACTTTGGATATATTGTGCTAGCCCTTCTGCCCCACCAAAACCACCAGAACGGGTTGGGATAGGTTGGGGTTTGACACGTTCAACTCTTCCAGCATAAGACAGGGTAGCGTTTAGTTTATGCGCAGCACAGCTTTCAGCCAATCTGCTAGCTTGGGTTGTGCCACCAAGAATAAGAAGGTTTGGATGCATGTCAGATACTCCTTGGTTGACCATCATTGGCATACATGAAGATGGGCTGTATTCAGTTCTGCCTGAAGCGCGTGCGAAACTAGCTGAGGCTGAAATCATTCTTGCACCCCCAAGACATTTAACCCATCTATCAGCAGATAATCATCTAGCTGAAGCTGAAATCATTCCGTGGCCTGTGCCCTATCAGGATGGGATAAAGATATTACTCAAACATCGGGGGCGCAAGGTTGTTGTGCTTGCCTCTGGCGACCCGTTTCATTTTGGCGCAGCAACATCGCTTACAGCCACCCTTGACCGCCATGAATGGTGTAGTTTTCCAACCCTATCCAGTTTTTCACTGATGGCAAATGCGTTGGGCTGGCCATTAGAAACAACCTTGCAATTTGGTCTGCATGCTAAACCTATTGAAAAGCTGAAACCTGCTTTACATGATGGGTGTCGGCTATTTGTTTTACTGCGGGATGAAAGCGCTGTCACCAGCTTAAGTAAGGTTTTGTGCGATGCAGGGTTTGCAAAAAGCCGCTGTTTTGTATTCTCCCAAATGAAAGGGTTTAACAATAGCCCTGAAACCTATTCAGCTGAAACATTATATGGGGCAATTACTAAGGCCCCGCTTGCTGTTGCGATTGAGCTTGTTGGGAAAACTAAAGGCCTTTCCGTTGCCACTGGCAAGCCAGATGATGCGTTTACCCATCATGGCCAGATCACCAAACAAGCTATTCGTGCGATTACCGTTGCATCACTAGCACCAATTCCAGGACAGCATCTTGTTGATATTGGCGCTGGGTCTGGGTCAATAAGCGTTGAATGGATGTTATCGCATCCGCAAATGCGTGCTACAGCGATTGAATCTAACCCTGAACGCCTGTCCCTTATCCAGCAAAACGCGGCTGATTTTGGATGTGCTGAGATGCACATAATAGATGCAGATATTAATGATATGCTGGATAATATCCCAACAGCTAATGCCTATTTTATTGGCGGGGGCTTAAGTGCTGAACTCATAGAGACAATATGGGCAAAAATGAGGGTAGGTGCCCGCATTGTCGTGAATGCTGTGACAGCAGAAAGTGAAGCAATACTCTTAAAATATCACGGCTTATATGGGGGCGATGTGATGAAAATAGACATCTCTGACCTTGTTCCATTAGGCCAAAAACATGGCTGGAAAGCTCGCTATCCGATTGTGCATTGGCGCGTTACAAAATCTAGCGCAGAACAATAATGAGCAAGTTTGAGAACACAAAAACAGATGGTGCCAGCCTATCAGCTGATAAAGTGTTATTAGCGCCCATCATTTCAGGTTTCGGCTTTCGGGAGAATGCAGTATTTGAAAGTTTTGCGCATCTGTTCAAAAATCTAGCAAAGCCGAACAGAAAATATATCGCAGCCGTGCCAGAGGATAAGGCAGCACATCCTGAATTTGTACGATTTTGTGCTGAATATGGGTTAGAGATACACGCTGTTAGCCAGAATAAGTTGGAAGATATCATCACACCAACACAATCCGCAAAAAGCCTGCAGTTCAGAAATGTAGGCAGTGTGTGTGAAGCTGCTGCCCTTATCCTAGCAGGTGAAGGTGCAACACTTGTAGTCCAGCGTCAGCTATCTGATGACAAACGCGTGAGTTGTGCTATGTCTGAAGTGAATAAACCAAATTAGGCAGATTACATTATGACGGTGCATTTTATTGGTGTAGGCCCTGGCGCCCCAGATTTATTAACGCTTCGTGCGCGGGATATTATTGCCTCCGCAGATGTGATCTTATTTGCGGGCTCGCTGATCCCGCACGAAATTTTAATGCATGCAAGTGACACTGCCCTGCAGATTAATTCAGCGCCCCTAGATTTGGACGCAATAGCCCAAATCTATAGCCAAGCTGAGAAAGATGGACATGATGTTGCGCGCCTGCATTCTGGGGATTTGTCGATATGGTCGGCGATGGCAGAACAGATAGATATTTTGAAAAAGATGAATATCGATTATAGCGTTACCCCCGGGGTGCCTAGCTTTGCTGCAAGTGCAGCTGCATTAGGGGTTGAGCTTACCGTACCGCACCAAGTCCAATCTGTTGTGCTTACCCGCACTTCTGGCCGCGCCTCTGAAATGCCTGATGCTGAAACATTAGAAGCTTTTGCACAGACAGGGGCCACCTTAGCCATTCATCTATCTATCCATGTTCTAGAAGAGGTCAGCAAACGTCTAATCCCGTTTTATGGTGGGGATTGCCCATGTGCGGTGATTTATCGTGCAAGCTGGCCAGACCAGAAAATTTTTACATCCTCGCTATCAGAAATCACCACTATCTTGCCAGAACAGGTAAATAGAACTGCCCTGATTTTGGTAGGCAGGGCGCTAACGCCAGCAGAAATCACCCCATCCAAGCTTTATGCTTCAGACTATGATAGACGTTTCCGGCCACAAACAGCTGATTCTATTTTTGCAGAACCGAAGGATGAATAAGATGACAAAGCTCCGCAATTCATTTCCAAATGGTTTACTCATTTCAGCGCCATCTTCTGGAACAGGCAAGACCACGGTGATGCTTGGCCTGCTTCGTTTGCTAAAGCGGCAGGGCAAATCGGTGCATCCTTTTAAATCAGGGCCAGATTATATTGACCCTGCCTTCCATCACGCAGCATGCGGCACCCCATCATCAAATCTAGATGGCTGGGCAATGTCTGAAAAGCTTTTAGATCATATCGCAGCACAAGCAAAACAGGCTGAGCTTATTTTGGCAGAAGGCTCTATGGGCTTGTTTGACGGGGTAGCCACTGCCGGCGCAGCAGGCACAGGGGCAAGTGCTGAAATCGCCATTCGATATGGCTGGCCTGTGGTCCTTGTTATTGATGCATCGGGACAAGCACAATCAGCGGCAGCCGTTGCTTTAGGCTTTAAAACCTATCATCCAGAGCTTAAATTTGCTGGGGTTATTTTGAACCGAGTTGCAAGCCCGCGTCATGACAGATTATGCCGTGAAGGTATGGCACAACATGGCATAAAAGTATTTGGTGCGTTGCCAAAGAGAGGGGATTTAACCCTTCCAGAACGGCATTTGGGATTAATCCAAGCCATTGAACATCCTGATTTAGAACAAGCCATCACCTCCTATGCAGATTTTTTGGAAGAGCATATAGATTTAGACGCTATCATTGAAGCAGCGTCACAGCATCATCAGCCTGAACTATCACTTGATGCCTGCCCAGTGCCACCCGCACAGAAAATTGCCCTCGCACAAGATGAAGCCTTTTCCTTTACCTACCCCCACCTTCTGCAAGGCTGGCGGCAACAAGGCGCAGACATTATCCCCTTCTCTCCATTGCGGGATGAAGTACCTGATAAGGATGCAGATTTAATTTGGCTTGCTGGCGGTTATCCTGAATTGCATGCCGAAGCTTTATCACATGCAACAAATTGTTTTACAGCGATTCGTAGCCATGCCGAACATAAGCCCGTACATGGGGAGTGCGGCGGTTATATGGTGCTTGGTAAAACCCTCACGGACAAACACGGTAAAACCCACCAGATGCTTGGGCTGTTGGGACTTGAGACAAGTTTTGAGAAACGCCAATTCCATTTAGGATATCGTCTAGCCACACCGTCAGCCCCAGCCCCTGCCCTTGCATCATATCAAAAGCTACGAGGACATGAATTCCACTACACCTCTATTTTGCAGCAGCCAGATACCGCATTATTTTCAGTTCAGGATGCGACTGGCAAAATCATTGCAGAAACAGGTTCCGTTAGAGGCTTGGTCAGTGGTACATTTTTCCACCTGATCGCCCAAGCCCAATAGACCAGAAAACCTTATCACTATGACCGAAACATCATCTCAAACCACCGAAAAGACAAAGCCGCAAACAGGGTTTGTTAGCTTTATCGGCTCTGGCCCTGGCGATCCGGGGCTATTGACCTTGCATGCGGTTGATAGGCTGAAAGCCGCAGATGCTGTCCTGTTTGACGATTTATCCGCAGGGCCTATTTTGAATTACGCAAAAAAAGGTGCTGATTTAGTGGGGGTTGGAAAACGTGCTGGCAGGCCATCACCAAAACAATCAAATGTAAGCAGATTACTGGTTGAATATGCCCAAGGGGGCGGGCGTATTGTCCGCCTGAAATCTGGCGATAGCGGGGTGTTTGGAAGATTAGAAGAAGAAATTATCGCGCTTCGTGAAGCTGGTATTGAATATGAAATTGTGCCAGGCGTGCCATCTGCCTGTGCCGCCGCCGCCGCCGCAGGCATCCCACTAACCCGGCGGCTTACCGCAAGACGTGTTCAATTTATCACCGGCCATGATGCGAATGGAAAATTGCCAGAAGATGTTAATCTTGCTGCGCTTGCAGATGCGGATGCGACCACCATCGTATTTATGGGAAAACGCACTTTTGCGGGCTTAGCCGAACAGCTTATCGGCCATGGGCTTAGCCCAGATACACCTGCTTTATTAGCAGAAGCTATCTCTACCCCCTCTCAGCGTATTCTGTCTTTTAGCTTGAGTGCGCTTACCTCTTATTTAGAGCATCATAACAGCACGGCACCTGTGCTAATTTTATATGGCGCGCTAAGTGATTTACTGTCTGATGCGGTTGAAGTACATCCATCTGAAGCGCTAGGCAAAACATCATGAAATTAAGTCTTATTGGATGCGGCACAGGCAATCTTGATCACATCACCATTCAAGGCATCAAAGCCCTTGGGTGTGCCGATCTTATTCTATTGCCAGAAAAAGGGGAGGCTAAATCAGCCCTTGCAGATGTGCGTAGAAATATGCTTTCAATGCATTTGCCTGTCGATAAACACCCAAGAATAGCGCCGATTACCTTTCCAACTCGCCGCACAGATATTGCGTATCGTGATGCGGTAATACAGTGGCATGTTGAAATTGCTGAACTGTGGCAGGAAGCGATAAACATCACCCCAAAGCCGCAACATACAGCTTTATTGATTTGGGGCGATCCGTCCTTATATGATAGCGCTTTGCGTATTGCAGAACGCCTTGAGCCAAAGCCAGTTTTGAATGTTATTCCTGGCATCACCTCAATTCAGGTGCTCACAGCCGCCCATCAAATAACCCTTAATCAGCTTGCTGATGATGTAAAAATTATGACTGGCCGCAATCTACGCGAAAATGGCTTTCCAGAGGATGTGAATACCATCGTTGTGATGCTAGACGGAAATTGTGCATTTCAGACCCTAAGCCAAGAAGATTATTATATCTATTGGGGCGCTTATTTAGGGATGGATGAAGAAATTTTATGCGCTGGCAAGCTAAGTGACGTTGCGACGAAAATTATCGATATGCGCGCTTCAGCCCGCACAACACATGGCTGGATTATGGATTGTTATTTAATCCGCAAATTAGCTAGAGACTAAAAAAAACTCATAGATAACGGTCATTACAATAGCTGATAGCTGCTTGCCCTTCATCATACACCCCAATGCGTGTTGCAGATAATTCAGAAATAACAAAGCGCAGTCCAGATACTGGATTTCCTAGCGCATGGCCTAAAATGCTTCTAATAACACCTGCATGTGCCATAACCCCAATGACTTTATGGCGCTCTGATTGGCCATATTCTTGGAATATTGGCAAGGTACGTTCTGCAAGCTGGTTGTATGATTCCCCATTTGGCGGGGTAAATTCCCCTAGCGCTTGGCCAGACAAATTACCAATATCGGGAAGCTGGTCATAGGGCTGAGCTTCCCAGTCACCGAAATCTTGCTCCCATAGGCGGGCATCAATGATATCAGGCTTTTTATCTGCGCCTACAATCTGCTCAAAGCTCATCAAACATCGCTTGGCAGGACTAGAGAGCCACAGATCAATCTCCCCAATAAGCCTCTCTAATTTTTCAGGCTGTTTGACGTGAAAAGGCGCAATCCCGCAATCTGTTTTGCCGCACAGCACCCCTTTTAAGGCAATAGGCGCGTGTCTTATCAGAACAAATTCAACAGCCATACTGACCTCCCTAATGCTAGGCCTATTTCACGCAATATCTGTTATATGCAAATAAGCAGTTTTACCCGACGCGGTTTGAGATTATAACAAGTCTAGAAAAACGCAATGCATATGCTGCACGGAGGTTTTATGCTATCGGTCTTTAAGCCTTTTTCGGCATGGAGCGCAAGAATTTTGGAACGGGCTGATAGCCCTGTGGCGCGTGCTGGTTTATATCTATTCTCATTTTTAGAGAGCATCATTATTCCAGTTCCAACAGACCCTATTTTGGTTGGATGTGTGCTTGCTTCCCGCAAAAAATGGCTATCTATTTGCCTAGTCACAGCAGCAGCTTCGGTGGCAGGCGGCGCCGTGGGCTGGGCTTTGGGTGCATATTTAGCGCCCTTTGTATCTGACATGCTGCAATTATTACCGCATCAAATCGCAAGTGAAGAAAAATTCACAGCCGTATCAGATGCCTTTAATCGTATTGGGATTATATTAGTGCTTATCGGCGCCTTTACCCCCCTGCCCTATAAGGTCATTGCGATTAGTGCTGGGCTGTTTGGCTTTGGGCTTGTCCCCTTTTTATTATTCTCAGCCATCGGACGTTCTGCACGTTTCTGCTTAGTCGGCGGCATGGCAGCATATTATCAAAACCCGCGTCTTGCCATCACCTTAGGAAGCATCTTATTGGCGCTTATCGGCGCTGGTATGCTTATCCTCAATTTTACCGGTTAGCCCTTATTTATCCCTTATTTTCTGCGTCTTTACGATAAGGCATATTAAATGATAGAGTAAGTGCAATATGGTCAATTCAAACCGTGGTGAAGTGAATGGTATTCAGAAAACAGGAGCAGAAAACACAAAGGCTGCTATTGTCACTGGCATTGCTTTCTTTCGGCATGCTTGGTGCTGCTTTCTGGTTTGAATATGTGGATGGGCTCGCACCATGTAAAATGTGTATCTGGCAACGTTGGCCTCATGGCGGGGTAGTGGTAATGGGGTTATTAAGCTTCACCGCATTACGTCCATCTATGCTTACACACATTGCTATTTTATTTTTGCTTAGCACCGGTCTTATCGGTTTTTATCATGCAGGTGTTGAGCTAGAGATTTTTGCAGGACCGGATAGTTGCACCGCTAGCTTTGGCGCACAAAGCTTATCAGAAGGCCTAGATAGTTTGTTGCAAACACCGTTGGTGCGGTGTGATGAGGTGGTATGGTCTCTGTTCGGGATATCTATGGCTGGATGGAATGGAATTGTGAGTATTGCTACAGCGAGTATTGCTTTTCTATTGCTTCGGCGTATTTAGAAAGTATTATTCAACCGACAAGTTTTTTGATGATTAGCGTGATAACGCATGGGAAAAAATGGTAAGACGTTTAAGAAAAAATAGAGCTGTTCCAGAACTGGATTCATTCCTTCGGGTTAATCATGCTGGCGAGCGCGCTGCGCAGACAATTTATCAAGGCCAATTAGCCGTTTTGAAAAACCGGCCAGAAGCAACTGAAATCCAGCATATGATGGAACAAGAAATCGAGCATTTGGAAACGTTTGAGACCTTGCTGAATGACTATAAAATCAGACCCTCAATGCTTGATCCAGTGTGGGGGGCAGCAGGTTTCATCTTAGGTGCAGGCACAGCCCTTATGGGGCCGAAAGCAGCAATGGCCTGTACCATCGCAGTGGAAGAAGTTATTGGCGAGCATTATGATAAGCAGGTCAAACATCTTGAACATCTAGACCAAGAAAAAGAGCTGACCAGCACATTAGCGCGTTTCAGAGATGAAGAATTAGAGCATCGGGATATCGCTGTTGACCATGATGGCAGAAATGCTCCAGCTTATCCTGTATTGCGTTCTGTTATTCAGATGGGGTGTCGTACTGCGATTAAAATCGCTGAACGCATTTAAATTTCCTAAAATCTGCTTAGGTAAGCAGGGCTGTTAATGGGTAAGTGCTTCTTCAAGCAACTCACTATCCCAATACAGGTAATCACGCCAGCTATGGTGCAGATAGTTTGGCGGGAAAGAACGTCCATTTTCTTGCAATTCCCATACGCTTGGCACATCTGGTCTTTTCAGCGGATGCATACCACATTGTGCGGGAAGTTTATTTGCCTTCTTTAAATTACAAGGGCTACATGCCGCAACAACATTATCCCATCGTGAACGCCCACCAAGTGAACGCGGAATAACATGATCGAAAGTTAAGTCGCCAGCAGGAAGTGCCTTATCACAATATTGGCAGGTGAATTTATCACGCAGAAACACATTAAAACGGGTAAATGCAGGATTACGATTTTGCGGTATATATTCTTTTAATGCGATAACGGAGGGAAGCGGCATCGAGAAGGACGGTGAGCTTACCGTTTCTTCATATTCTGAGATAATAGTCACCCTATCTAAAAACACTGCCTTGATACTGTCCTGCCAAGACCATAGAGATAGCGGAAAATAGCTTAGCGGCCTGAAATCTGCATTTAACACTAACGCTGGTGGATGCATACCTGCATTCATGGATTAACTCCTTACACTCCCCTGCTCAAGTCAAACATGGATTACATATCAATACAAGGCAGCATCCAGTAATTTGACAAGATTTTATCAAGATGTAGATTAAATTCTCCCTCAATCCTACAATATGTGGCAAAAATGACAGTATCGTTACAGTTCTAGCGCAAAAATTCCACAAGGTGGGTTAAAGCCGTTGCATCGATACCATGTCCTAACCCATGCACAAGATGGCAGGTTGGGTGAAAGCCTGCATGTCCTAATTTTTCAGCTGTGTGTTGATACAGCTCAAGCGGGACAACCATGTCACTATCGCCATGCACAAGCAAAATGGGGGTGTCTTTGGATTGCTTATTATCTGGGATGCCCAATAAGCCGCCAGATAAACAAAAAATACCGCCTAATTGTTCTGGATAGCTTAAACCACCGGCACAGGACATCATTCCCCCTTGGGAAAATCCGCCAATCCAAATTTCATTCGCGTGATAGGCCAAATCATTACAGCAGCAGGAAATCATCTGGTGCAGAATCCAACCTGCGGCATGGCAATTTTCGGTAATCTCATCTGAACGGATATCTGGCGTGTTCAGTGCAAACCACTCTCTGCCAAACGGATTGGCAGAACAAGGGAAAGGTGCATCAGGAAAGAAAAATGACATATTGGGGAGAACGGCGGCGAATTGCGGTGCAAGCGATGCTAAATCTGCGCCATCTGCCCCCCACCCATGCAACATGATAACAAGCTTTTTAGGGCGTTGCGGGCCAGGCTGGTCAGGCTGAAACAAAGCCCCTGATAGTATTATTTCATCCCCTGAATCGGGAGGTGTTAGCTGACATTCATAGCGTGTTTGCATCTGTTACTTCCGCTGTTTAGAAAAATTCATTTCTGCTTGCCTATCACCGTGATTTGGCTGTGCTAGATATTAGCATAGAGCGATAAGCCGCTTGTGAAAAAAATCATCTCGGATTGCTCAATCTCGCTAAACTTGTAAGAATGTCCGAAAGTAATTTCGGGCAGAAATTTAACAAGATTGGCAATGAATATGTCGTCATATGTAACACGCTTCGCACCAAGCCCTACTGGATATCTTCATCTTGGCCATGCCTATTCAGCGCTTCAAGTCTGGCAAATTGCAGGCCAAAACCCTGAAAAATTCCATCTACGCATTGATGATTTAGACCATACAAGATGTAAAGCTGAGTTTGAGGCTGCTATTCTTGATGATTTAGATTTTTTAGGTATTTGCTGGAAAAATCCTATGATTCGCCAGTCACAGCGTCTTCACAGATACCGTAAAGCCCTAGATTTTCTAATTAATGAGGGATTTGCCTATGCCTGTTTTCTATCTCGCAGAGCGCGTGCTGAAAATCTATCTGCACCCCATCACCCAGCTGAGTTTTCTCCCTCCTCACGGCATTTGCTCACCGATGATGAACGGAGTGCAAGATTACAATCTGGTGAGACTGCGGTATGGCGAGTTGATGTTCAGCGCATTTTAGCTCAGACAGGCAAATTATATTGGCAAGATCTAGCGGGCACACAGCACCTCGCCAATGATACCCATTGCGGAGATGTGATTATCGGCAGAAGGGATATTCCTTATTCTTATCATCTGAGTGTTGTCTTAGATGATGCTGATTCTGAAATAGAATGCGTGGCCAGAGGAGAGGATTTACTGCCATCAACCCCTATTCATGTTATTCTGCAAGCAGCTTTGGGTCTACCTACACCGTTATATTATCACCATAAACTTGTTCAGGATGAGACTGGAAAGAGGCTAGCAAAGCGACATGATGCGCTATCTTTGCAGAAAATGCGCTCCGATGGGCTGGATAGAGCATCTATTTTAGCCCAAATTGATAATCTTCACGCATAAAATCAAAAAAATATGTAAATACTATTGACATAAATCCATTTATTGGTCATTTATGCAGTGCACAATTTATTCTGTGCATTTCCTCCCTAGACTTGGTCGTGGCTGCTGTCACGACCCTTTTTTTTGCTTATTTCCTCATAATTTCTAACAATGAAATAGATTATTTCTATTTTGGAAACAATTCAATGGGTAAAAATTTATTGTGCACTGCACAAAAGACTTACCCATTGAGGGAGAAGTGCTCTATTGAACTATCTTTCCAATAAGTATCAATCCGTGGGTCACCACATGGCTTTCCAGCAGCCAGCGCACCTTCTTCAGCCTTTGGAAAAATCTGTTCAGCAAGTTGAATGTTTGAGGCAGACAATCTGCGCACAATATGGCTTCTATTGAGTTGGCTTGGATGGGTGAGCCCTGTTGCTTCAAGCAATTCTGCGACAGCATGCATGGTGTTATGATGAAAATTTGCTACCCTATCTGCACGCATATCGACATCCACCACCCGATAGCGTTTTGGATTCATTGTCGCCAGCCCTGTTGGGCACTCTCCGGACGCGCAATCTTTTGCTTGGATACATCCTAGCGAAAACATGAATGGGCGCGCCATATTGCACCAATCCGCGCCAAGTGCGCAGTGCCTAATCACATCATAAGCAGAGACAATTTTACCAGAAGCCGCCAGCTTAACCTTATCGCGCAAGCCAGCGCCAATTAATGCATTTTCAGCAAAAACCAAACCGTCTCGTAGCGGAAAGCCGACATGGTCTGTAAATTCAGTTGGGGCAGCACCTGTACCGCCCTCAGCACCATCAATGGTGATAAAATCGATAAGCACGCCTGTTTCTAGCATCGCCTTAACAATGGCAAGGAACTCCCAAGGATGGCCAATACATAATTTAATCCCAATTGGCTTGCCCCCTGATAAGTCACGCAGCTTTTCAACAAAGTGAAGCAATTCAACAGGGGTTGTAAAAGCAGAATGACGTGATGGCGAAATACAATCTTCAAAGGGTTTAATCCCGCGGGTTGCTGCAATTTCTGCTGTGACTTTGGGGGCTAGTAGCATGCCGCCATGTCCTGGTTTTGCCCCTTGCGAGATTTTAATCTCAATCATTTTAATTTGCGCTTCGGATGCGGTGGCGGCAAATTTTTCTTCACTAAATGCACCATCTGGTGTGCGGCATCCAAAATAACCGGTAGAGATTTGCCAAATCGTATCTCCGCCGCCTGCCTTATGATAAGGGCTGAATGAGCCTTCGCCTGTATTATGGGCAAAATTCCCAAGCTTTGCCCCTTTGTTTAAGGCTTCTATTGCAGGCGGTGACATTGCCCCAAAAGAGGTTCCTGAAATATTTAAAAGCGAGATAGAATAAGGCTTTTTGCTGTGCCCAACTTCCATTCTAAAATCTGCATCTTCAACAACAGATGGCTGAACAGAATGATTGAGCCAGTTATGGTCATCTGCGTAGACATCAAGCACCGTTCCCATCGGGCGTGTTGCGGTAATTTTCTTACTACGCTGATAAACCATTGCGCGTTGGTTGCGTGAATATGGAATTTCTTCAGTATCTGTTTCCCAAAAATATTGGCGTAATTCTGGGCGAATACTCTCCAAAATATAGCGCATGCGCCCCATTAAGGGATAATTGGCACGAACCGCACGCTGTTTCTGGGTATAATCATGCAATCCGATAAAAAATAGTACACTGAAAAAAGCCGAAATCGCCCAAAATATGAGGGAATAGGGAAAAATAAATAAGGTCAGTAAAATACTAATGAATGCGGCACATGCTGCATAAAACCATATAGAATAACGCCCCCATAATAGTCCTAGCATCGCTTTTTCCTATTCCTATACTCTCAAAATATGTGCAAGATTTAGGATCAGCATGATGGCAAAGCTTCTAACTATTTGGGGTTTTTTTACGCCCATAAAGCTCAAGCCGGTGGCTAATTAAATCATACCCTAAATCTTCTGCTATTTTTTCTTTCAACGCTTCCAACTCTGGATGATAAAATTCAATCACATCCCCTGTATCTAAATCGACAAGATGCTCATGATGTTCACCCGCTTCTTCATACCGTGACCTGCCATCGCCAAATTCTAAACGTTCGACAACCCCTGCCTGTTCAAACAGGCGCACAGTTCTGTATACGGTGGCGATAGAAATTGTTTTATCAAGGGCGTTTGCCCGAAGATAGATTTGATCCACATCTGGATGGTCATCTGATTCTTCGATTACCTGAATAATCGTCTGACGCTGGGCAGTCATTCTGATATTGCTTGATATGCATTTTTGATACAGATTTTCAGTCATTTTTTCCCAACGCCGATTGAAGTGTTGCACCTGCGGAACACTGCTTATTCAGTCTAAACGGTTTAACTTAATTTTCAACCCTGCATCATTGCACAACAAGGGGTGTATAATGCTGCGGTTTTATTCACGCTCAGGCTCGACATCTTTATGACGGCGCCGCTTTTTAAGAAACAGGGATAAGGAGATAGGAAAGCTTGATACATAAATAGCGGCAATCGCAAGGTAAAGCTTCCAAGGGTGTGTTAAAATAAGCGCCGCTATCAGCGCGAACATCGCCAATAGGGGCAGAATAGCCTGACCTGGCACACGCATTTTCTTGCCATTAAAGGTAGGCAAGGTAGACACCGCCCCAGCACCAACAACGATAAGCACTAAGGATACAATATAAGGCTCACGTAGCCAGTTAAAGCTGAATTCTTGGTAAATCACAATCGGCACAAGCACTAAAAAGGCTGCGGCTGGCGCAGGGATGCCCACAAAAAAAGATTGTCTATATTCTGGCTGGTCTGGCAATTCAGAATCAAAGCGTGCAAGACGCAATAAAACGCATACACTATAGAATAAAGCTGTTCCGAAAGCAAAATTGCCTGAATCTTGTAATGCCCAAAGATATAAGCTCAACGCAGGCACAATCCCAAAGACAACCGCATCAGAGAGACTGTCCAATGCTGCACCAAATGCGCTTGTGGTTTTAAGCAGACGCGCCATGCGCCCGTCTAGCCCATCAAAAATGGCCGCAAGGGCTATCATCACCAAAGCAGCTTCCCAGCGTTCTTCTAAGGCAAATCTTAGTGCTGTAAGGCCTGAAACAAGCCCGCCAATAGTCAGCAAATTTGGCAAAAGCCAGCTAAAGCTTACTGACGGAAAGGTTTTTCTTCGCTTTATCATGATGCCAACATCTTAACTTGTTCTGCTTTAGTCCGATACTGCCTTGCACCAGCCATAGGCCATCTTATGTGCAATCGCTCATTACTACCCACTATTTTCGTGTATGTGCTGTCTTAGCACTTCGCCTGCGTGATGGTGAAGATTTAAGATCACATAATACGGTCTCGCCAGCAAGGGTGCGTTGACCTGCATAAACAAGCGGCTCATATTCTGCTGGAACCCACACATCTACCCGGCTTCCAAACCGAATAAGACCAAACACCTGACCTTGCATAAGCTTATCCCCTTCATCCCTGTCACATAAGATGCGGCGCGCAACCAGCCCTGCAATCTGAACAACACCAATTGAAATAGGTTTATCAGCAACCTCCATCACAAGTGCCATTCTCTCATTATCGCTACTTGCCTTATCTAGCGAAGCATTCACAAATTTTCCTGGAATATAGGTTTTGGCGGTAATGCTTCCAGCAATAGGGCTTCTATTTACATGCACATCAAACACATTCATGAAAATAGAGATACACCGATACTCACCCTTCAAGGCTGAAAGCTCATCAGGAAGCGGCGCTATTTCCGTACCAAGCACTCTGCCATCTGCAGGTGATATCAATAAATCAGGGTCTTGCGGATGGGTACGCGGGGGGTTGCGGAAGAAATACACACACCAAATCGTCAGCGGCACCCCTACCCATGCAAAAGGCTCCCAGACAAAGCTAAGTAACACGGTGATAACCGCAAACAAGCCAATAAATGGCCAGCCTGCTGGATGGATTGGCACCAGTACTTCTTCTTGTATTGCGGTGAAAATATTCATCGCTTCCCCCGAATTATTCTTAATCCTGCCTTGAGGCCTAATGCTTTAGCGCAAGGCTTTTTTTATGCGCCTGTATCTGCATTCAGGCCAATCGCCTCAATACCTGCAACACAGGCTTGTTCATCATTATCTGATGTATCCCCTGAAATGCCTACCGCGCCAATAATCTGGCCAGCATCATCTTTGATAAGCACGCCGCCTGGCACAGGGATGAAATCACCATTTGTCATTCTACCTACCGCATCAATAAAGTAAGCTTGTGCTTCTGCACGCGCACCAAGGGCGCGCGAGCCCATGCCTAAGCTAAGAGCCGCATTTGCTTTACCATGCGCGATTTTATGACGCTGAATAGAAGTACCATCTTCATTAATACATAACCTTAAGCTTGCGCGGCTATCAAGAACACACACACATAATGGCTTTAAGCCCATCTCATGCCCTTTTGCTAGTGCTGCTGCTGTGAGTTTTTGTGCCTGTTCTAAGGTGATATTTGCCATGTTCGTTAGTCTCCATCATTCATCGTGGTAAATTCTTTGCCCAATCTGCCGTTTTTACACAATGCGAGCAAGAAAAACAAAGCATCACCTGCAGGGTTTTTCGCAAAACAAGATTCAAATCCACCTCTATGGGCTATACCAAAGAATAGGCTATGAAAACCAATAAGACTAAAAAACTATAAATTACACCAATTCTGATAGTTAAGTGTATTGCTAATAAAGTGATTCCTTGATTTTTTATTTAAAATAGTTGAATGTATCGAACAGTAGAAGATATGAGCATTTCGTAATACAGCTTCATTTTTTTAGATTACGAAATCAGATGGGTGAGGGAGCAAAAGAATGCCGACGCACAAGTGCTTGATGATAATTGGCGCAACACTGTTTGTTGCTAGTTCTGCTTTTGCAGGTGGCGATCCAAATGCCGAGCAAACAGACACAGCACAAACACAAGAAACCGTTGCAGAGCAAAGCACTCAGTCAAATACTGAAAGCAAAGACAGCACTCAAAACGCATCATCATCTTCGCAGCAAAATTCAACAAATACAGCCCAAACCTCACAGCAAAACGCAAATAATTCAGCTAGCAGCTCTTCCCAATCAGGCAATAATGGCGCGAATGCATCATCTGCCAATACTGGTGGTTATGAAGGATTTGATGCGATTGAGGATGATGAGCTTGTGATTGATACAGAATCACTTGCAGATGGTGATGGCTTAGGCAGCCTTCAAGTGCAGTGGCAAATTTCTGATGATGGCACGAATTGGCGGGTGCTTCCTGGTGCTATTCAGTCAAGCTTCACGCCTCGCGATTCTGAGGTAGGTAAATTCCTGCGTGTCCAAATCTCTTATGTCGATGGTCAAGGCAATACAGAAATGTTGCTTAGCCCAATGTCTAAGCCTGTTCAGAATGTGAATGACAAGCCGCGCGGCAGACCTGAATTAAATGGTGTTGCAATTGAAGATGGCACTTTGGTCGCTGATGTAAGCCGTATTTCGGATGAAGACGGCCTTGGGGAGTTTAATCTGATTTGGCAACGTTCTTCAAAGCGGACAAATTGGGAAAACTTCCCTGACCAGTTTGGCGAGTCTATTCAGCTTACCCAAACCGATGTCGGGTTTAGTTATCGTGCGGTTGTAAGCTATATTGATGGCTTTGGTACCAGAGAAACACTTGTAACAGACGCATCAGAAATCGTTGCTAACGTCGATAATCCGCTTCAAGGCGAAGTCACTATCAGAGGTAACGAGATCGAAGGTGCTGAGCTCGTAGCAAACACATCAACACTTTCTGATTATGATGGTATTGCGAGCATTAATCTGGAATGGGAAACATCAACTGATGGCAGAACATGGCAGGTGCTACCTAATTTCGCAAATGTGAGAAACCTGAATCTATCACAATCACTTGTCGGTAGCCTTATCCGGGCGAAAGCGACAGTTGTTGATAATTTCGGTGCAGAATATGTGGTTTCCAGTAAGCCAACAAACGCTGTGCGTAATGTGAATGATAAGCCTGCGGGTCAAATCCTCATTCGCCGGGTTACCAACTAAGCCCTTAGCACTATACAAATATATTTAAAGGATGGCAGGATGAGCCATCCTTTTTTTATGCGCAAATCTCACCCATCCATTTTGGAATGTTAGATTTGAACGGGAAAAATCCTTTTTTGGCTGCGGGGATGCAAAGCCTGTCTATTCTGCGGACAATCATGCCTGTTTCTAGCTGGTTCTGCTGAAGATGCAAAAAGAGTGCATCGATATTTTTCTGCCAGAACCCTACCCCCTGATAGGCGCATACAATCTGCGTGCATTGCGCCTCTGACGCATAGCTCAACACGCTTTGCGAAAGCTGCTGCTCGCCAGTGATGGAAGAGAGGTTATGATGCGCACACCCAAAAACAGTTTGCGCACGAAGGGCGGCATCTTCAATCGCTTTTGCATCTTCTAAAAGTAGCTTGGCATCTCGTACAGCCTGAGATTTTTCATCCCAGCTTTTATCCCCCATTTTGGCGGGCAGGGAGAGTACGGCCTTTGGCGGATGCGCAAGGTTTAACGATTCCAGATGGCAATCTTCTGCTGTGACAAGCAATAGATAGTCTTTTTGAAGCAGCGCATTATCTGGCAAATTTGTAACAGCTTGCGGGTGTGGGCTACCTGCACATGCCTCTGGCATCTCATTTAATTGGCCATGCACAGAAAAACGGCCTTCGGTGAAGGTGTGAATATTATTGGCTGTCGCAACATAATGCTTGCCAACCGTGTGCAACCCTGCTGTCCAACGCCAGCCTAGCGTATTGGATGCTGGGCAAAAATCGCGCAAATATCGCATGAAAAAACCTGCACCGGATTGCCAATCAAGCCCAAGGGTAAAAATCCAGATTGAGGCAAACCACATCCTTGCGTGATTATGCAGATAATGGCTTGTCTTAAGCTCGTCCACCCATGCATCAAAACATGCAATACCTGTCTGGCCGGAAATTGCTTTTTGATACAGCTCTTGCTGGGCATCGGGAAGCTGATATGCACAAAAATCATTCCAAATTGACGGTCTATTGGCAAGCCACCCTTTAAAATAACTGCGCCAGAAGACTTCTAGGATGAATTTTTCAGCCTGATTGCCAGGATGATGTTCTGCCACTAAACGCAGGACTTCTTCTTCAGTGATAAGCCTGCGCCTTAAATGCCCCGACAGGCGTGAGACCGCATGGTGCTTGCCTTGGCCCTTATCAAAATTACGGCGTTTTGTATAGGTTTGGCCTGCCAAAGGGATATATGCTTTAAGGTGGGATAGACCTGCGGCGCGATTTAGGGCTGGCAATTCAGCTAAATCATGCGTTACGGGAAATAAGTCTGTTTGATTGGGATTACGCATCATCAGCCGCCATATAAACCATCTTTAAGATAGATACGGCTGGAGACAATTTTTGGCTTTTTTTTGGTAAAAAATAAAAAGTAATTTTCTGCTTCACGAAAATGTAATCTTCTGCTTATACTGTATCTAGTATGGGTTATGCCAGACAACACACAAATTATGGGAAGTGCGAGCAATACTCGCCTTACCCCCTTTTTCGTGTTTTTTCACACCTAAATGCCAAAAAACAGCGCAACAATCTGCGGTTTTGTTGTGTGTCACATGCAGCTGAAACGCCTGCACTAAACGCATTTTTTGCCTTAGCCCATATGTTATTCTGCATCACCTCAAAGGAGTCTGCTTATGTCACCTTCAGATCGTGAATTTTGTTTTGATGGTTCTGTTATTCCCTTTCAGCCTCGTCCTGAGAAGAAGGAAAAATTGGAAGTTAGCACAATCGCTGCGTTGGTCGCGGTGACTATCCTGCATGCTGAAGGCGAGTCGCCAGAGGATAAATTATTGCAGCTTATTGAACAATCTGGTGAAGCTGAGGTACTTGATGCCTCGGATGCATTTGAGACCATGCTTGACCCTGCTGAGGAAATGCATGTCGCGGTTCAAAATGCTGCGTCAAACGACAACAGCAAATAGGCAAAACTTCGCTTTCAATTGATACGATTTCACTTATATTGTGGGTACAATCCAATTTGGCTTATCCCCTATGATGACTGAAATTCTATCGCTAACCATCCCGTTCTTTGCAATCATTTTTGCAGGAAGCTTGGCTGCACATAAAAAATGGTTCTCTATAGACGATGGCAGAATGCTGGCGCGTTTTGCCTTTTTTGTGGCGTTACCGCCTTTCATGATTATTGCCATCACACGCACAGATATTGCTTCAAGCTTCAATATGGAATTTGTGTTACGGTATGAGCTTGCCACCATCATTATGTTTATTGTTTCTGCTGTTTTTGTGCGTATTTTCTTGCACCTAAAAGGGGCTGAGAGGGGAATGTTCTGCCTGAATACAGCCTATCCTAATTATGGCTATATTGGGGTGCCGCTTGCCTTATTAGCCTTTGGAGAGAAAGCAGCGTTACCTGTATCTTTGTTGCTGGTGTTTGATACGATTGTGTTGCTGGTCATGACAACATTACTCTCCCATGACAAAAACGCGCAAAGCCTAGCAACAGCCCTAAAAGATACGTTTAAATCAATGGTAAAGAACCCGCTTTTGATGTCTGTGCTTATTGGGTTTGCACTATCAGCATCAGGCATAAAGCTCGCAACCATGCCAGATATGCTGTTATCTATGCTTGCAGGTGCTGCCGCACCAACAGCATTATTCGCACTTGGTATTACCTTGATAGGACAGCCCATCAGGGGCGGGATGACGGAGATTATGCCAATAACGCTATTAAAGCTTATCCTGCATCCGATATTGGTAGCGGCGGTATTTATGTTATGGCAGACAAACCAGCCGCTTGACCCTTTATGGATACAGGTAGCGATTTTATTTGCTTGTCTTCCAATTGCAGCAAACGTATTTGCGCTTTCACAATATTATGATGCCTATCAAGGCAGAACAGCCACAACGATAATGATCACTACTGTTTTAGCGAGCTTTACCGTTCCAGCTGTTCTGTATTTATTAGTGCGGTGGGCAGGCTAATTAGGCCTTTGGCTTACCCAAAAACGACCACGCCATTGGCATTGCAGCTGTAGCAATAACAATTTTCAGCGCATCACCATATAAAAACGGCATCACCCCAAAAGCAACTGCCTTTTCAAAGCCGATAAAGGTTGAAAGCCAGCTTGCCCCAAGCACATAGATAATCACAGTACCAATCAGCATAGATGCAGCTGTTGTTAGCCAATCACGTGACCAGCCCCGCTCAGCCAACAAACCCATCACAACCGCAGCCACAAAAAATCCTGCAAGATAGCCGCCGGTCGTACCAAGCATATACGCAATCCCTGCACCGCTCGCAAACACAGGTGCACCTGTTGCGCCAAGTGCTAAATATCCTAAAATTGTGCTGCCGCCCAAACGTGCGCCATATGACATACCAATCGCTAGCACGACCAAAGTCTGCATGGTTAAGGGCACAGGATAAAACGGAATTTTAATATGTGCTGAGATGGATAATGCCGCGATACCTGCAACAAAAATAGCAAGCTTTGTGAAAAACTGTAATTGCTGCTGATCTTGACCAAACGCTTCATGTAATAACGGCTTTGAAGGTGAAAAAGCAAAAACGCTCATGATAACAAATCCTTTTTTAAGCTAAGTGATAGCATCTACATGGCAGGTTTAACGACACTGCCTCTTTATCCCCCATTGGAAATCTTGTCTGAAGTATAATCATAAAATGTGCTTGTTTCTAGCCTAATTCGTTTGACGCTATCGCAATTCAAAAAAATAGTGTAATAGAAACGTCCAAATCGGAGTTTTTATGATGTGTTATCGAAGCCCGATTGCGCCAACAGTATCTTGTTTTTTTGAAGCACGATACAGGAACGCCTAATTTCAAGAAGGACTATCATGCTTAAGAACTGGTTTAGCTTTGAAAATGTAGACAGAAAATTACTCGTGCAACTGGTAATGCTTCATTTGGTGATTATTGTTGCATCAAACTACATTGTGCAATTTGGTTCTACCTTTATGGGCTATCATTTTACATGGGCGATGTTTGTATTTCCGCTAGTCATTATTGCGACTGATTTGACGGTCAGGCTAACTAATAAATATCAAGCCAGAGCAGTGATCGCGATTGCGTTTCCACCTGCCATTGTGATTAGTGCAGCCTTAGCAGATTGGCGGATTGGACTAGCAAGCGGGCTAGCATATCTTATCGGACAATTATGTGATGTGTCTGTGTTTCAGGTCATTCGGGAAAAATTCACAGAAAACTGGTGGGCAGCACCTGCATTATCGACATTTATCGCGAATATTGTTGATACATATCTGTTCTTTTATGCGGCTTTTGCAAATCATCCTAGCGATGAATTTATGGCCGCGAACTGGGTTGAAATTGCAACCATTGACCTTGCTTTTAAGGTCGTTGTGTCTTTTGTATTTTTCTTGCCTATTTATGGTGTGCTTTTGGCCAGGTTAAAGCCCAAAATGGCCTAATAGTTTTGTGCTCATTTTGGGGGCGTGCAAAATTTTGCAATAAAATTGAAACTTTTTGTTCATATTGTCCTATGCTATACACAACAAACCAAGCGTAACCTATCGGCGGCTTATTAAATAGAATGACAGACTTAGCTATAAGCGATGCTAACGCAGCACATCCTATATTTTCCTTTGCCAATGGTGAAATGGGTCCCTTTGCAAATGGCTTCATTCGCGCCATGGAAAAAGTCACTGGCCAGCCTAAAATAAAAAGACTTTATTTTGATTACATAGATGATGGCCGCCCAAATGAGCTATTTTGGACAGAGGCGTTAGAACGTCTTAAGATTGAATACCAAATCAATAACTCAGAAAGCTTTTCCATCCCTAAAACAGGAAGATTGCTGGTCATCGCTAACCATCCATTTGGGGTGATTGATGGGTTGGTGCTGTGTTCAATGATCTCGAAGGTGCGGCAAGATTATCGCATCATCACCCATCAGGTATTGCGCCAAGCCCCTGCTGTAATGGATAAAATCTTGCCAATAGATTTTGCCGAAACCCCTGCAGCCCTTGCAACCAACCTTGAAACCCGCAATCAAGCCCAGAAATTCTTAAAATCGGATGGGGTTGTTATTATCTTCCCTGCTGGAGGTATTTCGCTTGCCCCGAAACTTATCGGCCCTGCCTTTGATTCAGAATGGAAAACCTTTGCGGCTAAATTAGCACTGCAAAAAGATACTACTATTTTGCCATTCTTTTTTAATGGGCGTAATTCGGTGGTGTATCAAATGGCGCGCCGGATGAGTGTGACCTTGGGCTATTCTTTAATGTTTCGTGAAATCTGCAAACAGATGAATAGTGTGGTGAATGTGACGATGCGTCCGCCTATCACGCAAAAAGATTTGCAGGATTTTTCAACTCGTCAAGAAGTCACAGACTTTATGCGAAAGCGCACCTATGGGCTTGCGTAGCGCAGGCGGCTTTGCTTAGCGCGGATTAAACTCAGCTTTTAGAAGCTGCCCTACCCATTTCTTATCCATGATAATTGCATAAGCAGCATCATTTTTTGATGAGGGATAAATCGTCTGGACAGGATGGTTTGTTCTGTTTGATGTACCTGTCTGGCCCCATGATGACAATGTTAAATCATCAACAGCCCAAAACAGCCCTGATGAAGATTGCATTTCCACCTTGCCAACTGGCCATATTGAAAAGCGGCAATTGCTTGCTGTCTTTAGCCTCACAGCATGGCGCGTGACAAGCATACAATCTTCTTGCCCCACTAATACGATGTGATGTGTGTGTGCATATTTTGCGCATACTGTTAACACAGATAGCGCATGGTCAAATTGCCCATCCATAAATCCAAAGCCAAGCATATGTCGGCAATCAATCTTGCTTAACAGCTTTTCAAAATCTGTCGTATCTTGATCGGCAATATGACAAAAATCCGTTTCAGGTGGCAGGTCTTTTGCCACCTCACCTGGCAGTGAATCCATATCCCCAATGACGGCTTTACATGGCAGGCCTGCATGTTTTAGATGAAGAAAACCGCTATCTGCTGCGAAAATTTCACATCTTAACTGGTTCGCCCAGAATGTTAAAGCTTCTTGGTCTAGTGTACTGCCGCCAACAATTAACGCCACTTCAGCCTTATAGGTGTGATTTTCCATCATCAATTTTCCGCAAAGCGATTACCCATTCACCTATTCACTATAGCGCTGTTTCTTCAGATTAAACAGCAAAAGAGGCACAGATGCCTAGCATCGTGCCTCTTTCTATTCATTTGTTATTCAGCTAGATTTAACGATTAAATCTCTCTAAATGCGACCTCTGATGCGCGTTTGATAGGGCTTAGCAAATAATCAAGTACTGTTCTTTTGCCGCCAATAATACCAACGGTGACCTGCATGCCTGGTATCGCTTCTGCCCGCACCTTTGAGACGGGGAATACCGGGTCAGGGATTGCGATAAAGGTCTCATAATATGGCGGCAAATCGCCCTCTTCAGTGGTGTTGGTTGCAATGTTTGTTACAATGCCTTCAAGATTTCCATATCTGCTCACATCATAGGCTGACAGGCTTACATTGACGCGCTGTCCCACCGTTACATCAGCAATATCTTGCGGCTTCACTTTTGCACGCACAAGCATTTCGGATTGTATTGGCACAATCTCAGCAAGCAGACTACCTTGGCCAACAACAGCGCCAACCGTTTTGAGATGCAATGCAGAGACAATCCCGTCATGTGGGGATTTCACTTCTGCATACCCTACCCGCCCTGCAAGTACTTCCTGCCTAGATTGCGCTTGCGCAAGTGTGGTTTGCACCCTGATAAGCTCCGCACTTGCATTTGCAACATATTTTCGCTGTTCTGTTTCAATACGTTTCTGAGATGCGGCAAGCTTTGAGGCACTGGTATTAATTGCTTTTTTGGCAACCTCTGAATCGCCTCTGGCTTGCGCAAGCCTACGATTAATCTCAATGAGTTTAACCCGAGGCTCATGACCTGCATCAACAAGAGGTTTAATTAAGTCATATTCCTCTGCAAGGCTATTAGCCAATAACTCAGCATTTCGCGCAACAGCCTGTTTCTCTTCAATGTCTTGGCGGAAAGTTTCAGCCTCTGCTTGCAAAATATCAATTTCAGCTTCTAGCGCCTGACGTTGCTGAATGAAAAGGGTTTGCTCTCGCTGCACATCAAGCAGGGCTTGGGCAATAAGCTCAGGCGGAAATATAACAGATGGCTTAAAGGAGGCTTCTGCTTGCAAGCGGGTTGCCGCTATTCTGCTTGTGCGGATGACAATTTGGTTATCACTAAATTCAGCCTGAACCTGCTTGTCCTCCATCCTGAACAGCACATCACCTTCGGACACAACAGAACCTAAATCTACATTTATTTCAGTCACCACACCTGGCAAAATAGATTGCACAATCTGCACATCTGATGGCGGGATGACATTACCTTCTGCGCGCACCTGCTCGTCAAGCTCAGCAGTTGAAGCCCAATATAAAGCAGCTATGCTGAACATAATAATGAGTGCAAATAATAAGTAACCGCCTAGCAACCCTTTTTCATCACGCTCGAATTCCTCGCGATCAAATCCAGAGGGCATTGCTGGCTTAACCACTAATTCTCTGGATAATTGAAGTGGGTCAGCAGCTTCAGCCACGGGTTCTTTTTGGCCTGCTTCAGCGTGCGGCGTAGCGCCCTCAGCCTCCCGATCCGCTTCTAAATGAGGGTGAGGTGAGGCATGCGGCTGTGCCATTTGCGGGCTATTTTCAACCCCTTCTTCCTCAGAGCCTAAAGGTTTAGTGTCTGTAGGTGCGTCATTCGTTTGATTCAAGTTCTTTGATTGCGCCTCTTCTGCGCCTTGGTTTGAAAATTTATCGTTATTCATTTTGCCCCTGCCTTTAATTTTTCCAATACCTTCTCACGTGGGCCAGCCATGACGATTTGGCTGGATGACATGACAACGATTTTATCTGCGAGTGACAGCATAGCGCCGCGATGGGTGACAAAGACACAGGTCTTACCCCGTGTTGCCAGATCAAGTGACTTCACTAATCGTTCTTCTGATTGATTATCAAGCGGCGCTGTTGGCTCATCCATAATAAGGATATTTGGGTCTGAGATAAGCGCCCTGCTGACGGCAATAGCCTGGCGCATACCGACCGATAATTCCCTGCCATATTCAGAAAGCTTAAAATCAAAGCCGCCTGGCAAGGTTCCAATAAATCTATCTGCGCCAGATAATTTACACACTTCGATAAGCTCTCTGTCCGTCGCAAACGGATTGCCCATCAAAATATTTTCTCGGATTGTACCTGAGAATAATACAGGGGATTGCAATACAACCCCAATATTCTTGCGCACATCCTCTGCTCTGATTTGCCTGATATCTGCATTGTCCAACAGCACATGCCCACGGTCAGGTGCATATAAACCGCAAATCATTCGAAGAAGGGTTGTTTTCCCGCATCCTACACTGCCCAAAATGGCTACCCTTTCCCCTGGGTTGATGACTAAATTAATGTCATGCAGTGAGGGGTTAGCCTGTTCTGGGTAGGTGAAGGTAAGATTTTTCATCTCAATCAGACCGGTTAGCGTTTCCCGCTTTACCCTATCTTCTCTTTCTTCTTCATCTGTTGTCACATTGAGAATCTGATCAAGCGATTTATAGGCTTGTACCGCATGATTAAGCTTACCCAATAGCCCTGTAATCTGGCCTAATGGTGCCATTGTTCGGCCTGATAAAATTACACAAGCGATGAGCTGACCCATGGTTAATTCACCTGTTGAGATGAGCAACACACCATAGATAACAATACCAATTTGGCTAAGCTGTTGGCCAAGCTGGGCAAAAAAGGACGCAAGCTGACCTGTTCCTTTTGTGCGTGACCAATTCTTGGCATGGTCAAGCACTGACTGCATCCATTTATTGCGCAGAATATCATTGCCTTGGGTAGTTTTCACTGTTTCTAAGGCGCCGATCATCTCAACGATGACAGAATGTTTAGTTTTGCCTTGGGTTGCAGCAGCTTTTGTAGCGCGCCTTAAAATAGGCTGAAGAATAATCGCAAACAGCACGACACAAGGCACGATAACCGCTGGCACTGCTGCAATTGGGCCACCGATATAATACAGCACAAATAAGAAGAGCACCACAAAAGGCAAATCAACAAAGACGGTAAAACTGGCTGAGCCTATCACCTCCTTCAGGACATCAAAATCACGAACGGTGTTTGCAAGTGAGCCTGTGGTACTGCGCTTAAGATTTGAATCATGGCGCGAGATTTTATCAAACAGTAAGGTAGAGACTACCTTGTCAATGCGCAGGCTAGCAATATCAATGAATTTGCCTCTGACAATCTTTAAGATAAAATCAAACGCCACAACAACCAACACAATAACCGATAATGCGGCAAGCGATTCTAGCGCGTTATTCGGGATTACCCTGTCATACACTGTCATGATGTATAAAGCTGATGCTAGGGCAAAAATATTGATAAATATGGAGGCTAGAATCACCTGAAAATAGATAGCCTTGCACCGCATTAATGGCTCTTTGAACCAATGCTCTTTTCGAGTTTTTATCGCTAGCATGTAACATCTCCTCTGCTAAAACCAAGGGCAAGAAGAAGCTCGTCTGCCTGATGCATTCTGCGGGCGAACAAAATTTCATTATCAAGGGCAATTTTGTTCAGCAGAATAGAGGTTTCTGAAAGCTCAAACATCAGCCGAACAAGCTCTAAAACACTGACATCTGCTCGGTCTGCAATGGCAAGCAAGCTTTCTTTTCGCTCGGATTGCGCAGCCCATTTTTCTTCAAGCTGGGTAATTATTTTTTGATTATCGTTAAGGGTCTGGCTAAAACGCTGATAATCGTTATTAATATCTAGAATTTCAGCACGGCGCTGGCTTCTTGCCTCTCTTATAGATTGGGCAGTTTGCTGCTGGCGCGCTTTGTTTGCACCCCCATCATATAGCGGCATGGTAACGCCAATATTGCCCACAATTTCATAATCCTGACCAAATGAGCTGACATCAAAAAAACGTGTATCGAAGCTTAAGCTAAACTGAGGTTTCTTTTCTGCGGCAATGGATTTATTTTGTGCTGTTGCGCGCTGTGCTTCTAAATCAAGGATCCGCACAGCCAATGCCCTTTCAGCATGAATAGGTGCAAAATCGCTGTTTCTATTTTGGGTAAAAAATTCAAATATTGCTGCACCATTCTGTGCTGAAAGATTAAATTGGCCAGTGAGGTTCTGCTGTGCAAGAAACAGATCATTTTCAGCAGAACGAAGCTCAAACTCTGCATCAAGAGCAACGATTTTTACCTGTCTTAACAGCTCAAACCGAACAACCCCTGCTTCTACCCGTGCTTCAATCGTTTCAATATGCGGGGTCATCTCTTCAATGAGTGCTTTATAATAAGACACTCGGCGATTAGCATATTCTAGATTAGCACTGGTAATCAGCAAATCCAAAAGCAGCTGAGACATATTTTCTTCACGCCGCAATAAATTTGCACGATAGTCAAATTCATCTGCTGAAATATCAAAATTTAATTTTCCAGCATCCCACAGATTTTTATCTAAGCTCAACACCACATCAATTGCGTTATTGTAAGCATTTTTGTTAAAGGCGCGCCCTCTGACTTTTTGATCTTCATTAACATCGTCATAATCAATTGAACTAACCAGTGCGTTGCTGCCCTCTAAGCTTCCAGAAATCTGTGGCAAATTGCGGGACTTGGTTAGATTTAAACTATAGTTAGAGCGACAGGCTCGCGCCGCAGCAGAGGTAATCTGAGGATGTTGCAAAATAACCTCACGCGCCAGAATATCTGCATCTTGGCCCTGCGTCTCATCTGCTAGCACTTCATCTGATACAGTTTGGGCTTGCTCGGATAGCGTTTGCGCCTGAATAGGATAAAGGGGCAATAAACCCCCTAAAAAAAGAAATAGGCATAGCCTTTTTACTAGTGGGAATTTTTTTAAGTCATAACCATCATAACATCTGAACATTCTCATACTCCTGAGCTTTGCAAAAAACTGCCAAGCTGCAGTGTACGATCAGGTGTGTTAATGAAAGGTAAACAGAGCTTAATTTATTCAAAAAAATTACAACTCTAAGTGTGTCTAAAATTTTCAATGCAACGTCAGCAACGTCCTCCCTCCCGTTTGCGTTCACGCAGGTTATTGACGCTTAAGGAATGAAGGTGTTTTATGCCAACCATCCTTAAGGGAAAACGCAAAGCACGGCCATTCAGGCTAAACGCATACAGGCTAGACGTTAGAGTATTACAATGTTTGACATTATTTTATATCAGCCACAAATACCGCCAAATACAGGCAATATTATCAGGCTATGCGCAAATTCGGGCACTAGGCTGCACTTGATAGGCCCATTAGGCTTTTCTTTGAATGAGAAGGCGTTGCGCAGGGCCGGCCTTGATTACCATGATATGGCGCAGGTAAGCCATTGGCCAGATTTGCAGGATTATATTACGGCGCATCCGGATATCGAATCACACACAAATCATATCTGGGCAATTACCAAATTTGGCAAGAGACGATATGACACTGTATCCTTTAAATCGGGGGATGCTTTACTTTTTGGAAATGAACAACATGGTTTACCGCAATCGATTAAGGATGATTTAGGCCAAGATCAGCAATTATATCTGCCCATGCAAGAGGGTTCTCGAAGTCTTAATCTATCAAACGCCGTTGCGATTACTTTATTTGAAGCATGGCGCCAAAATAGCTTCAGCTTAATATAGTCTAATGCGGTAAAACAGCACCGCAAACCCATCAGCCCAAAACGCCCAGAGTAACAAAACTGTAATATTTGAGTCATAAAAATGTCGCGTCCTTAATCGATACACATGGACATCGAAACTAACCCTCTGGAGTTAATCATGAAAAGACTTTTACTTGCTCTTTCAGCTGCTTTGCTTATTTCAGGCACAGCCAGCGCAAGAGACCAGCTAAGCCTTGCTGGCTCATCAACTGTTCTACCTTTCGCAACAATTATTGCTGAAGAAATGGGTAAGAACCCAAGCTTTAAGACACCTGTTGTTGAATCAGGCGGCTCTTCCGTCGGTAAAAAAGGTGTATGCGACGGCATTGGTACCGAATTTATTGATATTGGTAACGCCTCATCACGCATGAAGCCTGCTGAGCTTGAATATTGTGATAAGAACGGCGTTGACCTAACAGAAATCAAAGTTGGCTATGACGGTATTGCAGTTGCAAACTCTCTTGAAGGCCAAACGCTTGAAATCTCAAAAGCTGATTTAGGTATGGCGCTTACAGCAGAAGTACCAGCATGTTATGAGGGTTCAGGACGTAATTTTAACTGTGATGAGTGGATTGCAAACCCATTTATGAAATGGAGCGATATCAACGCTAGCTATCCTGACGTTGAAATCCGCGTATATGGCCCGCCAACAACATCAGGCACACGCGCTTCATTCGCTGAAATGGTTAACCAAAAAGCATACTGTGGCAAAGATGCGATTGCAAAGAAAGCATCTGCTGCACGTGACGATGCAAAAGGCAAGAAATGCCGTGCAATGCGTACAGACGGTGCATATGTCGAAGCAGGTGAGCAGGATAACCTAATCGTACAAAAGCTTCAGGAAGATAAAGATGCATATGGTATTTTTGGTTTCTCTTATCTTGACCAAAACCGTGACACACTACAAAGCGCAGTTGTAGATGGCACACCAGCTGATTTTGAACTTATCGCTTCTGGTGACTATGCAATTTCACGCGCATTGTGGTTCTATGTAAAGCATCAGCATATGCAGGTAATCCCTGGCATGGATGCATATATGAAGGAATGGACAAAGCATTGGGGTGAAGATGGTGTTCTTGCCGATGCAGGCATGGTTCCAATGCCTGATGCCGAGCGTGCAAAATACCAAGCTGCAATGACAGAACTTCCAAAGCTAACTGCAGAAACGCTAGCGAAATAATTCTAAAAAATGTATAAGGGCGTACCATCTGAGAAAGGTGGTACGCTTTTTTCTTGAAAGAGGGCATAATATGTTTGTTGGACAGCTATATATCGTCTGTATTTGTATCGCCCTAATTGCCTATTTTCTGGCTAAATCCAAAGTTGCCAAGCTTGCAGCCTCCTCTGGAAATAAGCCTAATTCATTACTTTTTTATTATGGGGTTTACCCCGCATTACTTGCCACAATCCTGCCTGCGATTCTCATTGGAGTGTGGCTTATTGCCCAAATTATTGTACTAGACAGCATGATTCTAGCGCAAATCCCTCAAATAATTACAACTGCTGATGGCTTCTCTGAGTCTGTTGCACTGGCACGCATTCATAATTTTGCAGATGGTATTTCTGCTGGTGAAACTGAATTATGGGTTACTGAATCAGCTGGCCTGCTGAATGACTGGAAAAGCACTTCGCTTACCGTGATGAGCAGTCTTGCGCTCATTTTATCTTCTGGCTCTGTTGTCTATGCATTGCGCCGTACGCATTTAGAATTTAGAGCAAGGAATGCAGTGGAACGGGTTATCTATTTAGCCCTGATTGCATGTTCCATCGTTGCTATTTTTACCACTATCGGGATTGTGTTTTCGGTAATTTTCGAATCGATCCGGTTCTTTAGACTAATCGCGCCCTTAGAATTTTTAACAGGCCTAACCTGGAATCCTGAATTTGAAGGTGCGGCGCGCGCAGGCTCAGGGCAAGGCGGTATTTCAGCCTATGGCTCAATACCTTTATTTGTGGGAACATTCTTAATCTCGATTATTGCCCTTACTGTAGCGATACCGATTGGCTTGTTATCTGCAATTTATTTGTCTGAATACGCATCTAAAAAAACCCGTTCATTGGTCAAGCCTGCACTTGAAATATTAGCTGGTGTGCCAACAGTTGTGTACGGCTTTTTCGCAGCCTTAACTGTAGCACCATTCTTCAAGGGCGCAGGCGAATCCCTTGGGCTATCTGTTGCGTCGGAATCAGCGCTCGCGGCTGGGTTTGTGATGGGAATCATGATTATTCCGTTTATCTCATCCTTATCAGATGATGTGATTAACGCTGTGCCGCAATCGCTAAGAGATGCAGCTTATGGGCTTGGCTCAACCAAAAGTGAGGCGGTGCGAAATGTTGTTCTTCCTGCTGCGCTCTCAGGGATTGTTGCCAGTATTATTTTGGCAGTGTCTCGCGCTGTGGGTGAAACCATGATTGTGGTGATGGCCGCAGGACTTGCTGCTAATCTATCGATAAATCCGCTAGATGCTGTGACCACGGTAACGGCACAAATTGTAACGATTTTGGTGGGGGATCAGGAATTTGAATCTGCAAAGACCTTATCTGCCTTTGCCCTTGCGCTTACACTTATCATCATAACGCTAGGGCTTAATTTCATGGCACTTCAGGTAGTGAAGAAATATAGAGAGCAATATGACTGATAATACAGATCCTCAAAAACGCACTCTTGAATTGCTCCATGCTGGCCTTCCTGCCCGCAAACGCAAAGAGCGCCGTTTTATCTGGTTAGGGCGTGGTGCTATTGCCGTTGCGCTTATGTTTTTGGCAACTTTATTTATCTCTATTGGAAGCAAAGGCATTCCAGGCTTCTTCCAATATTATGTCACGTTAGAGATAACCCTTGATCAGGAAAGACTAGACCCGGTGGGGGATATGTCCGATCAGTCCTTTTTCGATGGACAAGCTAAAAAGCTTGTACAAGAAGCTGTCTATGAAGCATTGGACGCAAAAGGTAGAAACCCTAAAAAAGCAGCTCGGAAGCTGCTTTCAAACGGCTCTGATGTTCGGCTTGTTGAATTTGTGAAACAAAACCCTGAATTGCTGAATACAGTGCAAACTGTGAAGTTCGCTTTAGATGATGATGCTGATTCCTACCTGCGTGGTTTCATCAGTAAAGAGACGCCTGAAAAGCTAAGACGGGTAAATGACCAACAAATCGCATTTTTAGATGAATTGCAGGCTCAGGGCAGAATTAGTTATGAGATATCAGATTATCTATTCTTTGGAAGCGCCTCGCGAAATGCTGAAATGGCGGGTATTAAGGGGGCATTTTTTGGCTCTATCTTAACCTTATTTATCTGTTTTATCATTGCCTTCCCGCTTGGTGTGGCAACAGCAATTTATTTAGAGGTCTTTGCGCCCAAAAATAAACTTACCGAAATCATTGAGGTAAATATTAACAATCTAGCCGCTGTACCTTCTGTGGTGTTTGGCATTTTGGGGCTAGCTATTTTCATTAATATGTTCGGCATGCCACGTTCTGTGCCGCTTGTTGGTGGTATTGTGCTTGCGCTGATGACCTTGCCAACCATTATCATTTCATCACGCGCATCCATTAAGGCTGTCCCGCCAAGTATTCGTGATGGTGCTTTGGGCATTGGTGCATCTGAAATGCAGGCGACTTTCCATCATGTTGTGCCGCTTGCGATACCAGGTATGCTTACAGGCTCCATCATTGGGATGGCGCAAGCGCTTGGTGAAACAGCGCCCTTGCTGATGATTGGCATGGTTGCGTTTATTGTTGATATTCCGCATTCCGTAACCGACCCAGGCACAGTTCTGCCCGTGCAGATATTTATGTGGGCTGATTTTGCTGAACGCATGTTTATTCAAAAGACCAGTTCTGCGATTATTATCTTGCTTGGCTTTTTGATATTGATGAATGGCATCGCAATTTTTATTCGCCGTAAGTTAGAGCGGCGCTGGTAGAAATATCACACAACTGATTATAATATACTTAGGAAAATTCTATGGTTGAGCCCGCAGTTATTTGTAAAAATGTGAACGTATTTTACGGCGATAAGCAAGCTATCAATGATATTTCGATTGATATTCTGCCTAAGACTATCACCGCTTTTATTGGCCCATCTGGATGCGGTAAATCCACCTTTTTGCGCACCTTGAACAGGATGAATGACACTATTGAAACTTGTCGTGTCGAAGGTGAAATTCTTATCGATAATACGAATATCTATGCTGATGATATTGATGTTGTGCCATTGCGCGCACGTGTCGGCATGGTATTTCAAAAGCCTAATCCCTTTCCTAAATCCATTTTTGACAATGTTGCTTATGGCCCTAAAATTCATGGGCTTGCCAAAAACAACGCTGAGCTTCAAGATATTGTTGAGAAAGCATTGCGCGGTTCAGGCTTGTGGGACGAAGTTAAAGACAGGCTAGACCAACCTGGCACTGGACTATCTGGTGGCCAGCAACAGCGTCTATGTATCGCGCGCACCATTGCCGTTCAGCCGCAGATCTTTTTGATGGATGAGCCTTGTTCAGCACTTGATCCGATTGCAACGGCTAAAATTGAAGCCTTGATGACCGATTTAGCGAAAGAATTTACAATTATTATTGTGACCCATTCTATGCAACAAGCAGCACGTGTATCTAAGAAAACCGCTTTTTTCCATCTTGGTGATTTGATCGAATATGACCAAACAGATACTATTTTTACAAACCCCTCAGAGACACGCACTCAGGATTATATTACTGGGCGTTTCGGCTAGAAAGACCGTAGACGATGAATGACCATATTGTAGCATCTTATGATGATGAATTAATTAAACTTGATACGCTGATCATGACAATGGGCAGTGCAACCATTGAAATGGTTGAAAATAGCATCACTGCATTATGTAACGGTAATAATGAATTAGCGCGGAATGTGATTAAAGCAGACAAAGAAGTGAACGGCTTTTTGATTCAAATCACAGAACATGCGCAAAACATCTTAGCGCTGCGCTCGCCTATGGCGAATGATTTGCGTGCTGTGATTTCAGCACTTCAAATCGGACTTAATTTAGAACGTGTTGGGGATTTGGCGAAAAATATTGCAAAATTGACAACTAAGAATGAAATTATCCTGAATGATGAAATCAGAACCGAAATAGAAAAAATGTCAGCGAATGCAACGCGCAATTTGCATGATGCTTTGACCGCTTTTTCACAAAATAATTCAGAAGATGCCCTAACGGTTCATAAAAATGACGCATATCTGGATAGCATGCATAAGAAATTATCAAAATCTATCATTCTCGATATTAAATCTTCACCAGACGAAATTGATGGCTGTATTAATTTACTCTTTGTCTCTCGCCATCTTGAGCGTATTGGTGACCATGCGCAAAACATCGCAGAAGCGGTGATCTACAAAGTAGACGGCGTGATATATGAACCTGAAGACTAGCCACATCCTGTCTCTTGAACTAGCTTAACTGTAACACACAAACATTATTTAAAGTGTTTTGGCACAGCGAAGATATTTTTGGAGGCAAATATGGATGATTTTTTCGAAAAAGGGCTAGAACAGCGCAAAGCAACACTCGGTGCAGAATATGTGACCACAACGCTTGCTAACGCTGATGATTTTTCAAAACCATTTCAAGAAGCAATGACAGCATGGTGCTGGGGTTTCGGCTGGGGCGATGATGCCATTGATGCCAAAACCCGCTCTATGATGAATTTAGCCATGATCGGCGCATTAGGTAAGATGCATGAATGGGAATTGCATTGCCGCGGCGCGTTAGGCAATGGCTGTTCGGTGGAAGAGATAAGAGCCATTGTGCATGTCATTGGCATTTATTGCGGCGTCCCTCAAGCGATGGAATGTTTGCGTTCAGCACGTAAAGTGCTTGAAGAAGAAGGTAAGCTTTAAGCTTAATTCACCTTTATCTAGTTTTGTTCTGGAAGGCTTTTTTCAGGGCCTGCATCAAGCCTCCAGACAAAACCAGAATGCCCAAATTGAGGGAAAATCTTGCCTACAAGCGGGTCATGCCCTGGAATCACTAATTCTGTCGAGCTCGCTAGGGCTTGAATTGTATCATACCCTTGAAGCATATCTTGCAAATCCACCACAATTGGAAATGGCTTGCGGGTAAGAAAATTTTCATAATAGTGGCTTGCATCAGACGCAAGGCACAGATATCCGCTTGCTGTCTTCACCCTGACAACCTGCAAGCCCCGTGCATGCCCACCAACACGGTAGACATTAACCCCAGGTACAATTTCCTGATCTGTCTGGGTATATTCAAGCCTGCCTGAATACAGGGCTGTAATCGCATCACAAATATGCGCACCTGTGTACGGCATTCGCAACACATCCTCACACATACATGGCCCTGTTGCATATTCCATTTCACTAGGGTGCAGATAAAAGCGTGCATTCGGAAATGCATTTAGACAGCCAGCATGGTCATAATGCAGGTGGGTGATGATAACTTTAGAAATATCCTCTGGGGAGATACCAAGCGCGTCTAATGCGTCATGTTGCGTTCGTAAAATGGGGCGGCTGCGGGCGCGTGCTTCTTCGGTGTCATATCCTGTATCTACTAAAATAAGCTGGTCTTGCGCCTTCAAAAGCCAGACAAAATAATCCATCTCATGGGGCTGTTGATGCAATGGGTCAAACATGAAACTATCAAATCGTGTTCGGCTATTCCGTTCAGCATATTTAATCGCATACACTTCCCACAATTGCTCGCTCATCGCAACTCTCCCCCTATGAGGTAAATCATTTTTTCCTAATCCTTACGCTAACACTTTAAAAGCTGTGCTAATAGTCCTATGTTTGAAACTATGATGCTCACCTATTGCGCGATAATTTTGTCATGAGGACGCAAAACCCTTTAAAAGTGGCTGTTTTGGGTGCAGGGTATTTTGCTCAGCTTCACCATCAAGCGTGGCAAAGATGCAAGAATGCAGAACTTGTCGGTATTGCAGACCCAAAAACAGATGTGAAAACCCCTCCAAATATCCCTCATTTTTCTAGCCTTGATGAGATTTTAGAACATACTGAAATAGATATTTTGGATATTGCATGCCCGCCACACACCCATTTTGACTTACTGAAAGCTGGTTTATTGGGCGGGGTTAAGAAAATTATCTGCCAGAAACCTTTTTGCGGAAATATAGCCCAAGCTGAACAGGCTGTTTCACTCGCCAAATCGCATCATGCCGTCCTTATCATTCATGAGAATTTTAGGTTTCAGCCTTGGTATAGGTTTCTTAAACAAGCTTTTGCAGAAAGGCGTTTCGGCGAGGTCTATCAATTCTACTTCTCCCTTCGCCCCGGTGATGGCAGAGGCGAGGATGCCTATCTTTCGCGGCAACCTTATTTCCAGAAAATGCCGCGGTTTTTAGTGCATGAAACGGCTGTTCACTTTTTAGATGTTTTTTGTTTTCTATTTGGAAAGCCATCTGCGCTATATGCTGATTTAAGAAAGTTAAACCCTGTTATAGCAGGTGAGGATGCAGGGCATATCATCCTGTCTTTTGGGGATAAGATCCGGGCTATCTTTGATGGAAACAGACTATCTGATCACCCCACCTCCCAGCCACGCCTTACTATGGGGGAAGCACGATGCGATACACAGGCAGGTATTATCAGCCTAAGCGGGGATGGCAGTCTAAGCCTTCGCCATCATCAAACTAATAGCGTAGAAATCCTGCACCCCCCCTTCTTGCACACAGAAGGGAGTGAGATTTTTGGTGGTGATTGTGTCTATCATCTATGCCAGCATGCTGTAGATGCATTCCAAGCTGGCACCCAGCCTGAGAATAGCGCTGATGAATATCTTAACATCCTCGCTTATGTTGATTTATGTTATAAAAGTGCAGAGACAGGCAGACGAATTTCCCTTCAAGACAGGTAGAGTGAGGATGTAGCAGATGAACAGCAAATTATTTTCTGAAATTACGATTGGCGGCACAAGCTTACGGAACCGCATTATTGTAGCGCCAATGTGCCAATATAGCGCTGTGGATGGTACTGCTAATGACTGGCACTTAATGCATCTTGGGCAATTTGCGGTTGCTGGTGTTGGGTTGTTATTTACAGAAGCCACTGCGGTCACCCCTGAGGGGCGCATTTCACCTGGCTGTCTTGGTCTATGGAATGATGAACATGAGCATGCATTAGAGCGCGTTGTATCTTTCTGTCATGACTATGGCAATGCTAAGATAGGGATTCAGCTTGCTCATGCTGGCCGCAAAGGCTCAACAGATATGCCGTGGGCTGGCGGTAAGCCTATCGCCGCATCAGAACAAGGCGGCTGGAAAACAATTGCGCCTTCTGCAACCCCTTATGCAGAAGGCTGGGATACCCCTGACGCCCTTGATGAAGGGGGCATGAACAAGCTGATTGACGCTTTTGTTGAGGCTGCCAGTCGGGCAGATAGAATAGGCTTTGATGCGGTAGAATTACACATGGCGCATGGCTATTTATGTCATCAGTTTTTATCCCCTTTATCGAACCAACGAAATGACAGTTTTGGCGGTAATTTAGAGGGACGGATGCGCTTTCCATTAGCACTGTTTGAGGCGGTACGAAAAATCTGGCCATCTGAAAAAGCGCTTGGGGTCCGTCTATCTGCAACAGACTGGGTTGAAAGTTCAAGCTGGGACATAGCAGAAGCTACCATTTTCTGCCACGAGCTGAGACAACGGGGCGTAGATTTCATTGATGTATCAAGTGCAGGTAACTCGCCCCTTCAGCAAATTGATGTTGGACCTGGCTATCAAACAGGTTTTGCTGCTGAATTGAGGCGTGAAACAGGCCTTCCAACGATGGCAGTAGGGCAAATTACTGATCCTAAACAAGCTGAAGCTGTCATCCGCTCTGGGCAGGCAGATATGGTTGCGCTTGCACGGGGAATGTTATTTAACCCGCATTGGGCGTGGCATGCAGCTGAAGCCTTAAATGCAGATGCAGCTTATCCGCCGCAATATATGCGCACAAACAGGGCATTGCGCGGCCTGCCTGTGCCTGGCAACCCACCAACCCCAAAATAACCAAGCCATTACAAGGGCACTATCACTGCACGCAGTTAAATGTGCATGTCTGGCGATATTCCTCTATAAGGCGATTAGCAAGCCCTTCCCTGCCCATTGCCTTTAAAAGCTGTGTGATAGCGGCGGTAATTTTAGGGCTATCAGGATGGGTGGTGCGCGCAAGGGCAATAGCAGCTTCTGCCTGACTACCACGCACCCCCAAATCTGCCATAGACAGAAGCATAATTTGCATAGCGAGCTGGTCTTGCTGGGACTGTGCAAGGGCAAGCTTTGATAAACGCAACGCTTGAAGCGTATTTCGCGCCGTGTAATGACGCACCGCTTGATAGGTTTCAGCAGATACACGCTTATCGTCTGCCCGCAATACCGCACCAAATCCTAACAACATGACACAGATGCTAAACAATACAGGCATCACAACATATATTGTCCATTTCCTGTTGTGATCGTTCCGCATTTTTAACCCTCTTCCTATGCCTACCCAAGAAACGACACATAGCGCACTTGCTTTAGGCGCTTATCTTGTGTGCAAAAGACCGGTAACGAATGAGGTTTGCGCATAATTATTAATTATGCCTAGTCTCATTGCTAGTCTGCAACAAAGCATGATTACAGATGGAAAATAGGATATGATACAGCTGTCTAAAAAATGCCAAGAACCATATCTGGCGTTAGCCCTATTGGCGTTTTATTTATGGATACCGCATCAAAGCCTGCATGCTGCGGATAACCCTGACGAGATTAATATCTCGCAGTGTATGATTGAGATTACGGCACATGAAATAGCGAAAACAACCCAAAATTGCTATCAGCGTAAGACAAATTCAGGAACAATATTAAATTGGTTCACAGCTAAAAACAGGCAATATCTGGTTTTTGTCTCTCTCAATAAGGCTGGGCCTCAACTGATGTTCCCTTATGCTGGCGGCACTGAACATAGCACCACCTATTATCTGTCTCACTTTGGCTACATTAAGGAAAACTGGACTGCTATTGCGCCTGCAGAATTGCATTCTGTGCAAACAGATGATGGGCTGGATGTCAGGCTATATAATATTGACCTTGAAGATGAAAAAGGGTGCATCGGCTTTACGACAGGCATTGGGGATGAACATATAAGCGTGCATACAAGCGTAGGTCATCAAACAGTGGCATCTGCCCTAATTTGTCCTAAGAAGCCCTCGACGCGCCAAAAGCTTATCTCGCTTTTGACAAAAATTCGGTTCCATTAAGAAAAAAGAAGGTGGGGGCAATAGCGCTAGGACAGCTTTTTGCGTGCCAATAGCTGAACCGTGGCCGCCTCACCTTGATGTCTTGCCCCTTCTGCTAAATAGCGTCTTGTTTCCTGCAGGAGTTGAATATCAAAATCCGCAAAGCTTTTCTCTAAAGCGTGTGCTGACATCATCATCTCTGGGTTTTTTGGCCCGCCAGAGGAAAGCGGGATTTGATCAAGCGTATAGCCTTCAAGAATAAGCAACCCACCTGGTTTTAGAAGCCGCTTATTTTCAGCGATAAAAACCTCATGATCATCAGGCATGAAATGCATAAAACATATGATGATAAGATCGAAATGATGGTCTGGAAAATCCGTGTGTAACGCATCACCAATCCGCGCCTTAATCGGGACTTGATGCTCCTGTGCTAATGCATTTGCTTTTTCAACCGCATAGCGTGATACATCAATGGATGTTACATCATAGCCAAGACGAGCAAGATACACCCCATTCCGTCCTTCACCATCTGCGGGTGCATAAGCGGTCTGGCCAGCTTGGGCAGGCGGGGTTACCGCTTTGATGAAATCATTTGCTCGCTTGCCGAAAATATATTCATCGCCCTGATAGCGCTGATCCCAAAATTCTGATGCAGACATAATATTTCTCACACTAGGTTTTTGATAATGATTTATGGCTAAAAAATGCCGGTTGCAATTAGCCTTACACCAAGGATTAAAAACACAACAAGTACGATTTTTCGGAATATCGCTTGCGAGACAATTTTACGCAATTTCTCCCCAACCCAAAACCCTACCATTACAGCCAACAGCCCAATAATAGATTGCAATATTGTTTCGGTATTTAATACACCGGAAATCGCAAGGCCAAGGGCAAGCGGGAAACACCCTGCTAGAAATAAAAAGCCAGAACCGCCGATAAATTCTTCTTTGCTTACATTACGGGAAAGCAAATACATCGCAACAGGCGGCGACCAAATAGAACTAAGCCCGCCCAAAACCCCCGCAAATAAACCAATGCCAATTTGCCATCCATTATGCGCAGATATCGGCAGGTTAAAGCCAAAAAGCATATGGACAGAAAACACCACCATCGCGACCCCAATCGAGATAGTAAGCAATGATGTGGGGTAGGATGAGATGAATAATGAGGTGATGAAAATACTCCCTAAAATCGCCATTGCGAAATATTTATATTTAGATGCGGTCTGAAGCCTGTTTTCTGATCTAGAAAACTGCATGATATTTGCAAAAATAATCGGCAAGACCATTAAGGCGATAGCCGTTTTTGGGGCGATAAAAATCGTTAAAATCGCCATGGCAGCCGCTGGCAAGCCAATACCCAAAAAACCTTTTATAATCCCTGAAAAGAAGAAAGCAGTAGCAATGATGCCCACCATATATAGGGGCATGCCGGGCAGTAGAAATAAGGATGCAATCTCAGCCATAAATCATATCATGAAGTTTTAGGCGTTGAACCTTGCCAGATGGTCCTTTTGGCAAATCATCTAAAATATGGACATGCTCAGGTGATTTGAACTTGCCAAGCCGGCTAATGCAGTGCTGGATAAGCTCATCCCTATCTGCTGCCTGTCCAGGTTTAAAGCGAATACATGCCTCTACCCTTTGGCCATAATTCTCACATGGGACAGCAAAACAAGCAGCTTCTAACACAGCACTATGTTCTAGCAAGGCTTCGTCGATTTCACGGGGTGCAATATTCTCACCCCCCTTAATAATAAGCTCTTTAATCCTGCCTGTAACAAAGACAAATCCATCTTCATCCATATGCCCAAGATCACCGGTGCGAAGCCAGCCTTCCGAAGTGATGGTTTTAGCTGTCTCTTCTGCTTGATGAAGATAGCCTTGCATCACATTATCACCCCTGATTAGAATTTCACCTGTCTGATAGGCCGCAACTTCTTTCTGATTCTCATCTGCAATAATCACCTCATTACCAACAGCCTGACCAGGTGAGCCTATCTTGCGTTCAGCAGGAGGTAGAGGGTTAGATAGAATTTGTGCACCTGTTTCTGTTAGTCCCATTGTTTCAATAATCGGAATCCCAAATCTTGCTTCAAAACGCCGATGGATTTCAGGCGATAATGGCGCAGAAGCTGAACGCGCGAAACGAAGTCTGTCTGCAGCAATATCCACCTGGCTATCATCATTAAGCAGATATGCAAACAAGGTCGGCACCGCACTAAACCAGCTTACATGATGGGCTTTAACCTCATCCCAAAATAACGATACAGAAAATTTATACGGCATCACCAAACTGCTAGAAGATACCAATGTGCCCATCACAGTCACGCAAAGCCCGTTAATATGATAAATGGGCAAAACACAATACCCCGCATCTGCATAGGTAATGCGATGGGCTGTAGCTACATTCTGTCCTGCCGCAAGCAAATTATGGTGGGATAACACCACCCCTTTGGGATTGCCTGTAGTGCCAGATGTATACATTAAACATGCTGGACTGTCAGAGCTTGCTTCTGCGTTGTCCGCGTGATTAGCCGCGACCCCTTGCATTAAATCTGCTGGCCATTTTGGCCCTTCTTCAGGGTCTAATTCAATGACAGTGATAGCAGTGTCTAGCCCTGCCAACACCTCATCAATCAGCGCCCTATTCTGGGGGGCACAGAATAATATTTTAGCGCCGCAATGATTTAGCACATAAGATAAAGCCTTCACACCTGAGACCAAATTAAGCGGTGTTGCCAGATAATTGGCGCAGGTAATTGCTGTGAATAACAAGGTACTTGCAATGCAATTATGCGCTGCAATCGCAATAGGGGTTGACGCTGGCAGACCGAGCAGATGTAACTTTGCAGCGATTTGTTCAACCTGAAGGCGTGCTTCTGACCAGCTTACCCTTAGCTTTGTTTCTGGCGAGGTAAGCCAAATTGTATCTGGGTGATGTTCAGCATTATAATGTAATTGCTCGGTAATCGTCTTCATCATTTCCCAAATGCTTCCCAGTAATCGCCGAAAATTTCTTCTAGTTCTGGCTTTCGTTCTGGGATAACCCTGACGATATTCACCTGATTAACAAAATGAGACCAATTCAAATTCTCATCAATGGAATTACCGCCCCAACTGCCGCACCCCATCGATAGAGAAAACGGCATCCCATTATTGAAAAATCCGCCTGTTGCAAAACAATGTGCCTGATTGACAATCACTCTGCAGGTTCTCGCATCCATTGCCAGCTGTCTTGCACGCGCATCATCTTTTGAATGCAGCCCTAAAGAATGACCTGCACCTTGGATATTCTGAATGGCAATGGCTTTTTGCACTGCATGTTCAAAATCTTTCGCCCGATGTAAGGATAAGAACCGCGCCATTTTCTCGCCTGTTAAGGGATGTTCAGCGCCAATATCTGATTGCGGCAATACCAAAAACCTTACGCCTTTCGGCGCAACCGCATCCAATCCTGTTGCGGTGAGGACGTCCTCAATATCTTGCGCCAGCAAGGTTGTCGTCATCTTGCCATTTTGCCAATGTGTGTCTTGCACCTTTTGGCTCTGTTCTGCATTCAGCAGAAAACCGCCTTCTTCTGCTAATGCATCTAGCAATTTATCCTGCACCGCATCGACAACAATAATCGCATTTTCAGAAGAGCATGAAGTTGCATTATCAAAGGTTTTAGAAGCCGCGATTTTTGCAGCAGCATCTGCAAGATCCGCAGTCTCATCAATAATGGTGACAACATTGCCTGCGCCGACACCAATTGCAGGGGTGCCAGACATATAGCCTGCCCTCACATTGCTTTGAGAGCCTGTTACCACCACCAAATCAGCAAGCGCCATCAGCCGTTGCGTTTTTGGCTTTGATGGTGGGGCAGGCACCATTTGAACCAGTTCAGCAGGCAGGCCTAATTGGGTCAGCCGCTGATGGATATGTTCAAGCAGAATTGTTGCTGGCTTCACCCCTTTGGGGCTTGGGGCAATCACTATCGCATTCCCTGTTTTCAACGCATTAATGATATTATTAATAGGGGTTGCTAGCGGATTGGTTGAAGGCACAATTGCAGCGATTACCCCTTTAGGACGCAGATAGGTAGACAGGCCTTTTTCAGCATCGTCTGATATATGACCAAAGCTTTTCACGCCCTTTAAATCACGCATTAACCCTAGTGTTTTATTATGATTTTTTTTGATTTTATCCGCAACATTCCCAAGCCCTGTTTCAGCAACAGCAAGTTCAGATAACACCGCATTTCTAGACGGTTCCATCAACACCCAAGCAACTGCCTGACACGCTCTGTCAAACATCTCTTGAGAACCGTTTTCTTCATAATATTGCTGTGCTGTTCTTGCCTTTGCGACAAGCGCGTCAATACAGCTTGTATCTTCTGCCTCTGACATTCCTATCTTATCCTTGTGCCTATATCCTTATGCGTTTCTTAAACAAACTTAACCCTCATGCCAGTTACGAGGCTTATGAATTAGCAGATGGGCTTTGTGATGCGGGGCTGCGGAATGCTTGATATACCCCAAAGCCAAGCGTCAACACACCTGCTGCGATGAGCAAGGAACAAATCGGCCGAGAGAAATAAGTGCCCAAATCATAATGCACCATCTGCATACCTTGCGCGAAATTTTGCTCCCCAATTTTGCCCAAAATAATCCCCAACACAATCCCAGGAATAGAATAGCCTGACCGCCTTAGCAGGAAGCCAATAATCCCCGCAACAAACATCACCACCACATCCAACACTAACCCTCTGCCAATATAAGCGCCGATACTCGCAAGCAGTAAAATCAGTGGTGCTAGAAATTGAAATGGAATTTTAAGCAAATACAAAATCGTCTTTGTTTCCAAAATACCCACAAATAAAATAGATAAATTGGCATAGAACATGGCTGCAAAAACAACCCAAATCAAATCAGGTGAATTGTAGAACACCAAAGGACCTGGTTCTAAATCATGCATCTGGAAAACAGCAACCATCATGGCTGTCAATGCCCCGCCAGGCAATCCTAACGCCAAAAGCGGGATCATCGCAGCCCCTGTTGCAGCGTTATTTGCGGTCTCAGACGAGATCACGCCTTCGATATTACCTTTACCAAAGCTTTCTTTATTTTTTGACCATCTAACCGCTTCGCCATATCCCATAAAGGCAGCTAGGGTGGCGCCAATGCCTGGCAAAATACCGCAGAAGAACCCAACCAATATTGACCGCAATACCGCGAATTTCTGTTTCCATAATTCTAGCGGTGTTGGAAATGACATGCCAATTTTTGGCGCATTAAAGGTGCCGGTTGCACGCTTTTCAGCCTGCACAAAAATTTCGGATACTGCGAAAAACCCTAATATAGCAGGCACAAACGCAATCCCAGCAGCCAAGTCTGCAAAGCCAAAATTATATCTATCAATACCGCCAACAGGGTCTTGACCGATAGTTGCAATTAACAGCCCCAACAGAACAGACAGCCAGCCTTTCCAAATGGTACGCCCCCCAACAGATGAGGCGACAGCAAGACCAAAGAAGACGAGGGCAAAAATCTCAGGCGGGCCGATATTACGAATAGCCCATGTTGCAAGCGGTTGGGTTGCTGCCATCATCACCAATGCAGATGCAATACCGCCAATAGCAGAACATAACACCGCCGCACCCACAGCCTTGCCTGACTTGCCTTGCTTGGTCATTGGATACCCATCAAAGGCAGTTGGCGCATTTTCAGGCGCCCCAGGGATGTTAAATAAAATCGCGGTAATCGCGCCGCCATAAGTGCCGGTGCAATAAATCACCGCAAACAACATCACCCCTTGAGATGGCGATAAATCAGCCGTGAATGGAAGCAATATGGCAGCTAATGTTAACATGCTAACGCCAGGAATAGCCCCAAACAGCATCCCGCCTATCACGCCAAAAAAGAAGATGGCTAATGTAAAAGGATCACTGAAGAGCGCTGTGCTGCCAGCTATAAAATTCTCAATCATCACTTCCTACCATAATTGCTGTAGATTGTTGTTTAGGCGCAGAACAAACGCGCTGTAATCATAAAATGGAGACACATTGCCTTGCGGTAATGGGGCATTTAAAACCACCATAAACAGCCCAAGCAATAGCAAATATAAAAATGCTGTGACACCCAAAATCCACTTCCAGCGCCGTTCGCCAAATATGATAATGATTGTGGCGATAAAAAATGGTGCCGCAAAATAAAACCCTACTGGCTTTAAAGATAGCGCAAATAAAAATGGGGTGAATAAAACCGCAAGCACTTTTACAAGTGCACCCAAAGTATCATAGCTGCCTTGTTCGTCTTCATCGGCAATGCCAACACGCCCTGCCTGCACCGCAGAGCCATATTTTAGCATATGATACAGATTGCCAACGGTCACTAAAAGCATCAGCGCTATCACAACCCTAGGCCAGCCTGTGGCGCCAAAAATATAAATCTCAATCGGCTGATTGAATTCAAACGAAAAGCCAAAAAATATCGCAACGATACTTAGCCAAACACCCGTTTCAGTAATATGTGATGAGGTTAATTTGCCCATAATATTCTGTTCCAGAAAAGCAGCGAAATAATCTTGAAAAGGATCAGATGAAAGCCGCTACTGACACTGCAGTAAAAGCTTTCATCTTGTGTTAAGAATGCGCAAGGCAGAACATTATATGTGGCACTGCCTTGCGCTTAGTTTCTTTGGATTATTTTACATCCAATCCCATTTTCTTATACACTTCACGATATTGCGGGATGGTTGCGTTAATCAGCTCAATCGAACCTGCAGTATCACGATAGCTATCAATAACAGTCATGAATTTAGATTCGTTGAACTTCTGATAGCTGTCCTCGCAATAGCCGCGCTGGAAAGCCCATTGTAGCCATTCTACGCGATCCGCAGGGGCATCTTTATGCACATAAAAGCCGCGGAAACGAAGTAGCGGCTCAAAATCCAAACCCATTTCTTTATGGGTTGGCACATCGGCAAATACACCAGGACGCTCATTAAAGATTGTCAAAATCGGCTTAAAGTCACCTGAATCTAGGAATTTACGGACATCCCCAGGCTGTTCAAACAATGCGTCAACCTGACCGCCAAGCAATGCGCCATAACGTGGTGCACCTTTATCGAATGAGATTTGCTGAATAGTCATGCCTGTGCCGTCTGTTAAGAACTTCATGGTCACACGTTCCATAGAGCCTTCCTTAGACACGTTCGCAATTGTCGCTTTACCGTTCTGCGCCTTTACCCAATCCACAAAAGATGGCCAATCAGTAAAGCGTGTCTCGTTTGAGCGGATATAGATTTGCGAGAAGGTTACTTGTGATGTCACAAGCGGAATAAGGTCTCTTGCAGGATGCGGACGGGTTGAATCAAGCGCATGTGCAGATGATGCATCATCAATATGCTCAAGCACCGTATATCCATCAGTAGGCGCTGCCATATACGCTGTCATACCCACTGTACCTGAACCACCAGATTTATGGTCTCTGTTAATGGAAACACCTGTTAGTTCAGTTACCGCTTCAGCCATTGCGGCCGCTACCTGTCCTGAACCACCTGCAGGGCCATAAGGTACGATCATCGTCAATGCACGGTCTGGAAACCCGCCAGGCTTTGCCATGCTTGCTTCAGAAACCTTACACTCAAATGCGTGTGCAACACCCGCAGATAACATCAGCAATGATGCTGTAGCTGCGGCTGTAAAACTTCTTGTTAATTTCATTATTTCCTCCACGTTTTTGTTCTCATTTGGATATTACCCCCGGAACTTGAACTTAAAACTAGAAAATAACTTTCCGAATAATGCAAACACTTTCTAAAATTTTTGCTATTATAAAAGCTTTTAGGCCATTCTTTTCCAACCTATAGAATGGTGTAACCCATTATGTGCACTGCGTTTGATGCAGATAAGAAAGCAGATAGATACGATGTTTGACGATAAAGCGACCCACAAAAATTTGTGGATTTCTTCATGGGTGCTGACTATCGCCCTATTAGGAGATGCGTTGCTATATATCCTTTTGCCGGTTTATGCAGATGAATTTGGGCTAAGCATTGTTGCGGTTGGGTTTTTGCTTGCGATTAACCGCGTGATAAGAACCTTCACCTATGGGTTTATCACCGCAATCGGGCAGTTTGTGGGGGTGAAAAATCTAGCCCTTGCAGGGGCGTTATTTGCGGCCATTTCAACGCTTGGCTATGGGCTGTTAGAGGGTGTTTTCTTGCTTGGGGTGAGCAGGGTGTTGTGGGGGCTTTCCTATGCTGCCTTGTTGATTGTGACCTTGCATTATGCATCGATTAATCCCCAAAAAATCGGCACGCGCATTGGCATTAGCAGGTCGGTTGAACAAATTGGACCTATGCTGGTGATGGCATGCGGCACGTTTTTTGTTAGCTTTGTTGGCCCGCAAGATATCTTTATCCTGCTTGGGCTTATATCATGTATAGCATCAGCTCTAGCCCTCTGCCTTACCAGCCAAAACATCCCTGAAATAAATCAAAAAGCCGAAAGGCAAATCAAGAACGCTTTATCCCTTAAATCTATTTCTATTCCAAGACCTACGCTCATAGACGGGCTGATATGTTGGATGGGCTTTGGCATTGATGGCGTGTTTACGGTCACGATTTCGCTTATGTGGGCGCAACATACCTCTGTTGAGACAGCTATATTATTAGGCGGATTAATCTTGGCAGGCAGAAGGGCGGCAGAAATGCTTATCGCCCCGCAAGCTGGCTTTCTTGCAGATAAATTTGGCGTTGTGAAGCCCTTGTTGCTAATGCTATGCCTCAGCAGTTTAGGGTTTTTATCGATTGGGTTAAGCCAGCTTATCCTAGGCTCTATGCTGTTG
>CBFHYP010000014.1:0-62160 GCA_965660095.1 Puniceispirillaceae bacterium (SeqCode)
GCCGCACGGGCAGTTGTTGATGTCAATAGACCTGCAACTGCGCTTGATACAAAATTACATGACAATGCAAGCAAGCAAAATGATGTCTATACCCGCTATGTAGATGCAGGCTATGGCGTTATCCCGCGATTAGATGTCCACCGTAAACCACTTCATGAGCATGCGGTTAGCCTCGATTTAGCACAACAGCTTATTGACACACACCACCGCCCCTATCATGCATTGCTCGCACGCCACATCCAAAAAGCAGTACAGCTTCATCGCCATATCTTGCTGATTGATATTCATTCGATGCCAGATGAAAGGCATAATCGAAAATTGCCAGATATAGTCTTTGGCAATATTCATGGCGCTACAATGCCAGATTGGATGGTACAAAAAATAGAGGATGAGATGCGTACCACCCCTTTTAGCTGGGGATGGAATACGCCATATGCGGGGGGCTATATTACACGCCATTATGGGCTGAATTTAGATAATAAGACGCAAACTATCTCCACCCTGCAAATTGAATGTAACAGAGCCCTGTTTACAGATAAAAAGGGGGTTGATGATGCGGTAATGTATATTATCGCTGAAGCACTAAACAGCCTATGCACCATGCTGGAGGAAAGCCTGTCTGATCGCTAGCGTTACAGGTCAAAAATTATTTGGCGTATGGGTTATTGCCTTTACGCAACACCATTCGGATAGGAATACCTTCAAGCCCAAAATCCTGTCTTAACCCGCCAACAAGATACCGCAAATAAGATTCTGGCAAATCTACTGGCCGACTTGCAAATAATGCAAATGTAGGTGGTCTTGTTTTAATTTGAGTCATATAGCGAATGCGCAATCTTCTGCCTTGTGAAAGCGGCGGCGGGTGCGCTTCTAGCATTGGTTCTAACCATCTATTTAGCCTGCCAGTTGAAATACGCATATTCCAAATTTTATGCACCTGCTCAACAGCCTTCAGCAATTTATCAAAGCCGCGTCCATACATCCCAGATATAGGAACAACAGGAACACCTTTAACTTGCGCAAGTGAAGTTTGCAGACGGTCTTTTATCTGGGTGAGGGCGGCCTGTTTATCTGGCACATCATCCCACATATTAGCGGCAATAACTAAGGCACGCCCCTCATCGGTAATTTGCCGCGCAATAACCATATCTTGTTTATGCGGCGGTTGGCGTGCATCTAGCATCAAAATACAAACACGCGCAAACTGAATAGAGCGTGAGGCATCTGTGACCATCAGCCGTTCAACCTTATCCACAACGCGTGCTTGCCGCCTGATGCCGGCAGTATCCACTAATTGATAATCCCGCCCATTATGCTCAAATGGCAAGGTGATGCTGTCGCGGGTGATGCCTGCCTCTGGCCCTGTAAGAAGCCTATCTTCGCCTATTAATGAATTGACAAGGGTTGATTTACCCATATTTGGACGGCCAACAATGGCAACTTTAATCGGCAAATCCTTTTCAGGATCAAACCAGACTTCCTGTTCTTCTTCATCGATTATTTCAGGGGAGAGGTCTGTTTCATCCTCATCATCAAACAGCTCATCTTGCCTGCCTAAAGCAGTCGCAGCTTCAAAAATACTATCATATAAGCCAGATAAACCATCGCCATGGGCAGCAGAAATCGGCACAGGCTCGCCCAAACCAAGCTTCCATGCTTCTGCCAGCACGGCATCACCTGCCCGCCCCTCACATTTGTTCACAAGAACAATTACTTTATCACCTGATTTACGAATTTCTCTGCCAAAGAATAAATCATCTGGCAACAGCCCTGCTCTGCCATCAACAACAAGCATCGTGATATCTGCCTGACTGACCGCAAGCTCGGTCTGTCTTCGCATTCTATCTTCTAGGCTGCCAGCACGCGCATTTTCTAACCCTGCAGTGTCGACTAACCGAAAACGCATTTCTGCAAGGCTAGCATCCCCTTCGCGCCTATCGCGCGTAACACCAGGCTGGTCATCCACAATCGCATGACGTGTTCCGGTTAGCCGGTTATAGAGTGTCGATTTACCCACATTTGGACGCCCGACAATAGCAATTGATAAAGTCATTTTTAACGCAACATCATCAAGGTACCATTTTGCGCCAATGCAAAAATTGCCCCTGCAGCAACCTGCGGAGTGGTACGAATTTCTGTGCGAAGATTAAAGCTGTTTACTTCCTCGCCTGTATTTGCATCAAAACTATATAAAACCCCTTTATCAGAGATGATATGCACCTGACCTGCACCTACGAAAGGCGATTGATAATGCGGTAAATCACCGCCTGCGCGTGAGCGGTCATCAACCGCACCCTTTAGCTCAATGCGCCAACGCACTGCACCATCTGATTTCCGAAGCGCATATAATTCACCATTTATGCTCACTGCGAAAACGGTATCACCTGCAACCCAAGGCATTTGCGTTAGCGCTATTGGCTGTTCCCAATTCGCTAACCCTGTCAGCGCATCAAACGCTGCAAGACGTCCTGATTGACTTGCCACAATGATATTCGTGCCATCATGCACAGGATGCGCCAAGATATCAGAAAGCTCTTCTAAAGGAGTTCTAGGGTTTAAACTTGCAAGGGTTTCAGCCCATAATAAGGATGCATCTTCAGCAAGGTGCACAGAAATCTCACCACCAGAACCTGCAATTACCACCACATCTTCATATACAGCTGGATAGGCCGCACCAAATACGACTGTACTTACCGGCAGACCAGCATTTTCCCATAATAATTCACCGGTCTCGATACTGTAGGCATAAAGCTGGCCTTCAATATCAGACACTAATACCGCATTATCCCCAATAAATGTAGGGCCAGCTTGAAGCGGAGCATCATGTTCTACCTGCCACGAAATCTCACCTGTAGCGGCATCAAGCACAGTTAAGTTAAGACGTGAGGCATGCGCAGCAATGACCATATTATGCAGCGCAACACCGCCTGCTCTGCCAGGATAGATACCGCGCGCACCATCATCAATTTGGGTCTCCCATAAAGGCTTACCCATCTCGATATCAAACGCTGTAAGCGTTGCATCAGCGCCTAATGCAATCACTCTATCACCCTCAACAACAGGTTGCGGCAATGAGATAATATCTTCATCCGGTGCTGTGATACGGGCGCTCCATTTCGTTGTGAAAGGCGGGTCTAATTCAAGATGCCCACCGGCATGATTTGAGGTAATGCCTGGATGCCCTGCAGTGATATTCAAGACCATCTCTGGCAAACCAGCTCCCTCACTCAAGGCATCTGTTTCAGCATTAAGCTCAGGGCTATCCAGTAATATGCTTTCCCGCTCACCCTTCAGGATTAATTCTCGCTCGGCACAGCCAGAAAGCCCAAGCGCAACCAAGATAACCCCGAAAGCAGCAAAAGAGCGAAGGAATTGATGTTTCTGAATAGAGAGTAGGTGCATACGCAGACCCTTAATGTAAATCCAAGCTTTGAATTAATTGCTGCTGCCAACAGGGGCAGTAAGAATAGATAAAAGCTGTTCAGCACGTCTTCTTAAATTAGCTGAAATATCGCTCAAGGTGGCAATTTGTTCAAGCTTTTCGCGTGCGCTTTGGATATCACCATTTTTAATATCAAGCCCAGCACCTTGTTCAAGCGCAAGCCCTTGCAGCACATTCGCCGTCGACATTAGCGGGGAAATTCTATCTAGTAAGGTTTGGGCAGATTGATTTTCATCTGCCACCATTACAGAAAGCAGCAGGGCGATATCCTGATAAAGCGGCTCAATTGCGCTATCTGCTGATAAATCAAGATATGCTTGCTCAGCAGCTTGTGCATCGCCATTCTCAGCAAGCAATGCAGCTTGTGAAAAACCTGCAAGCATGCTGTATCCGCCTGAAAGCTCAGCGCGTGTTTCTGCAAGACTAGAAAACACATCATCTGATTGTAATGCGGCATGGAAACTATCAGCAGCCTTTGTTTTTGTGCTGATTTGCCAGCTTTGATACCCCTGATAACCAGCTACAACAAGAATAATTGCAATCGCCGCCCCGATAACATAGACGCCATACTTCGCCCATAGGGTTGCCATTCTGTCTTGTTTTAACTCATCTTGAATTTCGTCAAAAATATCAGCCATTCATCTGCTCTCTGTTCTGCTTTTTTAGCAAGGCACTTTAATTACCATAATATGTTTCTGCTTTATAGCGTTAACATGGCCTGTATTTCCAGCCTTTTCATGCAATAGGCGTTGATTAAGACATTTTTCTTGACCGCATCTTGTCATCACACCAACATAGTAAAAAGAGCATATCTGCTATTTTATTAGGTAATAGCAACATGTTTAAGTGAGTTGGATAAGGAAATACAGGCGAGGTGTAATGCAAATTTATCCGCTAGGACGTAAAAAACAAAAGCCCCTTTATTTTACCAAAACTGAATTAAATACATTATTATCTGCTTATTCGATGCGTGTTGCAAATGGCGAATGGCGAGATTATGCACTTGACCATCTGCCAGGCAAGGCTGTGTTTTCAGTCTTTAAACATGCCCATGAACACCCTCTTTTCAGTATTGAAAAACGGCTTTTGAAAACCAATAGCGATTCTCAATTTATTTTATATGACCGCAATAAAGCCTTATTCAAATCGACACGATTCTCTGAATTGATGCGATATCTTGAGCGCCTTCCGCGTTTGGTGCAATAACCCCCTCTTCTGCTTCATGCAATATTATTTCATCTGTTTACGGTAAAAAAGCTTGCCAGCTAATTAAGCTATCACTAAATTAGAACAAAACAGGAACAAATGATAGGGCAAAGACTGTGGGGCGCGTCAAACATCAGGAAATCAAAGCCGAAGCAGCTTTTAGTCCAGTAACACTTCAAGATTTAATTGCCGAGAATATGGCTGTATTTTGTTGGTGTCATAGCTGTGGGCATAATGCTGAAGTGAAAGCTGATTTATTTGTACCGCGTTTTGGCAAACACTATCCTGTGCCTGAGCTAGGCGTATATGTAAAATGCAGCAAATGCCGCTCTAAAAATGTAATGACACGCCCATCATGGCCTCAATTTGGCGGGCAAATCGCACGGCATGGATAAAGCATAGTGCTGCTGATAAATACAATATGGACAAATGAGTGAAAACTGTTCATCATGCCGCCACAATGTTAAATGGCTTGTCTTATAGACTTAAAAGCCACTAACATGTGATGCAAAATCCTTTAAGAAAGAATAGAAAGCACCGTCATGACATTGACCGAAATTCAAAAGCTTCAAAATTTTCTTCGCAAGCGCTTAGGAAATCCGGATATTGGACTAAAACAGCGTCCTGAGGCACCAGATTCGGTTGAACTTTTACTTGATGGTGAAACATATGGCGCAGTATATCGCGATGATGATGAGGGCGAATTATGCTATCACATCCAGATGACAGTGCTGTCTGAAGACCTCGATGATTAGCGGCACGCCCTTAGCAGGCTAGCTTTAAATCCAGCCTGTCTGCACGAACATTATCACAGCAAAGCTGAACATAATCCCAGCCGTGATGAAATCCACAATCTCCCATGATTTTGGATGTACCATATATTTATTCAGCTTGGCGCCACCATAGCCTAGGATGCTAAAAAAGCTTGCGCTTGCAATACATGCACCAATGGCGAATGCTACCTTGGTAGACCCTGTAAAACCAAGCGATAAAGTGCCAATTAATAATACAGTATCAATATATACATGCGGGTTAAGCCAGGTAATTAGCCCCAAAGCGCCCAATATTCGCAACGCTTGTTTAGGGCGATTTTGATGCTGTTGGCTATCTAGCGCCTCTGATTGCGTAAGGGCTGAGCGCAGGCGCAGAAACCCATAAAACCCAAGCCATAAGGATGCAGTAAGAAAAATAATGCTTTCATATTCGCGCATGATAGGGGCAAGGATATTGCCCACTCCAAATACCCCTGCACAAATCAGCACAGCATCAGAAACGGCACAAAACCACACCACAAGATGAACATGTTTTGCGGTCAAACCTTGCCTGAAAACAAACGCATTTTGCGCGCCAATTGCCAGAATTAGGCTAAAGCTAAGCACAAAACCTGATATAAATGCTGACACCATTTATGACACCCTTAATGGAGGTAAACCTTGCTTATCTGCCAGAAATGAACGGCCGGCCTAATTCAGTTGGCGCTCCAATGGATAGCCTGCTTGCCCCTGACATTATCACCAGCACCAAAATAGTCACAAGATACGGCAGCATCGACAAAAATTGTGTTGGCACCGCCCAGCCTTTTGCCTGACCAGCAAGCTGCATGATGGTAATACCGCCAAACAACAATGCCCCAATAATTACCCGATATGGCTTCCATGCGGCAAATACCACCAGTGCAAGGGCAATCCACCCTCTGCCTGCGGTCATCCCCTCTGCCCAATGCGGGGTGAGGACAAGCGGCAGATAGGCGCCGCCTAGCCCTGCCATCACACCGCCAAAACATACTGCATAAAAACGCACCTTTAGCACCTGATACCCTAATGCATGGGCGCTGTGATGATTAATGCCAACAGAACGCAACACCAAGCCTGATGAGGTATGTTGCAGAAAACGGTGCGTCAAAATCACCAACAACACAGCTAGATAAGCCATAATATCAAGCGAGAAAATACTGCCCAAATAGGGTATTTCAGACAAATAAGAAACAGATAATTTAGGCAATCCTTCTATTGCTTGCCCAACTAATGGGGCGCCAAGCAAGCCAGAAAGACCTGCGCCAAAAATTGTTAAAGCGAGTCCTGTTGCGACCTGGTTCGTTGCAAGGCCAAGCACAAAGCATGCAAAAATACAGGCTGTAATGCCGCCTGCAACACCGCCTGCGACTATGCCTAAATATGGGTTTGATGAAACCGCCGCCGCGCCAAACGCAGCCACAGCTCCCATCAGCATCATCCCTTCCACGCCAAGATTAAGCACCCCACTTCGCTCCGCTATCAGCTCGCCCGTCGCAGCATAAATAAGCGGAACAGAGGTAAGCATGACCGTGATAAGCAATTCATCAAGCATCTGTGCGCCCCCTGCCCTTGCTGAACCATTTCATCTGGCCAGCCCATTTAATTTGATAGTGGGTTAGCGTTTCCCCAGATAATAGTAAAAACAGCAAAATGCCTTTGAAAATTCCAGTAACCACTTTCGGCACACCGATAGACATTTGCGCCGCATCACCACCTAATTCAGCAAGTGCAATCACCAGACCAGCTATTACCACTGCAAGCGGGTTCAATCGCGCAAGAAAAGCCACAATGATGGCGGTAAATCCATAGCCAAAGGAGATGTTTGGCTGTAGCTGTCCGATATTTGCTGAAACTTCAATCATGCCAGCTAAGCCTGCTAATGCGCCTGAAAACAACATAACGCCATAGCTTACCCTTGCCGGTTTAAACCCTGCAAAACGGCCTGCAAACGGGGCACTTCCAATCACTCGCACTTGATATCCTGTTAAGGTGCGTTGCAATATCACCCATCCGATAATCGCCAATATAAAGCTTATGGGCACACCCCAATGTAATTGCCCAAGCCTGCCAATACCTGGCAAAATAAGGGCTGGAATAAGCGCGCCATCGCCATAGGCAGGGGTGAGCGGAAAACCAAAGGACATTGGGTCGCGCCACGGCCCCCTTACCAGCCAATCAAGAAATAACCCTGCCACATAGGCCAGCATTAACGAGACTAAAATCTCATTTGTTTTCATCCGAACTTTTAGAAAAGCAGGGATGAATGCCCATAGTGCACCAGCGCCCATAGCAGCTAATGCCATTGGCAGTAAAAACCATTTGCTGGTTACATCAGGAAAGGAAAGCGCTAATGCGCCAGCACCTATTGCGCCAAAGATTAGCTGCCCCTCAGCACCAATATTCCACACATTCGCCCGATAGCAAAACACAAGGCCTGTACCAATAATGATAAGAGGCGCTGCCTTCACCAGCAAATTTCCAAATTGATAGGGCTGTGATAATGGTTTGATGAAAAATTCATACAAGGTCAATACTGGGTCAAACCCAAGCAGCCAGAAGATTAGCGCCCCGACAATCACCGTCAAACCCACAGCAAAAAATGGCACAGCAACAACTAATTGCCACGGCACATAACTTCTAGGGACAAGCGTTATCATCTAGCGCCCCCCATTAATAAGCCTACCTGTTCTGCAGTCATTTCTGAGGCTGAATATTGTGTTGATAGACGGCCTTCATGCAATACAGCGATATGATGAGAGATAGAGAATATCTCTTCTAAATCTTGCGAGATCATAATGATAGCAGCGCCTCTTTGTGCCATTTGCACCATTGCTTTACGAATAATCATGGCTGCACCCACATCCACCCCCCATGTTGGTTGTGAGACGATAAGCAATTCAGGCTCTTTCAGAATCTCACGCCCGACCACAAATTTTTGCAAATTCCCGCCTGATAATTGTGCAGCAAGCGGATTTTTCTTTGGTAACCTGACATCAAATTCATCCGTAATTTTGCGTGAAAAATCATGACAGAAGCTTGCATTTATTTGGCCAAGCCTAATGGCATTCTGAATATGATGAAGGGTAAGAAGGCTATTTTCAGAAAGCGTCATATCCGGTACAGCCGCATGACCATTTCTTTCTTCAGGCACACAGCACACACCAGATTTTCGTCTGGCTGTTGGCCCCATTTGGCTGATATCGATAGCCTGATTTGCAGGGCTACTTAAAATCATTTTACCCTGCGCGCTAGGCGCAACCCACTCCCCTGTTAACACATCCATTAATTCTGTTTGCCCGTTACCTGCAATGCCTGCAATACCAAGAATTTCGCCAGCTTTAACAGTGAGCTCTATCTCCTCAAGCGCAACAGAAAAAGCCCCATTTGCAGGCTTAGATACCCCTTGGATTTGAAATCTGTTATGCGCGGCTTTGGGGGCAGGTTGGCGCTTAATATGTGCAACATCCTCACCCACCATCAGCGACGCAAGTTGCCCAGATGTATGGGCGTTGGTTTTTATATCAGCCACTTTTCTGCCAGCACGCAAGATTACCGCACGTTCTGTAAGTGCTTTTACCTCATCCAATTTATGTGAGATAAACAATATTGCGCATCCTGCATTTGCAAGCTTTTCAATAACCTCAAATAGCTGAGAGGCTTCTTGCGGGGTCAATACAGAGGTCGGTTCATCCAAAATAAGCAATTTGGGGTCTTGCATCAAACACCGCAATATCTCAACACGTTGACGCTGGCTTACAGATAAATCTGCCACCAGACTATCTGGATTAAGCGGTATGCCATATGCATTGGATTTCTCGGTAATCAGCTGTGATAACACATCCCTTTTTGGCGGGGCTGCCAAGGCAAGTTCAATATTTTCAGCAACACTAAGCATCTCAAATAATGAGAAATGCTGAAACACCATGCCGATACCCATCTGACGTGCTTGTTGTGGGCTTTCCAGATTAAGGGGCTGTCCTTGCCAGAGCAGCTGGCCTACATCAGGGGATAGTAGCCCATACATCATTTTAACAAAGGTTGACTTGCCTGCGCCATTTTCACCAAGCAGTGCTAAAATCTCACCTTGGTCAATATGCAGGCTAATTGCATCATTCGCTGTAAACTCACCAAAAGATTTAGTGACATTCACCGCTTCAAATAATCTGGAATGGCTAGGCTGTTTACCTGTCATAAAGCCCCTTTTCTAAACAATCTGAAACTTGTTGTCTTTATAGATTAACAACCCGAAGGGCGTTGGTGCTGCCGGCTAAGCCAAACGGCATCCCCGAAACCAGAACAATAGATTGCCCTGTGGTACCTAACTGGCGTTCTTTAACCATCTTCACAGCTTCACTTACCGCTTCTTCATAATGGGTTTCTGCTTGTGATGCGGATTGCACGCCCCACAAAACAGAAAGCTGGCGCTCAACTTTGAGTGCAGGTGAAAGCACAAAAATTGGAATTGATGGACGCTCGCGGGCAATTCTAACCGCGGTATTGCCAGAAGCGGTAAAGGCCACGATAGCGCAAGCTTCAATCGTTTCAGCAAGCCGCACCGCAGCTTCTGCCACCGCATGATAAATGGAGCTCTCGACTTCCATCTGTGCAGGTCCATCATGCGGATGCAGTGCAATATGCTGTTCTGCTGCTTGTGCGATTGATGCCATCATCTGAACAGCTTCAATCGGATAGCTACCTGCCGCTGTTTCTGCAGAAAGCATGACCGCATCCGCACCGTCAAACACGGCACCTGCGACATCTGAAGCTTCTGCACGGGTTGGTGTGGGAGCATTAATCATGCTTTCAAGCATCTGGGTTGCCACAATCACAGGCTTGCCAACGCGCCGGCATTTGGAAACTAAATTCTTTTGAATGGGGGGCACTTGTTGCGCAGGCAATTCAACGCCCAAATCACCCCTTGCGATCATAATAGCGTCTGTTGCTTGGATGATATCGTCAATCTCATTCAGCGCCATTGGCTTTTCAATTTTTGCAATAATTTGTGCCCTGCCGCCAATAATTGCCTTTGCATCAAGAATATCACTTGGCTTTTGCACAAAAGAAAGGGCGATAAAATCAACTTCATTTTCCAGTGCAAATTGAAGGTCAATATGATCTTTTTCTGTGAGCGGGTTAATATCCAGTGCGGTGTCTGGCAGGTTTACACCCTTGTTGCTTGAGATAGTACCTGCATTGTGTAATGTGGCTAAAAACCACTTATCCTGAATAGACGTTACGGTAAGCGTAAGCTTGCCATCATCCATTAAAATCCGAGAATTAGGAAGTATCGCTTCAAAAATATCTGGGTGTGGCAAAGGCACATGCAATGCTGATTGTGCACAATGAAGCGTTGCCGCATTTAGATGTTCTGGAAGGGCAAAGCATACTTCTGCGCCTGCTTCTAAGGGAGCAGGTGCATCGATACCGCCAATCCGATATTTAGGCCCTTGCATATCTGCTATAATGCCCAAAGGTTTTGAGATATTCTTTTCAACCTGTCTGATAGCCTTAATTCGAGCACTATGGTCTGCATGTGTGCCATGTGAGAAATTAAGCCTAAACAGGTTCACCCCCTCTTCTGCAAGTTTTTGCAATTGCTCTAACGCAGAAGAAGAAGGCCCAATAGTTGCAATAATTTTAGTTGAACGAAGCGTCATAAAAGCCCCTCCCGAAAGGCTAATTTAAGATAATGTTTGCTGCTCATCTTCAAGAAAAATTGCAACAATAAACCCACATAAACATGAAAACAAAATAACGCTGAACGCATATCTGTAATCAGATGCCTGATATGAAGATGTCCCTACTGTCATTGTGCCAGACCATAGCAAATCCAGACCCAATCCGACAAGGGGCTGTAGCACTGCACCAGACGCAACCGTTAAAGAATTTACAACGCCAGTGGCTGCCCCCACATACTCAGATGGCATCGTAACCCGTACCAAACCGAAACACGCTGTCATTCCCCCGCCTGCAAACCCAATACAGAAAATAATGATGGTAAATATTCCCAAAGGGAGGGAGGAGATGAAGATGATAAGCCCTAACAGCACACATAATAGCAACATATTTGCTCTTAAAACTAATCTAAGCTTGCCAATTTGTGCGCATAACCATCCCCAAAATGGAGCGCCAGCCGCCCAGCCAAGCAATAGCCATGACATCTGAAATGCGGCATCTGGCCTGCTTAATCCATAGGCTTCAATTGCATAGGGTGTTCCCCACAATGCGCCTAAGGTCAACATAGGCCCTGACATTGCAGCTGCAACAAATGCAATTTTCCATACATCTTTGCGTTTAAGCACGATTTTAAGCGATTGCCATAACCCGGCCCAATCAGTTTTTTCCTGCGCTATTTTAGCGTCCTGCTGTGATGCCTTTTCAGGGGCATTTCGGATAAAAACAGCAACAAGTAGTGCAAAGCCAAACCCTGCTGCTGCCAGAATAAACATGGTATGCCGCCAGCCAATGGATTCAATTAAAAACGCAAGCGGCTTTTGAGCAAGCATTCCGCTCATCATGCCCATAAACATGGAAAGCCCTGCGAGCAATGCATAGCGGTGGGGGGGATGCCACCTGGTTGCTAAAGCAAGAGAGCCCAGAAAACCAACAGAACAGCCAATCCCAATAAGTATCCTTCCAAAATAGGCAAGCCATAATGTTTCAGCCAGCCCAAACAGCAATGAGCCTATGGCAGCTAGGCCAAGTGCTAGGCTTAACAATAACCGTGTGCCCAAAGATTGAAGCAACGCGCCAAGCGGGACTTGCAGTAATACATATGGATAAAAATACAGCGCTGATAGTGTGCCAAGCATCGCCCCACCAATCGCAAATTCAGCCATCAAGTCGGAGACCATTACAGAAGGGGCTACACGGTGGAAAAAAGCATATCCAAAGCTGAGGCCAGCCAATAACCAAATTGCCCACGCCTTAAAACCGCCTAGTTTATCCGACATCCTTATTCATGCCCCCTTACGGCGCAGCTCAACAGGGTTAATGTCCTATTTCACTTTAATTGCACCAGTACTACACCGGCGATAATCATCCCTAGACCCAAAATGGCGTGCCATGGCAAAGCATTTTGATAAAATAAATATCCTAGAATTGCGATTGCAAACACGCCCATTCCTGACCAAGTGGCATAGACGATAGCAAGTGGGATTGCTTGTACCGCAAAGGTCAGCAAATAAAAAGCCCCTGCATAACAACATACCAGAATAAGTGTTGGCAATGGGCGCGAGAAATTTTGGGACACAGGCAATAGCATCGTGCCTGTGACTTCAAGCAGTATTGCCACCCCTAAACAGATATAATGAAAAAGCATCAACCCTCTTATTCGGCCATATCCACAATCGTATCAAACCCGCCATGAATAAGACGGCTAAAATCAAACAAATCCATCGGCATATGCTCTTTCATCGCATCACTTTCCATCATACTTGCCATCGCTTCATCAGCGATTTGTTTTGAGGGCCAAAAAATAATGGAAAGGACAATAGATTCGCCAGCCTCACGTTTTACCGCCATTGGGATAGAACTTATCTTACCGTCTGGCACTTCATTTTCCCATGTTTCAATAACCCGCAAAGCACCGAGAGAGCAAAACACCTCCCCCATTTTTGTTGCTGAATCAGTATAGGCTTGTTTATTTTGTGTTGGCACTGCTGCTAGTGCGACATTTACATAGCTCATGCTTCATTCTCCACATCATGTAGATTGTTGTTTTATTGGCGTCACTGCAGCTACGCACCCACAACATTAATCCCATTCAGAACCAGCGCAACATTCCGATAACACCTGCACTGGCATAAAAGAACTGCAGAAACAAGATACCTTTATGCTGACATAAATATGCCCATAGGCCAATGGAAATCGCAGAGATGAGCAATAGCAAAAACCCTAAAAACTCAGCCCCAATATTCAACGCCACCAGAAGCGAATAAAAAATTGCGGTTATCACCCCAAACCATTCCAAAAGCTTTTTTCTGTCCCACATCTGAAGATTTCCCCCTTTATTTTTTTGCGCGCTGAACAAGATGATACCTGTTTTATGTTTCAGTTGTCTCTAATGCCCAATTTACCGCATATACTGCATGTAATGCGGTTGTATCAAAAACCTTCAAAGTACAATCTTGCTGTGTGAGTAGTAAAGTGATTTCGGTACAGCCTAAAATGATAGAATCTGCGCCTTTCTGGGCTAAATTTTCGATGATGTGCAGATATTTTTCTTTAGAGTGAGCGGAGATTATCCCAAGACATAATTCTTCAAAAATGATTTGGTCAATCACCTCACATTCAGCCTCAGATGGCAGGATACATGCAACCCCATAATTTTCTTTGAGCATCTGTTGATAGGTTTTATTTTGCATTGTTGCTTTGGTTCCAAGCAATCCAGCTTTCTTCCTTCCCTCTGCTTTCAATGCTTGGCCTAACGCATCGATAATATGAAAAAATGGAATGGATATAGCATCTGAAATTTCATCTGCGATTTTATGCATGGTGTTGGTGCATAGCAACACTGCCTCAGCGCCTGCTGTTTCAAGCTTTTGTGCTGCGGGGATTAGATGTGATGCAACCCCCTGCCAATCTCTGTTCTTCAAACAAGCTTCAACAGGCGCAAAATCTACAGATACCATAATAATCTCAGCAGAATGCAAGCCGCCACATCGCTGTTTCACCTCATTATTCATGACCTCATAATACAGCTTGGATGACTCCCAGCTTAACCCCCCGATTAGACCAATTTTGCGCATTTCTTCTCTCATATGATGATGGTGGGCAAGAAAACTTTCCCAAAAACTATCCTGCGACATTTTGCAGACTATCTTAGATGATAACAAGAATTGTTTGATTCAGGCTTTAGGATATCCTAAAGTTAGTCCCTTACTTGCTTTTATGAAAAAGTAGCGTGTTATTATTTACGGAGCCTTATATGTCCAGCCTTTATCCTGCCATCGACCCTGAAGGTTTGCTTGAATATTCAGTTGTATTTACGGATAGATCTTTAAACTCTATGTCCAAAAGCTTTCAGTCTGTGATGCGCGGACTTCATGAAGGGCTTACAGATGTATATCAGGCATCTTCTTGTGTGCTTGTCCCAGGGGGCGGCAGTTACGCGATGGAAGCTGTAGCGCGTCAATTTGCAAAAAATGAAAAGGTCTTGGTGATACGAAACGGTTGGTTTAGCTATCGTTGGACCCAAATTTTTGACCAAGGGGTTACGCCGGAGCATGCTGAAATCATGTGTGCAAGGCCAGATACACCTGCTGCTGACCAACAATTTAGCCCTGTAGATATAGATGAAATCTGCGCCCAAATTGCAGCATCTAAGCCGCGTGTGGTGGTTGCACCGCATGTTGAAACCTCAGCTGGATTATTGCTTCCAGATAGTTTTGTTGCACGGGTTGCGGAAGCTGCACATCAGGTTGGGGCGATATTTGTACTAGATTGCGTCGCCTCAGGCGCGTTATGGGTGGATATGAAAGCATTAGGGGTGGATGTGCTTATCACTGCCCCACAAAAAGGCTGGACCTCGACACCTTGTACAGGTGTTGTGATGCTGTCAGACAAGGCGTTAAAACGCCTTGATGAAACTGAATCTGACAGTTTTGTGCTGAATTTGAAAAAATGGCATCACATTATGGGAGCGTATTTAGGCGGCGGTCACGCTTATCACGCCACGATGCCTACAGATGGTATTGCTCAATTTTTTGATGCTTATCGCGAAATTGCAGATTTTGGCATTGCTCATGCGAAAGCAGCTCAAATTGAACTAGGCGAGAAACTACGCGGCATTATGGAACAGCGCGGCTTTAAAAGCCTAGCCGCTGAGGGCTTTAAATCCCCTACTGTAATTGTTTCACACACGGAACGGGATGATATGAAAAATGGCGCAGTGTTTGCAGCAAACGGGGTGCAGGTAGCGGCAGGCGTGCCGCTAGAATGCGGCGAATCTGCAGACTTCAAAACCTTCCGCATCGGTTTGTTTGGATTAGATAAGCTTGCCAATCTTGACCGTACCATCTCAACTTTCACAGAAAAGCTGGATAAGATTGCTTAAAGCAAATTAAATCCTAGCGGCTTTGCAAGCAGATTAAACAGATACAAACATAGGGCGGTAAGCACCAGGCCTGAAACTAAGGCTGGCCAAAACCCAAAGCGAGAGATGACAAAAGGGAAAAGCACAAACATGGGTAGGGTTGGAAGCACGAAGAATAGGGTGTAACTGACATGAGCGGCAATTTTCTTATCCCCTGCCCCTTCAACATACATCCAGAGTAATATTAAAAAGGTGGTGATAGGCAGGGCGGCGATTAACCCGCCCCAACTGTCACTACGTTTTGCAATTTCGGTAATGAGCACTATCAGCGACGCTGTAATTAAAATTTTAGCGATGTAAAAAACCATCTCATCTAAAATCCATCATTATTATTTTGCTTCTTATTCAGCATGTATCCGCTTTGGGCGGGGCACTAACTCGCCCTTGCAATTATCACAAATATGATTGCGCGTATCCGCACATGAAACGCAATAACTGCATTCGTAAGAGCAAATCATCGCATCGCTATCTGTGCGTAATTCAGCTTCACACACCAAGCAAGCTGTCTTCATGTCCAACATATCATCATCCTGCTAAGATTTATATCTTTAGACTAGCATGAAAAAACATTATGTAAGAGATGAATTAGAGGCCATCATTAGGATTAAGTTTTTTAGTGAAGAAAACACGGTTAAAACCATCTTCCTCACACCGCCTTGTCTCATCAAACCCTAAATCTGTGTACCATGTGATGTTCTTCGTCATTTGCTCATTGGTATAGAGATGATAGTGTGATGCATTGCCGGAAATATATTCCTCTATATGCGCGATAAGCTGGCTTCCTATCCCTTGGCCTGACTTATCAGGATGAACAGCGATATTTTCAAGCCAATATTCTGCGTCTTTGTTCAGGAGAACAGCATATCCAACGACGATATCTTCATTTACTTCTGTTGCAACAAAGATAATATCATGTGTGAGATGTAGGCGGAAATCAGCCACCATAGGCGCAGGCTTTTTGCCAATAACATCCACATATTGCTGATATGCCCTTGATGCAATTTCCTCAATGATAGGGATGTCGTGGTGGAGGCCTTGTCTGATTTTAATCCGCATTATGTGATACCAAAGCTTGTAAGCGGAGCCTCACCAGTATGGAACAGCCCAGATTGTGCTATCTAAGACACCCGCTATTTACGGTTATGAATTGCCGTACGAATAAGCACATAAGCTGCCCCAATCATTCCGCCCAACAGAACCGATAATGCAAGTATTAAACGAGATTGCGGGGACACCTTCCTCGGCATTGTGGGATGCTGAATGGCAAGCACGTTTGCACCGGCTCCGGCAGCAACAATATATCTATCTACAGATAAAACCGTTTGGATTGTGAACTCGCTTGATGCCGTCAAATCTTTGAACCGTGTTTCCAGAATTCCAAGCTCACTCTTCGCCCGCATCAGATATTCAGCCTTCAGCATTTCATTGATATATATTGCATAATTGTAGAAGTCATTCAGCATAGGAAGTTGGTTAGTTTTGATGAGAATGAAATCGCCACCATTTTTCTCAGAAGCTATACTGGCCAAAAGTTCACCTTCATCTTTCGACACTGTAAACCCATCTAGCACTTCTGTATTACTGAAATCCTCAAAAATAATTGCCGATGAATTGTTATTCTTGTGCCAATCCTCAAAAATATTTTTTGAATAAAACATCATCTTAAAATCTGACAATGCTTTTTGGTTTGCATAAAATGGAGGAAGTGTATCAATTGCATAGTTTAATCTAGATTCGTATTCAGGCTCTTTTATCAAAAGAAAGCCACCGCCCAACAGAACTGAAATAGCAACGCACGCGCTTATCAGCCACTTCCCATCCCAAAGCGTTAGAATTAACTCAAATAAATCGATTTCGTCATCATGAACTGGCCGCAAGTCTGACATTATGCACTCTTTTCATTTTTATATTTACTGCACACATTCATAAGGATAAAACATCAACATCACAACAGCAAATCCCTTGCCTTGGCTTATTAATTAAATATGAATATTGTCTTTCAGGCTTTTCAAAAATTTCTGAACTTTAAGCGTTCTATACACATTTACATGCGATACAGCCCAAATAGTGGTTTGCCAATTTAAATCCTCTGGCAGGATTCTCACTAAATCCTTATGCGTTTTAAAAACTGGCAAGATCCCTAAGCCTATTTCTTCCTTTATCATTTCTAATGTTGCATACGCATCTGATGCTGTGGCCGCCATCTGTTCTGACGAGATATTCTCTTCAAACCAATTTGAGAACGGGATCCTAGGGTTATAGCTTGAAGGGCATATAAATTGATGCTTGGACAAATCGGCGATCGTGTTTGGACACCCGTTTTGCTTTAGATAATTTTGGGTACCAAAAATGCCAAAGACTAATGTGCCTAGCTTGATGGGAACATAATCCAAATTGTCAGTTTTTTTACCTGTTCGAAGCGCGATTTGAACCTTGCCTTTTTCTAAAGGCTCTAATGTCGTCGAAGATAAAACATCAACCCTGCAATGCGGATTTTCTGTTTTGAATTGTTTTATGGCAGGCGCAAATAGACCAATTAAGGGGTCTAATGTGGAAATCACCAGCGTGCCAGTTATTTCGCTAGCCTGAGATGAAATCTGTGTTTTCAGTGTCGAAATCTGTTGTTCAACCAATTTTAGAGATGTGGTGAATTCCTTACCTGCTTCTGTAAGGTCATAGCCTTTAGGATGGCGAATAAAAAGCGTATTCTCAAGCCAGTTTTCAATAAGGTCAATGTGCCGAATTACAGTGGAGCGCTGGCAATTCAATTGCAGCGCTGCCTTAGTTACGGTTCCTGTTTCCGCCACAACTAAAGCGGTGTAGAGAGCTTGCCATGTTTTCATATGTTTAATTATTACACACTAAATGATGAAATTAAACATATTTACGTTCGATAATAAAACAAATAAAAAAGTCCAAACTGTACAATTAAAGGATATCAACAATGAAGATGATAAAGAAGTATGGGCCATATGCCATTATGGCATTTCTAACTTTTGCATTTGCGATGGCAGGGTTTTTCAAGTTAACGGCTGGCGAGCAGGTTAATGAATTATTCCTCAGCCTTGGCTTTCCAATTGCCTTTGCTTACTTCATCGCGGTGAGTGAAATAGCTGGTGCTATAGCGATTTGGATTAAGCCCCTAAGATTTTGGGCATCACTTGGTTTTGTAGCGGTGTGCTTAGGCATAGTTGGTTCTTTTTCAGGTCAACCAGATGGCTTAAGCCATATGCCGCCAGCATTGATTTTAGGCATTCCTGCTATCTTCTTGGCTTATTTGTCCAAAGGTGATGCGCTTTTTCTGAAGCGCAATCCATCTTAATATCAAAAATGCTACATCGCTCATTGGGCGTTGTAGCAATTATTTTGAATAATAATTTGTGATTTAAATGCATTAAAATATTAGGTGTTAGGGTATCTAAATCATTCCCATTCAATCGTCCCAGGCGGTTTTGAGGTTACGTCATAGACTACCCTATTAATGCCTTTTACCTCATTGATGATGCGGGTGGATAAAGCGGCTAGGAAAGCGGTGTCAAACAAATAGGCTTCGGCTGTCATGCCGTCAGTTGAGGTAACTGCGCGTAATGCACAAACATATTCGTAAGAACGCGAATCCCCCATTACGCCTACCGTTCTTACAGGCAATAATACCGCAAAAGCCTGCCAAATTTCATCATACAGACCAGCTTTTCTAATCTCCTCTAGATAAATCACATCTGCTTTACGCAAAATATCCAGCTTATCTGGAGTAATCTCCCCTGGAATGCGAATAGCAAGCCCTGGCCCTGGGAAAGGATGCCTTGAAACAAGACTATCTGGAAGCCCTAATGTGCGGCCTAAATCCCTTACCTCATCCTTAAAGAGCATGCGTAATGGCTCAACAAGCTCTAACGCCATATCATCAGGCAAACCGCCCACATTATGATGCGATTTAATGGTCACCGCCTCACCGCCTGCAACTGAGATAGATTCAATTACATCAGGATATAACGTGCCTTGCGCCAGAAAGGTAGCATCTTTGCCAGCATCATGGATAGAAGCAGCTTCCCCGTCAAACACTTCAATAAAGCTCGCGCCAATAATTTTGCGCTTTTCTTCTGGGTCTGTAACCCCGGCTAGCCTGCCTAGAAACAGCTCGCTTGCATCATGATGGATGAGCGGAATGTTATAATGGCCTTTGAATAGGCTCACTACTTCATCTGCTTCATGCGCACGCATTAAGCCTGTATCCACAAACACACATGTTAGCTGATCGCCAAGTGCATGATGGAGCAATATTGCCGTCACAGAGCTATCCACCCCGCCAGACAAGCCGCAAATAACCCGCTTATCACCTACCTGTTTGCGAATAGCAGCAATCGCTTCATCCTTATATGCTGCCATCGACCAATCCGCTGCACAGCCGCAAATATCAGCTGCAAAATTAACCAGCATTTGCGTGCCATGCCGCGTATGCACGACCTCGGGGTGGAATTGAGTACCGTAATACTGCCGTGTTGTATCTGCGATAGCCGCAAAAGGTGCCCCTGACGAGGCAGCGATTACATTAAACCCTGCTGGCAGTTCTGAGACATGATCCCCATGGCTCATCCAGACCGTAAAGGATGTGCCCACCTCACCGATGTGTGCAAATAAGGGCGAGGCTTGTTTAATCTGCATTTCTGCGCCACCAAATTCACGGCTTACCCCTGCCTCCACCTTGCCGCCAAGCTGGGCGCATAAGGTTTGTTGGCCATAGCAAATCCCAAGAATAGGCAGGCCTGAATCAAATACGGATTGCGGGCATCTAGGGGTATCAGTACTGGTCACAGATTGTGGGCCACCTGATAAAATAAACCCTTTGATATTTGACCAATCCTGCTGTTCCTGCAGGATTTCATCCGCCTTATGGCTTGGGATAATTTCAGTAAAAAAATTATGTTCACGCAGGCGCCGAGCAATAAGTTGGGTTACTTGAGAGCCAAAATCAATAATGGTTAACGTATCTGTCATTTCAATGCTTCACTATGATAAAAGTAGAACTAGCAACATGCGGCTTGCTTACACAGTTTTGTTCTGCGAAAGCGTGCCTAGCGTGCGTATTAAATTCCGGGTCTATAGTTCGGAGCTTCACGTGTTATCGTCACATCATGGACATGCGATTCTGAAAGCCCTGCAGAAGTAATCTTTAAAAAGGTACAGTTTTGCTGCATTTCAGTAATGCTTGCATTACCGGTGTAACCCATCGCCGCGCGCAAACCACCACTTAGCTGATGCAACACCTGACCAGCAGAACCTTTATATGGCACCTGCCCCTCAATCCCTTCTGGAACCAGCTTTAGCGGCGTGGAGACTTCAGCTTGGAAATATCTATCTGCTGAGCCGCGTGCCATTGCCCCTAATGAGCCCATGCCGCGATATGCTTTGTATGAGCGGCCATTATATAAGAAAATTTCACCAGGTGTCTCATCTGTTCCTGCAAGCAAGCTTCCCACCATCGCAACAGATGCACCTGCTGCAATGGCTTTCGCCAAATCTCCAGAATATTTAATGCCGCCATCTGCAATCACAGGAACGCCTTTTTTATGGCAGACTTTAGCTGCATCAAAGATAGCGGTAAGCTGCGGGACACCAACCCCTGCCACCATTCTAGTTGTACAAATTGAACCTGGCCCAATCCCTACTTTAACCGCATCCACCCCAGCATTAATAAGCGCTTCTGCGCCATCTGCTGTAGCGACATTTCCGCCAATGATTTGCACCGTGTTTGACAATTTTTTAATCTCAGAGACAGCTGATAAAACGCCTTCTGAATGACCATGGGCTGTATCCACAACAATCACATCAACCCCTGCCGCAACAAGCGCTTCAGCACGCGCAACACCATCAGCACCCGAGCCTGTAGCGGCCGCCACTAACAATCTGCCTGCATCATCTTTGGATGCTAACGGGTAATGTTCAGCCTTTTCCATATCTTTAACAGTGATAAGCCCAATACAATGGTTTTCGCCATCCACAACAACCAGCTTTTCAATCTTATGACGGTGCAGAAGGTTGCGCGCCTCATCAGCTGAGCTATGTTCTGAGACGGTTACAACAGGTGATGTCATCAGCTCTGCCACTTTAAGGTTCAGGTCAGTGGCAAAACGGACATCCCTATTGGTTAAAATACCAACTAAAATGCCATTTTCTTCAACTACCGGCACACCGCTAATTTTATGATGACGCATTAATTCAAGGGCTTCACCTAGCGTTTTATCCGGGGCGATAGTGAGCGGGTTTACCACCATGCCAGCTTCAAATCGTTTTACGGCGGCGACTTGCGCCGCCTGCTCTTCAATAGAAAAATTCTTGTGCAACACCCCAATACCGCCAGCCTGCGCCATTGCAATAGCCAATTTTTGTTCTGTCACAGTATCCATTGCAGCAGAGACCAATGGGACTTGCAGTGAAAGCTCACGCGTAAGTTTTGTGCTAATATCAACATCAGCAGGAAGGACTGACGAGAAGCCAGGCTGAAGCAAAACATCGTCAAATGTGAGGGCATCTTTTATGTTTAAATGAGAAGAGGTCATCCGTTAAAGCGATCCTAAATCTGGGCACAGAAGCTTTGCTCGCAGTGCGGTTCGTGATGACGCCAGATACTACCATCTTGTTAGCCAAAAGGCTACATCTGATTTAGCGCAAGCCTCAAAACAGCATTTAGCTTTAATCTACATCCTGATCATCAGCCTCAGGGCGACGATATCCAGTGGCAAGCAGATAGGTTTCAACTGATTCAGCCCTACTCGCCGCAGGCTTCACATATCTGACCTTATCAAAGCGTTTATTAAGCTCAGTCATGAATTGCCCATCTGCACCACCGCGAAAGGCTTTAGCCAAAAACACCCCGCCATCTGTTAGAATTGATTCCGCAAAATCGAGCGCAATTTCAAGTAAAGCCATAGTGCGAAGATGGTCGGTTTGACGGTGGCCTGTGGTTGCTGCAGCCATATCAGATAAAACAATATCAGCCTTACCGCCGATTGCATCTGTTATCCTGTCCAGTTCAGCATCATCAGTGATATCCCCTGTAAAGATTACCACCCCCGGCACAGGGTCTGTTTCCAGAATATCAATTCCTACTAACTTTGCTTGCCCTGCATCTAGCTTACAGCGTTTAGAGACAACTTGAAGCCACCCCCCAGGTGCACAGCCTAAATCGACCACGGCGGCATGGGGATATAAGAAATTAAACTTATCATCCATCTGCTCAAGCTTTAAGGCCGCCCGAGAACGAAAGCCCCTTTTCTGAGCTTCTGCAACAAAGGGGTCATTAAGCTGGCGCGTAAGCCATCTATTAGATGAAGGCTTTCGCGCCCGCATATTTTTAGGCTGGATGGTTAAGCCTGTTTTCGAGCGGTAAGACCTGCCAGAAGGGCCCTTTTTCCCGCCACCTTTATTCCCTGAAGAAGCCATAAAGCTATGCCGCCACCAATCGCCAAATATATTTTACACTGCGCCAGATACCACCAAAAATCGCGCCGATATCTTTGCTTACGCCCAATGTTGCTGGCACTAAGAACAGCACAAGACAGGTTGTAACAGCAAGCCCAAATACTAATGTTGTCGCCATCGGAATAAGGAATTGCGCTTGAAGTGAAGTTTCAAACATTAAGGTGGATAACCCGCCAATAGTTGTCATCGAGGTCAATAATACAGGGCGCAATCTGTCTGTTGTGCCTTGCACCACCGCATCCTCTTCACTTTCTGTATCGCCTAGTTCTGTGCGCCTACGCTCAATTGTTGCGACCAGAATAATTGAGTTATTCACTACAATACCAGACAATGCAATTAGCGCAAAAAGAGATAGGATATTAAGATTTAGCCCCATCACATAATGCCCGACAACAGCACCAATTAGCCCAAAGGGGATCATAATCATCACTGCAAAAGGCCGCGCCCAGCTGGCAAATACCCAGGCTAGAATGGCATAGATGCTTAACAGCGCAAGAATGCCCCCTGTCGCCATATCGGCAAAAGCTTCACCTTGTTCTTGATCGCGCCCATCAAACCGGTAACGCAGATTATTATCCCGCACATAATCTGCAAAATCACCCGTTGTTAAAGCCTCAACAGCTTGTGAGGTATTTATCACATCATCATCAAGTTCCCCCTGAATAGCAACCTCGCGGAAGCCATCTTGGCGTCGGACAATCGAAAACCCTAATCTGCCTTCAACCTGAGCCACCTCGCCTAATTCAATATAATTCCCTTGTGGGGTGATTAATTTCAGGGCGGTAAGACTGTCTGTTGAAATTTCATTTTCGGGGCGTGATAGGCGCACTGTAACGACCTCATCCCCGCGCGGGAATCGGGTTACAACCGCACCATCAAGGGCTGATCTGACCTGTGCGCCAATAGACTGAACGGTAAATCCTAACGATTTTCCTAGTGGGGATAGCCTGATAATGCGTTCTTCTGCGCCATAATCTAGGTTTTCTTCAACATCTGTTGTGCCTGGAATAGCATCTGCTATCTGGATAATATCCTGTGCAGCAGCTTTTAGTGTGCTAAGCTCATCCCCAAGAATTCGGATATCAAGCTCACGCCCTGGCGGGCCACCTGTTGGCGCTCTGACAATTAGGCGCTCAACCCCTGCCTGAAGCTCAATATTATCTTTGAAGGACTGCACAAACTCATCCACACGGATATCGCGCTGATCAGCTGTGATCAATTCAATAACAATACCTGCTCTTAAATCATTTGCGCCGCCAGATGGCGTGCCATCATCCCCAGCAGATACATTTTGGCCAAGCACACTATAAGAAAGCTTTACGAGATCGCTTTGCCCACCGGTAAGCTGTTCTTCAGTTTCAGCAAGCGCTGTTTCCATGCCAACAAGCATATTTTCGGTTTGGCTTCGCGTTGAGCCTGCCACCATCCGTACATTTGCAAATACACGGTCAGCTTCAGGTGCGGAGAAAAAGACAAAACCGACACGATTGCTAGACATCATCCCAACTGCTGTCATTAAAAGGCCGATAGCAAATGCAAATGTCACATAACGATAGCGATATGAAATGCGCACAAAAGAGCCGAAAATCTTATCTCGGAAATATCCGAAACCTGCATCGAAATTGCGCCGGAACCAAGATGGTTTATCTTCTTTTGCTTTACCATAATGCGCAAGGTGGGCGGGCAGAATAAAGAAACATTCAATCAAGCTAGCAACCAGCACCGCACAAACCACTGCAGGTATCGCAGAAATAATTACCCCGATTATGCCCTTAATGGTGAAGAGCGGCAAAAACGCTGCCACCGTTGTTAACATGGCTGAAATAACAGGGGGACCCATACGCTTAGCGGCAAGAATAGAAGCATCTTGAATAGGCAGGTTTCGTCGCCTGCGCAGATGTTCTGCATGCTCGCCAATAACAATTGCATCATCGACCACAATCCCAAGCGCCATAATAAGCCCAAATAGTGAGATCATATTAATCGTCTGGCCAGAGACAAGCATTACCCCAAAGGTTGCAAGAAAGGCCACAGGAATACCTGCAGCCACCCAAAAAGCAACACGCGCTGGCAAGAAAATAAACAGCACAAGCATCACAAGGACAAGCCCAAATAGGCCATTTTCGACCATTAAATTAATCCGCTCAGAGATTAAAACAGCAGCCACATCATGCTGCTCAAGGGTTAATTTGGGCGGCAATGTATTAGATTTTTCCGCTATATAATCCTGAACAATTTTATTGGTTTGCAGGGAGTCACTAGACTTGCCACGCTGAATATGCACTTCCACCGCCGGCGCACCATTTCGGTGGAACAGCACAGCAGGCTTCTCATATGTATCTGTAATAACAGCAACATCCCCAAGCTTTACAGCGCTTCCATCTTGCCGAATAAGGATATTAATATCTTGATATTCTGCTGCAGTTTTACGCAATCCAAGAGAGCGCACACGCAACGCACCATCTGCAAAACGGCCTGCAGGCACATCTACCGAGCTATTGGAGATAACATTCGAAATATCACCCAAGGTAAGTCCAAGCCGAGCCAGTTCAGATTCTTGAACTTCAATACGAATTTCCTCATCAGGAAGGCCTAGAATTTCGACCTTATCCACGCCACGTTGCAATAAATCTTCTTTGATATTTTTGGCGTGATGCCGCAAGGAAGATAGCGGGAATGGCCCAGATAGAACAATTCTGGAAACCGTGTCATAAAACTCGCCCTTGATGACCTCAGGCGCTTCTGCATCTTTCGGAAAATCGACCTGACCAACTGCTGCTTCAACATCGGCAAGTGCCTTTTGCATATCTGCACCGAAAGTGAATTCCACCTGCACAACAGCATTGCCTTCAAAAGAGGAAGAGCTCACCTTTTTTACATTTGCAATCGTTCTTAATTCAGGCTCAAGCGGTTGCACCACATTACTATCAACATCCTCAGCCGTTGCCCCAGACCATGTCACAGATACAGCAATGATTTCTACATCTACATCTGGGAAAAACTGTTTATTTAGCCGCGATACAGAAGCGATGCCAACCGCTAGCATGATGATCATAACGATATTGGCAGCCGTTTTATGTCTGGCAAAAAATTCGATAGCGCTGTTAAACATATTCTGATTTCTTTACTATATCAGCCATTTAAATTTAGTTTTCGGTAGTGATACGAACACGCAAGCCATCACCTATGCCAGGAATGCGTGTCGCAATAATCTGGTCATTTTGCTCAATCTCGCCTCTAATCCAGATTTTACCAGGCGACCGATGCACAATTTCTACAGCTCTTTGGCTCGCCCGTCCTTCTTCAACCACAAACACCATATCTGCGCCAACTAGCGCCTCTTCTGGAATTTCATACACATCTACAAAACGCCGACCTGAAAATGCGATACGCACAAATGCACCAGGCGGAATAGGCTGATTTACACTGTTAATTAGCTCAGCAAATAATCTGCCCCCGCCTTCTGTTTTATCCACCAACGCTTCAGAACGTGTGATAATTGCATTTGCGGTTGCCACTGTTTGGCCTGTGGATTGCCAGCTTAGCTGGATAGTCCGCCCCATCAATTCAGTAAGATTAGAATAGATTTGCGCAGGCACCACAAATGGCACTTCAAGCGCGGATAAGTCGGTAAGCTTTGCAACTAAATTAGCATTACCTACTCTGTTCCCAAGGCCAAGATTTACATTACTCAATCTACCGGTGAACGGAGCTTTAAGTTCAGAATCCTCAATATCTTTTAGCCGATTTTTTTCAACTACATTAAGCTGTGCTAATCTTGCTTTGCTTTGCGCTAGCTGATTATCAGAAATCGTTAAGGCTAATTCAGCATCATCTAAATTTGCTTCTGTTGCCACTGAACGCGATACCATTGAGCGGGTACGCTCAACTGCTCTCTGGCGTAATTCAAGCTGCTTTTCCAAAGATGCGATTTGTAGCTTTTCTGCCTGAATTTGCAGGCGCACATCTTCTAAAGCTAGGTTTAGACGCTCACTATCTAGCTGTGCTAATAGCTCACCTTTTTCTATCCGCACCCCATCACGCAATTTATCCGACAGAAATGATACTTCGCCTGACACCCCGAAACGCAACTCAGCCTCACGCGCAGCACGCACTGTTCCAAACGCCTCTTCAGCAGGTAGTGCGTCTGTTAAATATGCTGGTACTGTTTGCACAATCCAGACTTGTTCTTGCGGCGGGCTTGCCACTACTTCAGGCTTGGTGGCTTGCAGGTAATTATAAAAAGCAACAAAACCGCCAAGTACGACAATCGCCAGAACAGCTTTTTTAAAAACCGAAAACAAACGTGAAAACATCGTTTAAATCTCTTCTAAATCAAGTATTGATGACGTAGCACCAAGCAATAAATACGGAATTCTGGCCAGCACAAGAACAATAAAAAACACAAGATAGACAGCCCAGACTGGTCCCATTCCTGACGAGCAACGCACCTTTTTTATACAGCTTGCCAAAGCAATTAGATGACATCGCCACGATAATGATTTAAAGCTGAAATGTCTAATGATTTAATGTGCTAAACCCGCATAGAAAAGCTGTTTATGTTTCCACTATTGCAGTCGCCAAAACACGCCCTGTTGCGCACAGAAGCAGCAGCTTTGCTGAAATTAAGCGTGCCTTTATGTATTGCTCAGCTTGCCTCAATATCGATTTTGACTGCTGATGTGTGGATGATGGGACAATTAAGCGCATTTGATTTAGCATCGGGCGGTCTTGCTGTTCGGTTTTATCAGCCTTTTTACTTTTTCTCGCTTGGCATATTAAGCATGGTTAGCCCGTTAATTGCGCAAGCTTTGGGGGCAGATAACCCGCAATCTGCAAGACGCACTTTTCGCCAAGGGCTTTTGCTTGCGGTTCTGCTTGGAATATTATGGATTTTCCCTGTGATTGAGGGGGTAGATATTCTGATTGCGCTTGGTCAAGATGAGGAAATCTCACAAAACGCTCAGAATTTTTTAATCTATTCTGCCTTTGGCCTGATGCCGAGCTTTATTTTTATGGTAATGCGTTTTTACACATCGTCCTTCCAGCGCCCATACCCGCAAATGATGGCCGCGATTGCAGGCTTAATTCTGAATATTGTTTTAAATCACGGCTTTGCAAATGGGGCGTTTGGCCTACCTGAAATGGGGCTAGCAGGGATTGCCCTTGCCACCAGTATAAGCCATGGTTTTATGGCGGTTTTACTCGGCCTTATCATCAAGTTTAAATCCCCGTTTAATCAGGTTCAACCCTATCGGCGCTGGTGGGTTCCAGAGCCGCCAATTTTTAAACGCATTGTTATTCTTGGCCTGCCTCATAGTGTTCTTGTGCTAGCTGAAACAGGGATGTTCATTGTTGCAGGTTTTATGATAGGATTGTTTGGCACTGCTCCTTTAGCAGCCTCTGCAGTAGTGACGCAAATTGCTGCCGTTGCTTTTATGATACCGCTTTCTGTATCTCAAGCCACTGCCATTAGAATAGGAAATGCAGCAGGCAGAGGCTCAGTAGATGCGGTTATTCGTACCGGCTGGATTGCGGTTTGTGTAAGCGTATTCTTAGTGCTTCCAAGCATGGGCGCGTTGATCTTTTTGCCAGAGGCGTTTGTTGAGCTGTTTTTAAAACCAGATGATGCGCTATTTGCTGACACGGTAAGCTACCTCATCCCCCTATTGATTATCACCGGCTTATTCCAAATAGGCGATGCGCAACATATTGTGCTTTCCGCCACTTTACGAGGGTTAAATGATACAAAAATCCCTGCTTTATGCGGGTTTATCGGATTTTGGATAATTGGCTTAGGGTCTGCTTGGCTGATGGGTTTCAAATTATCGTGGGGGCCAATTTCAATCTGGGCAGGTATTACAATTGGGCTATTTGCAACCTCCCTGCTTCTTGGGTTAAGATGGTTGCATCGCATCAAAATAATGCGCACATATAGCAAAATTCTAGCAGATGAATAGCATAGATTTTTCCAAAAACTTATCAGAACAGCAACAAAGGCTATGGCTAGAAGATACTAAAAAGCGTCTTCCCGAAGATAGCCCTGATGCGTTGTTATATGCCTGTGCTGCGTGTTTTTCAGCCTCCTCACATCTGGATAGGGCAAGTGTTTTATTTGCTGAGGATATCCCTGTGATTTGGGCAGGATGCCTGCAAGATATTTTGGATGACGCCACAGCAACGTTCAGCCAACACCTCCTCCAAAATCAGAATAATGAAAACAAGCTTACTGATGATCTTAAGAAAGCCGTCAGCCAATACCGCAACCGAACACATTTCGCGATTGCGATGTCCGAAATATTGGGCGTTATCGCATTTGACAAAACCCTAAACGCCCTTTCAGAAATTGCCCAAACCGCTGTCAAGCTTGCTGTTGAGTATCTTATCTATCCGCAACGGGCTGAAAAATCAGGATGGTTCATCCTTGCACTCGGCAAATTAGGCGCAGAAGAGCTCAATTATTCATCAGACATTGATTTAATTAGCTTTCATACAGTGCCTCGCAATGAAGCGCAAGATCACACCCATTACATTGCACTGACAAAGCAGCTTTCATCCTTATTATCATCTCAATCTGCTTATGGTGAGGGCTGGCGAGTGGATTTACGTCTTCGCCCCGACCCAAGTGCAACTGCTGTATCTGTATCCACCCAATCTGCGTTGCAGTATTATCAATCCAAAGCGCGAAGTTGGGAGCGTGCAGCCTTTATCAGAGCCCGCCCAATCGCAGGCGATATAGACGCTGCAAACCTCTTTTTAGCAAAAATTGAAAGCTTTATCTGGCGACGCAATCTTGATTATACCGTGGTCGATGATTTGCAGATTATGCTTCAACATAAGCCAGCCACCCCTGGATTTCTTGGGTTTGATCTTAAAATTGGTGCCTTTTCCATTCGCCATATTGAGCTATTTTGTCATATCCTTCAGCTTCTTGCAGGGGGCAGAAATACCCAGCTTAGAACACATCATACTCTCACCGCGTTAGATGCGTTGGGGGAAGCTGGCTGGCTATCAGATAAGCAAGGAACACACCTAAAAGAGATATATTTAAGCTGGCGCAAGCTTGAACACAGGCTTCAATATCGTCAGGATAATCATACCCATAGTCTGCCAAGAAATGCGGATGAATTTTCAGCCTTTGCCTCATTTGCAGGCTTTAAAAGCACCGATGAGCTTGTCCAGCATATCCAACAGCTTCAACAGAAAACTGAGCAATTTAGCTCGCATCAGACGATGAATAAATTGGTGGCTGAAAAAACACATGACACTGTATCTCAAGACCAATTCAGCACAACCACTGATGCAAACCGAGGTGCAGATACCGCGCTTGCAGAAAAATGTGAACAGCTCGGCTATCAACGGATAGAAGATATCCAAAACACCATTCAGAAATGGCAAGCTGGCGAGATAGCCGCAACACGCAATGAAAAAGCACGGCAAAATTTAGACCGACTGTTAGATGTTGCGCTTCAGCATATCGCTGACGCACCTAAGCCAGACAGCACCTTCTTTGCCTTCGCATCGATGCTTGAAAAATTAAATGCAGGTGCCCAGCTATTTGCACTATTAGCTGAATATCCGCATCTATGCAGGCTGGTAAGTGAGAGCATTAGCCAGTCTGAAACCATTTTGGGGCTTGTCAGCACCCATCCTGAATTACTTGATTTATGGGTGGATGAGCGATTTTTCACCCCCCTCCCCGCCTCAGGGAAGTCCATCTCACCCCCCTCAATCACCGCAGAAGATGTGGCAGAACAGCGTGTCGATATTCAAGACATACTTGATACTATTCGGCTACATAAACGCGAGGTGGATATTAAAGCTGCACTTCATCTGCTTAGAGGGATTAGCCCATTTACGCATATTGCCGCCTTATTAAGTCAAACAGCTAAATTTGCTATTGAGAAAATGGCGCAGGCTGCAATGCATGATATTCAGCGCCGCTATGGCAGATTAGAGGGATTTAATTTTGCAATTATCGGGCTTGGAAGGCTTGGTGCTTCCACCATGAAGCTGGATTCTGACTTAGACCTTATGTTTGTATATCAGTCTGATAATCATTCCATATCAGATGGCGGGGTTAATTTAGGCGCAACAGGATATGCGCTAAAATTGGCGCAACGGCTGGTGAGCTTCTTAAGCACCGCAACCGCGCAAGGCCAGCTTTATGAGGTGGATTTACGGCTAAGACCAGATGGCAATGCAGGGCCACTTGCAACCCATATTGACAGGCTTACATCCTATATCCAAGAGCAGGCTTGGCCGTGGGAAGCAATCGCGTTTCGCAAAGCACGGTTGATTTGGCAAAGTAATCCAGATTTTTCTAAACAGCATAAGGGCACCGATTTATCCGCCTTCATTTGCAAAATGGCAGAGCATTTCAAATCCATACCCCTAGCAAGCCTTCGTTCTGACATACAGGCAATGGTAGGGCGTCTTGAAGATGTTCACCCCTCAGCATTAGATTTGAAAAAACGAAAAGGCGGGTTGCTTACTGCCGAATTCTTAGCAAGCATCATCGACCATCCAGAAATAGTCATGGATGGGCATTCAGAAAAGCTTTTCGCTCAAGCCTTTAAAAGCAAAGAAAGCTTAGAAGAAATCTGGCAATTGCTTGCGCTCACCACCGTTAAAAAAGAAAATGACGAGACCTTAAACTGGTTAGGCAATATGTTAAAACTGCCTAACCCGAGAAGTGAAATTGACCATCATTGTGAGGTCATTGCAAAGGCGCTTAATTATGCTTTAGCAGCAGATGGTGAAAGTAGTTTGCGCCCGATATAAAGGCCTGCCAGCATTGCAGCAACAAACAGTAAACCATTTGTGCCAGCAAAGCCTAAAACAGCAATTGCAGGGCCAGGGCATAAACCGCCAATCCCCCAACCAGCACCAAATAGCACCGCACCAACACATAATCTTGTATCAATGTGACGTGCGACAGGGTGGTGAAATAATTCAGCGAAAAGCGGCTTTAGCATATGACCTGTCAGCCTAAGCCCTATCAAACTTGCGCCAATACCCCCAACCATCACAAAGGCTAAAGATGGGTCCCAAAGCCCTGTGATGTTCAAAAAACCTTGCACTTTAGCAGGGTTCAGCATTCCAGATACCAGCAAGCCAAGACCAAAAATACCGCCAATAATAAAAGAACTAATCGCCGCTTTCATTAAAACCCTCCCATTTTCAACACGAACACTGTGACCATGCCGCTCGCCACAAAACAGCAGGTTGCAACGAGTGAGCGGAGTGAAATTCTAGATAATCCGCAAATACCATGTCCTGAAGTACAGCCAGAACCAATTGCAGTACCGACACCAACAAGCAAGCCAGCAATAATAAGGGCGGTGGGTGATGCCACCATGTAAGATGCAAAATCGCCAATCAGCGCCAGATACCCTAGAGGCGCCAGCACCACGCCTAGCACAAAGCCTAATCGCCAGTTATTTTGGCCTGCACCCTCACCGCCTAAAAGCTGTCCAAGGATGCCAGAAACACCCATAATCCGGCCATGTAACACCCACAATAATAGCGCCGAGATGCCAATAGCAACCCCGCCTAACAAGGATGCGATAGGCGTAAATTCTGCCCAGTTTATTTCCATAATTTCCCCCAAAACAAATAGGTTACCATATGATGCACAGTACCGTGCTAAACGAAAAATGCACCGGTACAAATTGTCGCCATCGCTTAAAAGAATTCACCTGCTCTATAATGTGTCGAATTTTGAACTTTACAGAGACGCATTTAGAAGAGCATGCAAGACAAATCTAGTGTTTTAAGATAGATGATTACGAAAAATATTTTTTTGTGTTGGCAACTTTATTTGGGCTATTCCAATCGCAACCCTGCACAGTGCAGGTAAATTTTCTACTTTTTTAATTTAGGTTTTTCCAACCAAGGGTTTGATTGATGTTTCGCTCACTTCTTGCATCATGGCCGCTATTCTTTGGGCTATTGCTGATTATGATTGGCAATGGTTTGATGTTGCTTGTGCTTGGTGTTAGGGCTGGAAATGCAGATTTTGGCTCAGTGATGTCTGGCATCATGATGGGCGGATATTTTGTCGGTTTTTTTGGCGGTTCTGCAACGGTGCCTCGTTTTCTTGTTGCGGTAGGGCATATTAGAACTTTCGGCGCGTTATCTGCTATCGCCTCAGCAGCTGTATTGCTACATCTGCTTGCCACTGACCCTATTTTATGGACGGCTTTGCGTGTGTTCACAGGCTTTAGCTATGCAGGCATGTATATCGTTGTTGAAAGTTGGCTTAATGAGAAATCAGATAATGAGACCAGAGGCCAAATGCTTGCCATTTATATGATTATCACTATGGCAGGCATTGGCAGTGGCCAAATTTTAGGCGGCTTTGATAATGGCGCTTCAATCTTGCCATTTTTGCTTGCGTCCGTTTTAGTATCTCTAGCGGTTGTGCCTATCTTGCTTACTGCGGCACGTGCGCCAGAATTTTCATCCCCTGACCCCCTTCCCATCAGACGCCTTTATCAGATCTCGCCCCTTGCACTTATAGGAATGCTGCTTCAAGGCATGACGACCTCCATGGCTTTTGGTCTCGGTGCAATTTATGCAACAGCCATTGGGTTAACGGGCCAGCAAGCATCGATTTTTCTATCTGCATTCACCATTGGAAATATGTTATTGCAATACCCGCTAGGCAGAATGTCAGACTTGTTTGACCGGCGCGTGATGATTTTACTTATCGCCATTTTTGCAGGTATTGCAGCCGCCATCGCAGCGCAATTAAACGGCAATCAATTCTGGTTTTTAATCATTGCAACAGGCCTGTATGGTGGGTTAAGCCTAACCATTTATTCATTATGTATTGCCCATGCGAATGACTATCTTACCCCCTCACAGATGGTCAGCACGGCATCTACCTTGATTACGATAAACGGTATCGGGGCGATATTGGGCTCACCGCTTATGGGTATCTCTATGGACTTTTTAGGGAATGTAAGTTATTTTTGGCTTATTGCATTGGTACATTTTGGGCTGGCTGGATTTGTGCTAGCGCGGATGTTTGCACGTCCTGCAATCCCGGCAGAGGCACAAAGCCCGTTTGTGGCTGTTCCAGAAGCTGGAACGGCTGTTGCGGTTCAGCTTAATCCTGAAACACCTTATCAGCCCTCAGAAGAAGAGGAAGAAGGTGAATTATTTGCAGATAACCCTTATTTAGACCTATCTGCCCTTCCTTCTGATGATGCAAAAAGATAGCAGCCTATCCTCCTAACCTATATTTTATTGTTGTGGTGGTGCTAGCTTCAAAGTGATATCAATGCCATAATATTAGATAATACTAAATTAATACATCCATGGTCTTAATGTTTAAGGTACGTTTAACATTCAGAACATTTTTCAGAACAGAGGCACTAATGCGGTTCAGCCTTGCTGTAATATTGGCTTTCTTCATCCTAATATCAGCGCCCTCACCATCATCAGCAGATGCTATTCTAACGGTCAAAATCAGCAAAATTGTGGATGGGGATAGCCTGAAAGCAGGTAAATTGCGCCTGCGCCTATATGGTATTGACGCCCCTGAGCGAAAGCAAATCTGTAAAGATAGTGCGCATAAGGCGTATCGGTGCGGTCTTCACGCAACGGATTATCTGGCACAGATACTCAAGTCTGAACGTCAGTTAGAGTGTGAGTTAAAAGATGTAGATAGATACCGGAGGCTGGTTGTGCGCTGTTTTCAAGATGGCAAGGATATATCTGCACAACTTGTTAAAGCAGGGTGGGCATTAGCATACCGCCAATATGCAACCGACTATATCCAAGATGAAATGCGCGCGCAAAAGGACGGCTTGGGGGTGTGGCAAGGCGCATTTATACCGCCTGCTGAGTGGCGCAAATCAAAAAAATAATCTGATATATGGGCGATGATTTAGGCGCTACATTAAGCCTAATTCACGCAATTCAGAAACCATGTCAGCAGGCATGGCTTCATTTTGGTCAGAGACAGGCATATCTTGAGGTGCATCATCTCGCTCTAGATAGCGCCAGCCTTGAAAAATACGCACACGCCGTGGCCATACAGGGACAAGCTTATTCTCTAATACAATACCGCAAGCTGGTTTTTCATCTGCGCGCTTTACTTCGATTAAATCAAGAATGGGTTGGCGCACAACCATCTGCCCCTTAATAATCCAGAACAGATTGCCGCCATCCAAAAGCTCATCAGCGCGTCTAGGCCAATTGCGTGTGGGGTGGATAATCGGCTGGCCAGCCTTTACGCGCTGTTCTTGCCAACGCCGCAAATTATCAACTGAAACAGAGCCTACGGAAAGTTTTTTCAAATGGACAGTCATAGCTATCTACCTAGTGCCTTTGTAGAAATTGTTCAAGGGCTATAAAAGCACCATCGCTGCAAGCCCCAAAAACACTAAAAATCCGACCACATCTGTAATGGTCGTAATAAATACTGAGGATGCAGTAGCAGGGTCTGTCCCTATTTTGATTAACACTAATGGCACCAACGTGCCTGAAACCGCGGCAATAACAATATTTGCAAACATCGCAATGCCTAAGACTAGCGCTATATCTGGTTGCCCAAACCAGATATATGACATCCCCCCCGCAATCAGCGCAAACACAATACCATTAATTGCCCCAACATAAAACTCACGAAGGCCAAAAGTAATGGCCGTACGCGGGCTAAATTCACGCATTGCAATCGCACGCACAGCAACCGTCACGGTTTGCGTGCCAGCATTACCGCCCATTGAAGCAACGATTGGCATTAAAATCGCTAGCGCAACTATCTTCTCCAAAGCGCCTTCAAAAAATCCAATGACGATTGAGGCAAGAATAGCTGTCAGCAAATTCACAAATAGCCAAGGCGCTCTGTCTCTAAAGGTTTCCAATATAGAACTTCGGATAGAACCATCTGATACCCCTGCAAGTGCCATCAAATCTTCTTCTGCTTCTTCATCAATAACATCTAGAATATCATCAATGGTGATAATCCCTAACAGCCGCCCATCCTTATCCACCACACCTGAAGTGACCATGCCGTAACGCCGGAATAATAAGGCTACCTCCTCTTGGTCTGTTGTTACCGGAATGGGCTGAATATCAGTTAACATTATCTCAGATATGCGTTTAGGGCGCTGGCTACATAACAGGGTGTTTAGCCTGACCTCACCAACATAATGACCACTAATATCGGTCACCATGATGACATAAAAATCATCATTTTCGACTTGTGATGCTCTCAGAAAATCAATCGTTTGACCAACCGTCCAAAACGGCGCGACCACAACCATTTCACGTTGCATCATCCGCCCAGCTGAATCTTCAGGAAAGCTAAGGCTTTGTTCAACAAGCACCCTATCTTTTTCAGATAAGGCAGCTAGAGCCTCATCTCTCTCCTCAGGCTCAAGCTCCTCTGCAATCGTGACCACATCATCTGAATCCAACTCTGGCAATGAGGCTGCAAAAATCTCTGCAGAGAGATGTTCAAGCACAATTTCTCTGACATCATCATCAAGATAGGCCAGAATTTCAGCATCAAAATGCGTATCCAACAATTTCACTAGCAGGGCTGTATCATTATGGCTAATGCGTTTGATGAAATCAGCCTTATCCCCTGCGTGAAGCGGATCGATAAGCATTTTCAGCCTTACACTATCTTCAGTGGCTAAAGCCTCTAATATCGCTGTTTCTACTTTAGGGGTAAGACCATAAAGGGATGAAAGTTGAGAGGAAGTAGCAGGGTTTTCAAGCTGTGTTTCTTGGCTTAAGGGAAGTGCATCGTCACGGTGTGGTTTGACCATTTTCTGCCTCCCTTTTTGATAGCTGGTTTTCGGTACTGCTATCAAAATCGTATCACGGCAGCACAGATACTACAAATGCACAAACCAGAAGAAGACAAGTAGCAAGGCAAAAGGTAATAAAATTACCTTTTACGTTTTGATCATAATATTTCACAAAAAAACATACGATATCTGTCACGCATGTAAGGCTGTTTTTACCCCATCAATAAGCGCAGTGATTCCCGCATCAGAAATATCTTTATGAACCACCAGCCTAAATGCTTTTTTAGCTGGGCTAATGGTGATGTTTTTTGTTTTTAGCTTAGCAGGCAAATTAATCTTAATATCATCTGAAAATTGCTCGTCCAAAGCCATATAAACCATATTTGTTTGAACTTGCTGAAAATCTATTTTCACGCCTTTAATATCGGCAAGCCCGTGGGCTAGTTCAGATGCTCTATGATGGTCTTGTGCTAAGCGCTCAACATTATGAGACAGCGCGTAAAGCCCCGCAGCAGCCATAATGCCTACCTGACGCATACCGCCGCCAACCATCTTGCGTAAGCGGCGTGCCTTTTGAATAAAGGGCGTGTCCCCCACAAGCACAGAGCCAATGGGCGCACCCAATCCTTTTGATAAGCAAAGCGATATAGAATCGAAAGGTGCAGCATAGTCTGAGGCTTTACGATTAGTTGCAATTACCGCATTCATCAATCGAGCGCCGTCCAGATGGGTTTGCAGGCCGTTCTCTTTTGCAATATCACATAATAAGCTAAGCTGTTCCACAGATTGCACCAACCCATTATGCGTGTTTTCAAGACATAATAGACGTGAAATAGGAAAGTGAGAATCATCTTCCTTAACGGCTGCTCTTATATCCTCTGGGCTTAGTGAGCCTTGCGGTGTGACAGGGATAGGACACGGAATAACGCCCCCCAATGCTGCAATACCGCCAGCCTCATAATGCAATGTATGATAATTCTGACCAGAGATAACTTCCTCACCGCGTCCAGCATGACACAGCATCCCAATTAAATTACTTTGCGTGCCTGAAGTAACAAATAGCCCTGCTTCTTTGCCAAGCAAATTTGCTACCTGCTGTTCTAGTTTTTGCGTGGTGGCATCTTCGCCATATACATCATCACCAACCTCTGCTTGTGCCATGGCATGGCGCATTGCTTCATCTGGGAGCGTTACGGTATCGCTTCTAAAATCAAACATCATTGCCTCATTCATCATCTCTGAGTTCTTTTTTGGCCTATTACCCTGCATTTGTCTATATCTGAGCCTGTTTGCTTTTAAGATGCGGTGTATCTTTACCATGAAAAAACCCTGCCATCAGTAAAGATGGCAGGGTGATAAGATTTACGCTTTTGAAAGGCGTGGTGGTTTATACGCTTTTCTGCCCAAATTCAGGATATGAATCCATCCCTAACTCTGAGCTATCTAGGCCTGCGATTTCATCTTCTTCGCTTACGCGGATACCGACAAACATCTTCAGGATAGTCCAAATCACATAAGAAACAACGAAGGTAAATGCACCAACAATAGCAATTGATAGAAGCTGTGTTCCAAGATTTGCATCAGGGTTTGTAATCACCACAGCGATTGTACCCCAAATACCTGCAAATAAGTGAACAGGGATTGCGCCAACCACATCATCAATCTTTAGCTTATCTAGCAGAGGCACAGCGTACACAACGATTACACCGCCAACACCGCCGATTAAGGTGGCCATGCCAAGTGAAGGTGTTAGAGGCTCTGCTGTAATGGATACAAGGCCTGCCAATGCACCGTTAAGCATCATGGTAAGGTCAATCTTCTTATATGCGATTTGGCTGAATATCATCGCTGCGATTGCGCCGCCTGCTGCGGCTGCATTAGTATTTGCAAAAATCCGTGATACGTCTGCAACATCGCCAATTGTGCCCATTGCAAGCTGTGAGCCGCCATTAAAGCCAAACCAGCCCAACCACAGGATAAATGTCCCCAAGGTTGCTAGTGGCAGGTTTGCACCTGGCATTGGCACCACCCGTCCGTCTTTATATTTGCCGTGACGTGCACCTAATACAAGCACACCTGCTAAAGCTGCCCAGCCGCCAACAGAGTGCACAACAGTAGAACCAGCAAAATCAAGAAAGCCCATTGCATCAAGGAAACCGCCGCCCCACTTCCAGCTTGCTTGTAGTGGGTAGATAAGTGACGTTAAAATGAAAGTGAAGAATAGAAACGGCCATAGCTTAATCCGTTCTGCGACTGCACCAGATACAATAGATGCTGTTGCGGCACAGAACATGAGCTGGAAGAAGTAATCAGATGCAGTTGCTGCATAGCTGATATCATCTGCTGCGTCTGCTGCTACGCCGACGGGTTCCATCACTGCTATTGCAGGGAATAAAGCGGATAGCACGCCATCAATAGACCAATCCCCTAAAGGATACATCAGATTGTAACCAACTAAATAATAGCCAATGGCTGCAATCGAAAATAGCGCCACGTTCTTGGTAAGCTGGGTAGTTGTGTTTTTGGCTCTTACCAAGCCTGCTTCTAGCATACAAAAGCCGCATGCCATAAACATTACCAAAAACCCGCCCATTAAAAACAGCACCGAGTTTAGAATGAATACACCATGTTCAGGCACTTCTTGCGCAAAGGCAGGGGTGGTCATGAACATCCCTAAACCTGCTAGCCACATTAATCTGGCTTGTTGTGTTAACTTATTTGTCTTGAGTTGCATGTGTGTCTCCTTACATCTCATCATCTTTGCAACGATTTTCAGGCCGTTGATAATTACAGTGCTGTTTCGCCTTTTTCAGACGTTCTGATGCGCATTACATCTGACAGTGGCAGCGTAAAGATCTTCCCATCTCCGATTTTTCCGGTATTAGCGGCATTTGCGATTGTGGTACAAACTTCCTCAGTTTGCTTTGTGCTCACCGCAAGCTCTAATTTTAACTTAGGCATGAAATTAATTTGATATTCAGCGCCTCTATAAATTTCAGATTTGCCCTTTTGGCGCCCATAGCCTTGAATTTCTGAAACTGACATGCCAGTCACGCCGATTGCACTTAGTGCCTCTTGAACGGCATCCAGTTTTCCAGGCTGTATGATCGCAATAATATATTCCATTTTAAGTACTCCATTAATTTTCTGACCTGTAAGTGCCGTATCGGCTTTCAGGCAGTAACAAGGTTGTAACAAAGAAGAATGATTAAAAATTGTGCTAAAATCGGACAAGGGGTGTGCGTTTTTTGCATCACCGCTCCCAAAACACGCTCCAAAGCAGAAAACAGGTGCGCAAAGATACCCGGTTAGGCTATGAATAAGGGCGCGAAAAAGGTCAATATTATGAATATTATGAATAGTGCAATGGATAGCGGACAATGAGACACCTCACCCACCTCAACTATATTAATGTCGTTGCGAAAGAGGGCTCAATTCGCAAAGCCGCAGACAAGCTAGCTATTACCTCAACCGCGTTAAATAGAAGAATTCTGGCACTAGAAGAAGAAGTGGGGAGCCCGCTATTTGAACGTCTACCCTCAGGGGTTAGGCTAAACACAGCAGGCGAGCTTTTTATTCAACATATCCGATATCAAATGCAGGATTTATCCCGGGTTCTTTCACAAATCGCTGATTTGTCGGGGGTAAGGCGGGGGCATATTTCCCTTAGTGTAAGTGCAGAAATATCTGGTATTTTCCTATCCCAAGAAATCGCTGCCTATCGAAAAGAACATCCTGCTGTTAGTTTTGATATCACCACCCACACGCCTGAGCAATCTGTTACAGCATTAAGCAGATATGAGGCGGATATTGCGTTGATTTATGGTGCGGTAATTCCCTCTGACATTACACTCTCAGCCACAGTAACGCAGCCTGTTATTGTGCAATTTTCTTCCTCTCACCCGCTTGCAACAAAGCACACATTAAGCTTGGAAGATGTGTTCCAATACCCTGTTATCATGCCAAAGGAGCATACTGGCCTGCATGATCAGATTTCCATGGGTTCACTTCGGAAATCCCTCTCTATACCTGAAGTTATCAGCACAAATGACTTTGCGTTTATGCAACATTATGTTCACCATGAAAATGCAATAACATTTCATATACCGCTATCTATCTCTCCTGAAATGGAAAATGATGCGCGCAGTAACCTTACTGTCAGGCCTATTAAAACAGGGGAATGCCCTTTGGGGGTTGCGCATGTGGCGTGCTTGAAGGGAAGAACATTACCTGTTGCTGCTGCACGGTTTTTAGACCATTTGGTTCTGCGCACCCATCAGCTTTATCCAGATGAAGCAAATTAGGTACGAAAACCCATTGCAAAAAACAGAGCCTCAACAGCAAAAAGCCGCCCTTATATAAAGGCGGCTTTTCTTTAAAATTTAATTTACGTGACATCAGCATTTAAGACGTCAGAGTGGTATCACCTTAGGCTTTTTCTCAGCCAAGGACTGCCCAAATTGGGCAGCGTCAACAAAACAGGGCTGCCTGTCTTGCTAGCTTGCCCACACCTCCGTAGACGCCTTGCTATTTAAATCACTCGACATTCGACCACCTCCTTCACTGTTGTTGCTAGATAGGAATAGTTAAACGTACATTTGCCTTGAATGAAAGTGATTTTGCACTCCCCTGCTCTTCTGATGGGTAAGTTTTGCATCTGGTGAGATAAGATAAGGCGGATATATGTGCTGACATTTTTTAAACAAAGTGCAAAAAAGGTTGAATTTAGAATAGGGTGCAGGATAAAGTCTGGCGCGTGAGCAGATTTTAGCGTTATTTCTTGAAATCTGAAAAATCATTTTTACAAAAGACACTTATCAAAGCCCATGACCAGCCCCCTTGCGACGGCAAAACATATTCTTGTTATCCAGCCACTAGTCGGGATTGGGGATATGATCTGGCATAAACCTTGGCTAGATAAGCTTGCATCAGACCATCGCATCACCCTTGCCGCAAAGCCTACTGCGCAAACAAATTGTTTATTTCCGCAAGCAGATGAACATAATATGGCGTTGCTGTCACTTGATCGCTCCTTACGCGGCAAAAAAGGCAGGCATGATGGTGCGATAGGCTTTATCAGGCTGATAAGTGATTTTCGCAAAACTGGCGCAGATACAGCGATTATTCTACATCATTCCCCGCGTTATGCGCTAGCATGCCAATTAGCAGGCATCAAAACACGTCTAGGGTATGGTCACCGCAAACATAATATTGGCCTTAATGCAGGTAAAACCCTTGATAAAAACCTACATCGCAACACCCATGCGATTAAACGAATTCAGGTTTTTGCAGCTGAAAATGGCTTTGGCATTCCAGATGCGCAATGGCAACTTACCCCCCATCAACATAACCTAAATTGGGCTGAAAAATGGCTAGCGGATAGTTTTTCAAAATGCGCAGAAAACGAGACCAAGGATTTTTTCATCTTTGGGATTGGAGCAATGCATGGCAGCAGATGCTGGCCCGCAGAAAAATTCGCAGCCCTCGCAGATATGATTTCAAATAGTCGGCTAAAACGCCCAATCCTTCTGCTTACAGGCCCAAATGATGCAGCATTCATGCAACAGCTTATCGCATCTTCTGCGCACCCTGAACAGCTTATTCCAGTACAAACAAGCCTTGAGAAGGCGATAGCCATCCTGTCAAAAGCGTCAGGCTTTGTTGGCAATGATTCAGGGCCTTTAAATATAATGGCGGGTCTTGGGGTGCCAGCCTTAGGGCTGTTCTCCCAAAGTAAGCCATTAGAATACAATCAATATTTGTATAAATTAGAATTGTTTAATGATGAAGATTATGGCACAGAGGGGCTGATCGACAGAATTACCGCCAAAAATGTGTTTGAACGTATGTTGCAAATTTGGTGACAGCAAAAAAGGTGAAATGAGATGCAAAAAGAATGTGATGTATTGTTTGTTGGCAATGCGATTATGGATGTCCTCTCACCTTGCGATGATGCGTTTCTGACACATCATGAAATCGAAAAAGGCGGCATGAACCTTATTGATGAGGCACGCGCGGTGAGTTTGTACCAAGCAATGCCAGAGCGCACGCAACAATCAGGCGGTTCTGCTGCTAATAGTGCTTACGGCTTTGCATGTCTTGGCGGCAATGCTGCGTTTGCAGGGCAAGTTGCGCAAGACAAATTGGGTGATGAATTTATTTCAGACTTACAGGATGCACAGGTCAATTTTGTAGGCAGGCAAGAAAAGAACGGCCCACCAACAGCGCGTTCAATGATTTTTGTTACCCCTGACACGGTGCGTTCTATGAATACGTTTTTGGGTACCTCTATTTTGCTAAACCCGGTGCACCTGCCAGATGATTTAGCCGCTCAAATCATCTATCTTGAAGGTTATCTATTTGATGCCCCTGAAGGACCTGCGATATTTGACAAGGCCGCAGAATTAGCCCGAAAACATAATGGCCAGATTGCGCTTTCGCTTTCTGATGGCTGGTGTGTAGAACGCCATTTCGATGCTTTTACAAACTATATTGAAGAGCATGTATCCGTTCTTTTCAGTAATTTAGATGAGATTAATGCCCTTGGCTATGCAGATATTTTTGAAGCCTCTACTGCATTGAGTGAAGTGGTTGATGATATTATCGTTACCAAAGGTGCAGATGGCGCTATGGTCGCAAGTGGCGGCAATACCGTATCTGTCCCAGCCATGCCAACAGGCCAAGTCATAGATACAACAGGTGCAGGTGATTTATTTGCAGCAGGGTATTTATTTGGAAAGTCTACAGGTAAAAAGACCATCGAATCTGCTGAATATGCAAGCTTATGTGCTGGCGAAATTATCAGCCATTATGGCGCAAGACCACAGGCCGATCTTAAAACGCTGATAAGCTGATCTTTCTGCATTGATCCAAAGATAACCACCCCACCCTAAAATGTTCGCACATACCTTTTAGTATTAATGCAGGCTATGCATGCGCATAATGACAGGGGATAGCACATTAATGTCACCTTTAATTTAGTCAAAACTAAATAAGGAGGCGTTAAAATGACTAAAAACCTAACGAAAACCATTTCTGGAGCTTTGGGAATTTGCACCTGTTGCCTGCTTCTCATCAACAACCCTATACAGGCGCAATTTGTGTTGAAAGAGGGTGAAGTTTTATCTTCTGATGGCAATATCTATCAAGGTGCAAGCCCGCGCATCAGAGAGCATTTAATCGAAAAAGCCAATGAAACTGGTGACATTACCGGCATTAATAATAATTCGGTATTTGTGGTTGTAGATGATATTATTTCATTTGTGCCTGTTTCTGCGATTACAGGCTTAAATGATGAGGGTATGTTGAATGTTATTGGCGACCAGGTCATCAAGGATGTGACAGGTATTGATACAATTAGCTACCAGCAATTTGAGCAAGCACGCGAAGTATCTGAAGAGCTAGGGGTGCCGATTACCGAGCTTGCAGGGTCTGCAAAAGCAGCTAATCTCTCCCCTGAAATATTGCAAGAGCTGGAAGAGGTTGCTGGTCAGTCTGGCATTGAATTAGCCAACCTCACCTCTCTATATGAAAATTTAGGGGGATTAGAGCAGGCACAATTTGATGCTGTTACTGAATCGATTGAAGAGATGATCGATAGCGGTTTTGCAGATGAGGTGAACCAAACCCTGTCACAGCTTGCAGAAGAAGGATTGCTTAAAGAAGCATTGGAATATGAATCTTATGCAGATTGCCAAAACCAAGGCGGTTCAAACTGTGATGCGATAAATGACATTATCGGCGATGGCCCACCATCCTAAAAATCACCATTGAAAAACCAAGCCATATAATATGGCCATGATGCAGGATGTTAGAATAGCTGATTCAGCCCAAAATACAGTCCTGCATCTGTTTTATTTTTAACCCCACCAACATTTTGGCTAGCATGCAACATCAACAGCCATTTACCGCCCTGCCAAGAGCTTTGCTGATGGCTAAAATCAAAATCCACTTGTCTTGAGCGGTTCGCTAAATCGAAATGCTCAATCGTCGTCAAATAACCATTTCCGCTATAGCCTTTGGTCGTCATCTGCTGAAGCGAGCCTGAATGGGTTGCAAGCGGCAAGCTAAAAATGAATTTCTGCAGCCAGTCTGCTTCACCTCCCCACCTATCAAGGGCAAGCTGATAGCTATTTGCTTGGATACCAGAAAGCGCAACCTGTTCAGCGTTTTGCATCTTCACATCCGTTGCCATATTGATAAATCGGCTGGATAGGATTGTGTTCTGCGCAATTGGGTGGCGCGTTTCAACAGTAATATATCTTGAAATCGCAGGTGTGCTAGGTGCATAGAACCCAGTCATTGAGGCTCCTAGAATGGTGTTATTTTCACGCAAAACACCAACGCTAGCTCCTAAATGGTTATGCTGTTCTGACCAGCCAAGATATGTTGAAAATTCAGCAAATCCCCGATCCGCATCAAAGCTACCTTGAATGTGAGACATCTCTAGTTGCAGATTTTTTGATAGCTGGAAACGTGGATTCATGAATCTGAAATTTTTACTGGCATCTGATAGCTGAGAAAAGGCTGAACGTGACACAAGGTAATCAGATGTACCTTGTGCTTTTTGATGACGTTGCAGCATCCCTGTTGTCGCCTTGTCTTGGCCTAGTGCTAGCGATATTCCTGGTGCTTGCGCGGTAATTGAGAATTGCTCATCAGCTATAGCGCCTTCTTCTGGCAAGGAGATAGAAAAGAAAGTATCTTGTGCAATGTCAAAACGATGCTGTTCTGCTGTATCTGCGGATAGCAATTGCACTACATCTTGGGCTGATACCGCATAGGTTTGCGCTGCGGACAAAGCAGGCTCAAACACATAAGAACGCTGATAGCTATCGACCAAACCAATAGAAATAAGCTTGCGCATAAAGGCCTGACCAAAAACAGATGAGGATAGAATAGCTGTTTGTGCAGGGGAAACACCGCTTAATGCCTGTCCATCTGCACCAGCCACCGACACACTGCCTTGGGGGCGCGATGCTTCAGCAAGATTAAGCATCCCCACACCATAAATTTCATCTGTGCCTGCTGCCCCTAAATCTGTTGCTGTTGATAGCACCAACGAGGTTAGCTGAGAGGGCGTTAGATTTGGGAATTGCTGTTTTAATAGCGCTATCGCACCAGTTACATGAGGCGCTGCCATTGAGGTGCCATTTTTCACCCCAAAAGACGCATCAGAACTATTCGTGGTATCATCCACATCTATCGGCGCATTAATATTAACCCCAGGCGCCGCAATACAAAAAGCGCGCGCCTCCCCACATCCATTACTAAAAGACGCAATTTGGTTATTTGCATCAAGCGCAATAACCGTTAGCCATTCCCCAGAAAGACTACTGTCAATAACTGGATAGGAACCCCGAAATGAAGGAATATTTTGATTTATCGCAGATGCTGAATTATCGATAGTGATCGCTTCATTTTGGGCATTTGCATCACTATAAAGCTGCACCCTTCCTGTAGCAGTGTTAAGTCCATCATTGCCATTTGCAAACACGATAATCGTATTCTGAGTAGCATTTTGCCATGCTGTAATCTCATCAGGTGGCAGACCTGTTAATGCCGTACTTCCCTGATACGCCCAGATATATTCTGAGCTAGAATTATCAGCATAATTCAAATAAGGACGTTTATAATAGTAAGTGGTTCCGCTATGGGTGACGCTATCAATTTTGCTAGAACCCCAGCTATTATTCATCGCTGTAATCGCAGCACCGCTTCCTGCATTAATCGCTTCAACCAGTTGGGCATTGCTAACAAAACTTAGGTCATTTTCGAAAATCTTGACAGGCTTAATCTGAACATCTGGCGCAACACCATGCGTGCCAACATCATTTTTCTGCCCGCCAATAATACCCGCAACATGCGTGCCGTGTGACGAAGAACAGCCATTGGTCGGACAATGTACTGTGGTGCTATTATCAAACGCATTAAAGCCAGATACAAATGTCGCTGACAAATCTGCGTGATCTGTATCAAAGGGCGAATCAAGCACTGAAACCGTAACCCCATCCCCCCGATAGCCGCGCGCAAAAGCAGTTGAGGCGCTTATGGCATCAAGACCTATATTGGATTGATATTCAGCTGTTTCCCAAACCGCAGTATCTAGATTTTCATCATCACTGCCGCCGCCATTATCACCGCCGCCATTATCACCGCCGCCATCAGAACCACCGCCATTAGAACCACCGCCATTAGAACCACCAATAGCGGCATCATCTGAGGATGAGCTGGCCGCAGCAACACCTGCGGTAGCGGCTGCCGCACCTGTTGCAATCGCTGCGGTTGTTAACGGTGTAAACGCCGCAGCAGATGGCGCTAGCGAAGAGACAATAGGCGACAAGGGCGGTGGCGGGGGAACAGGAAAGGAAGGTGGCGGCGGGACTTGGTTTAAACTTCCATCAAAATGGACTTTACTTACTTTTTCAAGCCTTTGCCAAATAAGCTGTTTTACCATCGCATGGGTTAGCAATGCAGCAGAAGAGCCAGATGCTAGGATGGGTTTATGGGGGGTGGCGGGTTGTGCTGGATTATGAGCATCTGCAAAACCTAATCCATTTGCGGGCTGTTGATAGGCCAATGGGCGTTCAATCTGCTGACGCGCAAATTTCTTGGTAAGCCGATAAATCGTTTTGGCAGGTAGCGGGAGCAATGCGCCAAGTTCGTGCAAAGAATTCACTTGAATAGATAAATCATCAGCTGCCCATAAACGCGTCTCCCACACGCTTTTCTGGTCTGCTGGCATATCTTCTGGCAATGCTGCCAAAATTGTCCGCGCAAGGGCATCTGGAGAAGATAATGAAATATCCTCAGCACCAGATTGGGCATGGGCTACCGTCCCAAAAAACACATTAAAGCCAATAACACACAACAGCACAGCCGCCCGAAACAGAACCACGCAGAACGGTGTGTTACGCAAGGTTTCCCCCTGCCCTAAAATATGTTTATTGCGTACAGCCACCAGCAATACCTGAATTGTCACCCATTACCATAAACGCTTAACGACTTAACTTGTTTTATTTACAGTAAAAATCAATAATTCAATGTGGTTTTTTCTGTTTCTCAAAACAACCGCTATTGATTGCACGAATTAGTGGCCAAAAATAAGGGGGGGTGCGGGTTACGCGCTATCATCTTCATCTTGTCTAGTGGTCCAGTATTCTTCGCCATAATCATGCAGAATCTCTTCACCTTCGGCAATATCTCGTACCGCACTGAAGGCGACAAAACGAATATCATCCTCATCGATAGACCATTCAGCATTCGGGTCTGAGGAATGATTATATAGCATGCCATACCCCATCACACATAAATAGTCGGTTGCGCAATCGGGGCTGGTATAAATGTAATCTTGCAGGCGTGTAGCTTCGGATAAATCATCATCATCAATTACGATGTAAGGGCAACGCTCAAATACCTCACCTTTTTTAATCGGTTCTGATGCGAATACGCCATGCCCATGAAGAGACGAGTTTTGCACACATATCTTTGAATTAAAGACTTTCATTACTTTCCCTTGTCTAACACTCACGCTGGGGTAGTCTTGGAGACATTATTGCCAGCATTTTTTGGGATATTGTGATTTACCAGTTGGGATTCCCACACTTTATCTGGAAGTCTAGATACCACCATCATCATCAAAAGAATCACCACAATAGAAAAAATCGCGCGCAGCACCAATACAGCAATGATGCTAGGCCCTAAAAGCATTACCACAGCGGTATCCTCAAACACCGAATGCAGTAAATTAATAAAACATAAAATGCCAAACACATCTTTTTTATGAATAGTGCCAGTCGCAACATCACGAATAAGCAGGCCGCCGCCAAAGCCTAAACCCAAAGTAACACCAACCACTGCAATGGTAGACGCGCGCGCGCCAATTTGCATGATGCGCAAAAATGGCGAAAGCAACATTTTAATCAGCGCCTCAATGCCAATAATACGCAGAAATTCTAAGAAAAACAGTAAAACAATAATCACAAGCTGAATGAATATAAGCCCTTTAATCTGTCCGATGACCCATCCTGAAAGCGTGGGGTCTTCTACAAAATCTGGCAAATTTGGAACCGCCCCTTCATTCAGCCATCCAGTAAGTTCACAAAATTGATGCAGCAGATAGCCCATGATGAAGCCTGCACCGATTCGCACCCCTAACGTCACCCGAAGCCGAACACCAGCTTTCCGCGAAATCAATCCCTCAATAGGCAAGGAATGTGTAAATAGCATAAAACAAGCAAGCACAGACATTTGCGCAACACTCATTTCTGATAGGCTAGGCAGGCCAGAGGCTATAATTAAACCTGCATAGGGGTTTGTAAGCATATTGGTTGTAACAACAACCGCCATTTCAGCAGGAAGTCCCAAAATTCCCATCAAGGGCGCCATCACTTGGTTTAGCACATCAACGAAACCAACCTCTTGCAGTATTTTAACAACAATCAAGGTTGGGATCATGATTTTAAAGAGGGTGACAGAAACCTCTATAATGTCTGTTATTACTTTTTTTACTGGAAACATTGAGACTTGCCCCATTCTTAAAACAGCTTGGGTGATAGCAGATACGGAGCCTGTACCGTAATCATTTTCTTGTCTTGCGATCTATTCACAAAAAAATCAACATAATAACTTGCCGTGCCATACAGAGTGGATTAGGTTTATGTGTACGACATAAAAATAAGTCTTTTTTGGAGGAAAATATGACAAAGATGAATCGTCGCTCCTTTGTAAAAGGTGCGGCTATTGGTGCAGCAGCTGCTCCACTAGCAACACCTGCTTTAGCACAAGAGCGTATTGAAATGGCTATTGTAGCAACTTGGGGCCGTGACTTCCCTGGTTTGGGAACAGGTGCTCAGCGTTACGCGCAGACCATTCAAGACATCTCAGGCGGCCGCATCCAAGTTAGCTATTATGCAGCTGGCGAACGTGTTGGCGCTTTTGATAGCTTCGATGAAGTTGCTTCTGGCAACGCACAAGGTTATCACGCTGCTGATTACTACTGGAAAGGCAGACATCCAGGATATGGTTATTTCACAGCTGTTCCTTTCGGCCTAACATACACAGAAATGAACGCTTGGATCCGCTTTGGTGGTGGTCAAGAGCTATGGGACGAGCTAGCAAGCCAGTTTGGCCTAAAAGCGATTATGGCTGGTTCAACAGGCGCTCAGGCCGGTGGTTGGTTCAACAAAGAAATCAACTCTGCTGACGATTTCAATGGTCTAAAAATGCGTATGCCTGGCCTTGGCGGTGACGTTATTGGTAAGCTTGGTGGTTCACCTGTAACTGTTCCTGGTGGTCAGATTTATGAAAACCTTGTATCTGGTGCTATTGACGCGACAGAATGGGTTGGCGCATGGAACGATGAAATTATGAAGTTCTATGAAGCAGCAAAATATTACTACACAGCTGGTATGCATGAGCCTGGCTCAATGATCGCTGCTGGTTTCAACGAAAAGTTCTGGTCTGACCTATCAGACACAGACAAAGCGATTATCCAAGCTGCTGCAACATCAGAAAACGAAATGATGATGTCAGAATATAATGGTAATTCAGGACCTGCACTACAGCGCCTGAAGACAGACCATGGCGTTGAAATTCGTTCATTCAACGAAGATGTGTGGGATGCATTGGCTGAAGCTGCTGAAGAAGTGTTTGAAGAAGCACGTGCGCATTCAGACCTCGCAAACAGAATCCACGAAAGCTGCATGAAAGCTCGTACTGAGATTGGTGGCTGGATTGGTACATCTGAAGGTGGTTATCTAGCACAGCGTAACAGAATTTACAGCGTGTAAATTGATTTCACCAATCAAACCTACTAATGTAGTTTGCAGGGCTGTGTAACACAGCTCTGCAATTTTTTTATCAAATGAGGTTGTTCATGCCCGCATCTACACTTTCGCGTTATACGATGCTCCATTTTATCGCGTTAGCAAGTGCCTTTTTAGGCACTGTTTTCGTGGTCAATAATTTCCTTACCTATGTATTTGACCTGCCTGGTCTTTACGGCACTTTAGCCAGTATCGGCATCCAAATTGATGATGCCAAAACAGGCTATGGCGCAGGACAGTTAATGTTAGGTGTATTGCAATCCCTGAGTTATGTGGCCGCAATTGCTTTGCCCATCCGAATGATGATGCAGGGAAATATGGCACGGGATATTGATGTGTTGGATAATGGTGCAAAATTGGTCATCTCCGCCTCTTTCTGGGCGGTTATGTTCATTGGTATTGTTGATGCCGCTATTTCATTTGTTCGTATTGAAGGATTTCTTCCAGCTTTAGTTGGCGATGATTTAGCACTTTCTTTAGGAAAGCCCTCTTTCAGAGGGGTATATGTGCATATGCCTTTACTAGCTTTAGGTTTTTGCATTGCTTTATTCAGACGCAAAATTGATTTTATCTGGCTAGCTGCACTGATTGTTTTCGGTGAATTACTGATTGTGATCACCCGGTTTATTTTCTCGTATGAGCAGGCCTTTATGGGCGATTTAGTGCGTTTTTGGTATGCTGCCTTGTTCTTATTCGCATCTGCTTACACGCTTGTTAATGACGGGCATGTGCGGGTTGATGTTTTATATGCAAGTTTCTCCTCAAAAATGAAAATTTTCACAAATATGTATGGGTCTCTGATTCTTGGCGTTCCTTTATGTTGGATTGTACTTTTCAGAGGGCTATGGAGCGAAAACTCACCCTTTAATCTCGCGCTTCTTAATTTTGAGGTAACTCAGCAAGGCTTTGGTATGTATGTGAAATACCTGATGTCAGGCTTTCTTGTTGTGTTTGCATTATCGATGATTTTTCAATTCTCAAGCTTCATTCTATCTGAAATGAAAAAGCTTGATGAAGAAACAACCGCCTAAGCACGTGGCATAGAATATCAAAAGGTTTAGATAGGTATGGAACTTTATTTTCTTCTGCTTCTTTTCGTTGTGATGATGGCAGCTTTGGGGCTTGGTTTCCCAGTTGCGTTTGCCCTTCCAGGGTCTGCCATTCTTACAATTGGTCTTGCTGCTCTTGCTGGCTGGGCATTTTTTGGTGATGTGAGAATTTTCTTTGCCCAAGATGGTCCGATGGAATGGCTATCTGCGGGTGTGATGAATTTTCGAGCTATATATTATGATTTCGAACGAGATACGCTGATAGCAATTCCGCTATTTATTTTTATGGGCATTATGCTTCAGCGTTCACGCATTGCCGAAGATTTGCTTCTGACCATGGCTGGCTTGTTTGGTCCTGTACCAGGTGGTTTAGGCATTTCGGTAGTGTTTGTGGGGGCATTGCTTGCCGCCACCACAGGCATTGTTGGCGCAACAGTGGTCGCGATGGGGCTTATCTCCCTGCCCTCCATGATGCGTAACAATTACTCGCCTTCATTAGCTTCAGGCACCATCTGTGCGTCTGGAACATTGGGGCAGATTATCCCGCCATCTATTGTTTTGATTATTCTAGCAGATCAGCTAGGCTCAGCTTCTGACCAAGCTTCTGCGATGCGTCAAACATTATACCGTGAAGCAACTGGTGAGTTTTCTATGCCATCTTCACTGGATGTAACCTCAACCTCAGCAGGTGATATGTTCTTAGGAGCATTCTTGCCTGGTATGGTGCTCGTTGGGGTATATTTTGCGTATATTTTAATCACCGCTTTACTACGCCCTAAATCTGCGCCTGCCGTTCCAAATCCTGATGGATTTACGCGCGCATTTCTTGCACGGGTGATGTTCTCGCTTGTGCCGCCACTTGTGCTTATCTTCTTGGTGCTTGGTTCTATCATTATGGGTATTGCCACGGTTAATCAGGCTGGCGCGATTGGCGCGGTGGGTGCTACGATTATGGCTGGCTATAAGCTTAAAGAAGGCCAGAAGGGCGCAATTTACCCTGCCGCCATCGCAATCATATCTGTGCTCGCCATTTTCACCTTGCTGTCCTTATATGATTTGAATGTGAAGAATGTGGCGATTACACAAGCGCATGTGCCTATTTTCTTTGCCGTAATTGCTTCTATCACCTTAATTGCTGGCATTGCGTGGTCGACATGGCGTACCTTCAAGCTTGAAAACACCTTAAATGAGGTGATGATTGAAACGGCCAAAACAACCTCAATGGTGTTTATCATCTTACTAGGTGCCGCAATGCTTACCGCCGCGTTCAGAGGCTTTGGTGGCGAGGAATATGTAAGAGAGTTTCTGCAAGGTTTGCCTGGCGGCTTCTGGTCACAATTTATTGTGGTGATGGCGGTTATTTTCGTTCTTGGATTCTTCTTAGACTTCATCGAAATTGCGGTGGTGGTGGTACCAATTGTAGCACCTATTCTGCTTGCTGACCCAAGCGCAAACATTACAGCCGTATGGCTTGGTGTGATGATCGGGGTAAATATTCAGACAAGCTTCTTAACCCCGCCATTCGGATTTGCACTTTTCTATTTAAGAGGCGTTGCATCAAAAGCGATATCTACTGTTGCGATTTACCGCGGTGTTATTCCGTTCATTATCCTTCAGCTTATCGCCCTGGCGATTGTTGGGGCAGTGCCTCCGTTGGTGAATTATCTGCCAAACCGCTTCTATCTCTCTTCATTCAACGCACCACCGCCGCAAAACCCAAGGCTGCAGGAATGTGTTGAACAATATCTTGCTGAAGCTATTACAGATAATAAGGCTGAAATCGCGCAATCTCTTACCTTGCTCTCTTCTTTGGACAAAACCATGCTTCCAAAGAAAATTGCTGGTGAGTTAGAGGATGCTGAAAAGGCTGCAGGCTCTGTATTCGGGCACTTAGAGACGGTTCAAGAAGCACAGGCTGTGCTTGCTGATGCAAAAATATCCTATGCTGCCTTCCATGCGGAAGTCCGCTCAACCCAGCGTGAAATGCGCAAGATTGATACATTGGTCAAACGTCTGAAACGTGAACAGCTTGTGGTTGACGCAGCAGAAGAAAAGCAGCATATCGCAGACGAGATAGAAGAAGCATTAGCTCGCAAAGATGCATATGCGGCTACTATCCCTGCGGAATGGGAGCCAACTTTGAAAGAGTATCAGGCCAAGCAAAAAGACCTGAATACAGCCAACCGCAAATATCGCCGTGCTATGGATGATGGGTTCTCTAAAATTGATGAGACAATCACCTTAATCAATGCGCAGGGTGATTTGCAGGCATATCAGCCTAAGCTAAATGAGATAATTGCTGGGCTAGCAAATCTAAGCAACGCAGAAAAGCAAGATGTGCTGAAAGCAACCGAAAAGGAAATCGGGGCAATCACTGGCAGTGCACCTGTGAAGTCACTTCTTTCTAAAGCGCGTCGTGCATATAAGAAGGATGATAATGCGAAAGCAGACGGCTTAATTGCTGATGCACTAGCACAAATGGATGCTGAAATTGCATGGCGTACACAAGCTATTCCAACGATTCTTCCTGTGCTTGAAACCTATCAGAACCAAACAGCGAATACGATTGGGCTGAGAGGGCAGGACAGAATTCCAGCTTTCCTTGTGCCTCGCATTTCTGGCTGTCGTTCCAAGCATAAGGATATCTCGCTTCAGTTCTAAGCTGATTGACAATGCTTACCCTCATCTTGAAAAGGCCTGTGTGTGTTACACAGGCCTTTTCTGCTTTTATGATCTGTGCTTAACTCAACGCAGAACAAATTTTATTTTTATCAGGAGCGTCTTATGGCCAAAGCCTATTTTGTGTCTACTTATCATGAAATTTATGACGAGGATAAACTTGCTGCTTATGCTGCACTTGCAGGCCCTGCCCTCACCTCGCAAGGCGGGCGTATCCTTGCACGCGGCATTGCAGACATCGCCAAAGAACATGGCAAAAAAATGCGCACTGTTATTTTGGAATTTGATTCTGTTGAGATTGCCGAAGCTGCCTATAATAGCGATGCGTACAAGCAAGCTCTTGATGCACTAGGCGATGGCGTAAAACGCGATATCAGAATTATTGCAGGGGTGTAACGATATCCGCGCCACCGAATAGGCGCCTTAAACGTACATCCTCGCTATTGAGGTTATATGACAGAACGATCATCCGCAGATAAGAAAACCCTAGACGTCTATAACAGCCAAGCAAAGCGCTATCGCAAGATTGTAAGCGCTACTAAGGATGAAAATCTTCAACTTTTCATCTCTTCAGTAAATTCTGGCGCCAAAATTCTAGATTTCGGATGCGGTGTCGGGGATGCAGCAGCGATAATGCATGCAGCAGGGTTAGATGTAGATGCCGCCGATGCCTCTGAGGGGATGCTTGCTTTAGCCGCAGAACATGATGGTTTAAACCTGCTGAAAATGGAATTTTTGGAATTAGATGCAGATGACTATTACGATGCGATCTGGGCTAATTTTAGCTTACTTCACGCCCAAAAATTGGAAATGCCGCATATCCTTACCGCCATTGCAAAAGCACTGAAACCGCAAGGGTTGTTCTTTATCGCACTAAAAATGGGCGAGGGAGAAGCAAGGGATAAAATTGGCAGACGATATGCCTATTACAGCCAAGAAGAATGCACCAGACTATTGCAGGATGCAGCCCTCATCCCATATCAGGTGAGATTTGGCACCGGCACTGGGCTAGATGGCAGCGTTTCAAACTGGATGGGTTTTTTTTGCCGCAACGTACCTCGCAAAATCCATCACAGTGCTTAAATTTGTGAATATTAAGGTAGAACTTTATTAGTCCCTTGCAGAATGCACTTTTCTATGAGTATGATTTTACATATAGGAAGGTGGCGTGTTGTTTACATTAAATCGAAGACTTCAGTTTAACATCACATCTTTGGTCATACTTATGCTCGCCAGCATAGGATTGAGCCACCCTGTTAAAGCATCTGCCACACATTATGAGCTTGTTGCTGAAATCGAACGCATTACAGGTATCCATGAGCGTTTTTCAACAGGGCTAAGTTTTGTTAATGCTGAATCGTGTGATGAAGAAATATCACGCATGAATTTAGTCTATAGCAATTTGCAGCTTTTCGGCGTCATGCCTGCACATAGCTTCCAATTTAGCTGTGATGTTGTGCGCAGTTCGATACAATTATCATCGCAGTAAATACCTTATTTTGAAGATTGAAAAAATCTCACCCGCCCTGCTAGACTGACTAGGTCTACAGCTTTTTTGGGTGGGTTTTCAAGATGTCTTTATTCAATGCATTGCAACGCAGATATGAGGCTGGCAACCCTGTCAGGCTAGGCATGATCGGGGCTGGTAAATTTGGCTCGATGTTCCTTGCGCAAGCATTAAAACTTAAAGCTATTCAAATTGTTGGGATTGCGGATTTATCACCGCAAACAGCCCGTTCTCATCTGACCCATGTGGGCTGGACAGATGAGAGGTTACAGGCAAGCTCACTAGAAGATGCAAAAAACACCAACCGTGTCTTTATCACAGAGGATTATGAACAGCTTGTTGCTTGCCCTTTTATTGATATCATTATTGAAGCGACCGGCGATCCTGTTGCGGCGGTTGATCATATTGTTGCAGCCTTTGGGTATAAAAAAGATGTGATTAATGTGACGGTTGAGGCAGATGCCTATTGCGGGGCTGGTCTTGCCAGACGTGCGGAGAGGCAGGGGTGTCTGTATTCGCTTGCCTATGGGGATCAGCCTGCCCTCACCGCTGAACTTGTAGATTGGGCGCGATGCTGCGGATTTAACGTGATGGCAGCAGGCAGAGGCCATATCTGGCAACCGCACTTCAGATTATCCACACCTGAAACTGTCTGGGATTATTGGGGGTTAAGCAGGGAACAGGCTGAACGTGGAAGGCTGAACCCTAAAATGTTTAATTCCTTTCTAGATGGCTCAAAACCTGCGATTGAATCAGCGGCTATTGCTAATGCGTGTCAATTGCAGGTGCCAGAACAGGGGCTACAATATCCTGCTGGCGATGTAGATGAAATCCCGCAACTCATGCGGCCTAAATCACAGGGCGGTGTGCTCGATACGCCAGGCTGTGTTGAAGTTATCTCATCCTTGCGCGAGGATGGAAGCCATGTTGGATATGATATCCGAAAAGGTGTATGGGTGTGTGTTGAAGCAGATACAGATTATATCAAACATTGTTTTGAAGAATATAAGGTCGTAACTGATGATACAGGTAGATATTGTGCACTATATAAAAGATGGCACCTTATTGGCCTTGAATTAGGCATGTCAGTCGCATCTATCGCAGCCCGCCGAGAGACCACTGGAACACCGCATCATTTCATTGCGGATGTATGTGCAACCGCAAAAGGTAATTTGAGTGCAGGCACTATCTTGGATGGTGAAGGCGGTGCCACGGTATATGGCGGGCTTCGGCCTGCGAAAGCGTCGGTTGACGCTGGCTATCTTCCGCTTGGTTTGTGCAAAGGTACGAAGCTAAAGCGGGATGTTGGTCTTGACCATATCCTTAGAGTGGAAGATGTGGATTTGGACCAGTCTGCGCTAGCATTTACATTGCGTGCAGAAACCGTTGCCTTGCTAGATTAAAACTCCATTTTTCCTTTTCACTACGCTTGTTGGGGTGATGAAGCGAATAGGCTTGTGATAATGCCCCCCTTTTGCTATTGAGGGTGGCGTTATGGTTTCAGCAGCGGGGCGTATTATGTTTAGCTCAATTTTTAAAACAGCACTTATGACTATCTGTGTAGGTTTTTTTGCTTTTTCTTCTGCGGCTATAGCTACCGAGATTAAATGTAAAATTAAAGGTGTCGGCGTTCGTAATTTCAAGCTAGAAGGCTTTTTTATCCAAAAAGTCTATGTACGCAAAAACAATAAAGGCTGGGCAGAATGGTGCCCTACCAATGATGAGCAAACCTTTAAAATGGGTAAAAAAGAAGCCTTTTGCCAGGTGGCGCGTTTCAAACATCGTAACATGCTGATCTGGGGTGATACGGTTGTTAATTTCGTTGAGCCAAGCTGGAAAATGCGCTACCGCTATGCCAAGCCTGGCCAATCTTATGCCGACTCGCAGCCCAATGGATTAGAACGCGGAACATGCGAGTTCTGGGAACGCTAAATCCCATCCCCCCTACCGAGATAAGCCGAGCATCTGCCGCGCCTGAGATGCATTTGCAACAGGGCGTTCATAACGCGCACATAAATCGGTTACACGTTTAACCAATGCCGCATTTGATGGTGCGAGACGGTGCTTATCTAGCCGAATATTATCTTCAAGCCCTGTTCTTGCATGCCCGCCCGCGCTGATGCACCATTCATTAATGATGATTTGTTGTGCCCCAATCCCTGCGGCACACCACATCACATCCTCACCAAACAGACGTTTGGCTGTCTTGATATAAAAATCAAATACCGCCCTATCCGCAGGCATAGCGTTCTTAACGCCCATCACAAATTGCATATAGGGTTTGCCCAAAATCTCGCCCGACTGCAGCATTTCAGCTGCTTTAAACAGATGAGATAAATCAAAAACCTCTAACTCTGGCTTGATATTATATCGCCTCATCTCCTCAGCTAGCCACGAGATTAGCGCTGGGTCGTTATCATAAACACGGTTTGGAAAATTATTTGAGCCAACCGTTAATGAAGCCATATCGGGACATAAGGGGAGCATCCCCCCACGTTGCTTTCCTGCACCTGAACGCCCCCCTGTTGAAAATTGAATAATCATTTCAGGACAGGCTTTTGACATCCCTTCTTGAAACTGTCTGAATTTTTCAGGATCACTGCTCGGGGTTTCATCATCGTTGCGCACATGCACATGAACAATACTTGCCCCTGCCTCAAAGGCAGCACACGCACTATCAATTTGTTCTGTGATAGTGGTGGGTACAGCAGAGTTATTCGCTTTGGTGGGAAGCGAGCCTGTTATCGCAACACAAATTATACATGGGGTCATATCAAGCCTTTGTTAAAAAAATATCCTTATCCAAAGATAGAATGGATAAGGATATCTGACCATATTAAAAACTGTGTGGATGTACTTAATGATTGTGGGAATGCGCTTTCACCTCTGGCATTTGCCCAAGAACAGGCAGTTCAATCTTAATCGTTCCAGCCTTTTCAAACTGCAAGGTAATAAGATGGCTATCGCCTTTTTTCATCGGCTGTTTAAGCCCCATAAACATCAGATGTGCTGATTTTGGCTTTAACACTGCAGTGCTGTTTGCCCTTACCTCAAGGCCGTTTTCAAATGGCCGCATTTTCATTACCCCGCCATCCATAACCATATCATGTATTTCGCTCTTTTTTGCGAAATCAGCCTGCACAGAAATAAGCCTATCAGCCTGCCCAGATTTATTTTGAATAATCATATAGCCTGCTGAAACATTTGCATTAGGCGGCGTTTGCCTAATCCAGCCACCTTCGATATGGAGGGTTTCTGCAGCTACAGCAAAAGCTGAAATAAGGGTAAAAAAACAGGCAAGGAAACCTATTCTTGCCTGTTGAAAAGCTTGTGTGAAATTACGCATTAGTATCCCGTTGCAAAATCTGTTTAAAGCGCAGAAAAAACCAATCCTTCAACATGCTCAGCTACGATGAATAAGCCAATACCTGCGATCATCGCGCCTGTTAAGCGTGCAGACACTGCCTGTGGCTGATGCGCATTTAACAGGGTGCGTGCTGCCCATCCTGTGCCTAGTGCAATCGCGAATTGGATAAACCCAAAACCGATGAGATATGCCATTAGCGGTGTTGCCTCAGCCCCAATTACAGCCTCGCCATATGCATAGCCATGGAACAAACCAGCAGCAGAACCAGCGCACATCGCTGGCAACATGGCTGTCAATTTTCCGCGCATTACAGCAATACCTGCACCCATCACAGACAAGGCAATCACGATTTCAGCCATTGGCAATGCGACAGCAGATACGGTTAGCAATGTGCCGAAGATGGTAGCAAGCACAAAGCCTGCTGGCACTAATAGACGATTTGCATGAAACGCAGCAACAAGACCAAGTGCAATCACAAAAGCAAGATGATCAAAACCGATTACTGGATGGCCAATACCAGACAAAAAGCCATGCCAAGCTGTTTGCGGGGTCATACCGTCCAATGGATGGTGCGCTAATGCGATTTGTGGCAGTGTTGCAAGCGCAACTGCCACTGAAGAAACTGAACCAAAACGCAGGTGAGTCATAAATCCCCCCAAAAAATAATCTGAATAACGATTAGAGTGTTAGATACCTTTCAATACACTGATGGCCTGTTTACGACAAGTTTTGTCATATAATTTTATGAAATGATGTTCACTTATTCATCTCAACGCCCTCTCAGGCTTGAACTATCTGGTGCTGGTGACTTGACTATACAGGGCGCACATGATGCGATAGGGTCAATTGATTATGTGTAATCAAGAATCATTTTTTAATTCGGCTAAAATACAAATTCAACATTGTATTACGGGTAATAAGGGACAAAAAGAATGGATATTATTGGAACAATTACAGCACTTTTTAGTGGTGAGCGGGTGTCACATACGGACACATTTATTCTGGCGGCAGTGGCGTTAGGCGCGTATATCGGCATTAGAGCCTTGAAAAAACGTTCAAAGAAAGATGAATAGAAAATCAATCACCCTATCAGAGCGCAAAAATGCTTAAACGCTGGCACATCAAAAAGCTCGAAAAACTGCAAGAAATGACAGGGCTGTCACAGTATCAGATATTGTGGCTTGCCTTCATTGAAGGTCTGATTATTGGTGTCATCATCGGATGGTGGCTGTTCTAAGGCATTTCACATCCCAATGCTATTTTCAGTTTTACGGTTAACGCATTTCAGATATGGTTTATGGATTACTCACCTCTTAGATTAGAAGGATGCGGCAGATGCGCCATCTCGTACTTATTTCCCTATTCTCAATCCTATTCAGCACTAGCGCGATTGCGCAGCCCACAGGCGATTATCAATGCACGCAATCCCAAATATTCCAATTTAATGAGACAGGCACATCCTTTGGGGTAGCAGCAGTGCTCTCCACCGACATCATTTTTGAGCTATTTCCTCCAAAAGAGGGTGGCACGCTAATTTATCAATCCAAAGGCACTACCTACCTTATTGATGCAATTGAAGCGGATTGGAGTGCTTTTAAATATCGGGTGGTTTATTCTGGTGATTTGCGTTCTTTCACAGGCTTTTGCAAACCGCTAACGCCCTAAGCTGAAGTATCGACCGAGGCGAAAATGCATTTAGGGATAGATATTGGCACCTCATCGATAAAAAGCATTTTGGGCAATGCACAGGGTGAGGTAGTTGCAAGTCACAGTTTCGCGCTTGACGTTCAGCGTCCGGAACCTAGATATTCTGAACAGAACCCTGAACAGTGGTGGCACGGGGTTGAAACAACGATACGCGCCATCAAACAACAGGCTAGCACTGCCCTTTCACAGGTTAAATCTATTGGTCTATCTGGTCAGATGCATGGTCTGGTTGCATTGGATAAAGCCCATCAGGTGATAAGGCCGGCGATATTATGGAATGATACAAGAAGCCATCGCCAAGCCGCCAAGCTTGATAAGAATACGCCTGCTTTCAGGGCGGAGGGCGGCAATATTGTTATGCCTGGATTTACTGCGCCTAAATTTGTGTGGATGGCGGAAAATGAGCCTGAAAATGCCGCAAAAACCGCGCTTATCCTACTGCCAAAAGATTATATCAGATTGCGGATGAGTGGCGAGGCGGTAAGTGATTTATCAGACGCATCTGGTACCTTGTGGGTAGATATTGTGAAACGCAACTGGTCGGATACATTGCTAGGGGCTTGCGGGCTAAGTATCGCGCAGATGCCGCGCTTAGAAGAAAGCTGGCAGGGCAGCACCTTCCTGCGCCGTGATATTGCCGATAGCTGGGGGATTGACGGCCAGCCTGTTATCGCCGGTGCAGGTGATAATGCGGCGGCGGCATGCGGGCTAGGCATCACCAATAATCAAGATAGTTTTATCTCGCTTGGCACGTCAGGTGTAGTGTTTACAGCCACGAATGCCCCCTCCCCCAACCCAGGTAAGGCGGTGCATACATTTTGCCATGCTTTGCCTGAACGCTGGCATCAGATGGGCGTTATATTGGCGGCAACAGATTGTTTGAATTGGTTTTCTGAGATTACCAACACCCCCGTTCAGGAGATGATGCAGCAGGTAGAAAACAGCCACATTACTGCATCTGAAGTGCTGTTCCATCCCTATTTGAGTGGTGAGCGCACACCGCATAATAATGCGCATGCATCAGCAGGGTTTTTTGGGCTAAGGCGCGGGCATTCACAGCAAGATATGCTGGCTGGCATTCTGCAAGGGGTTGGATTTGCCTTGTATGATAGTATTCAGGTTTTGGGGCTAGCGAAGGGGCATCACTTTTTGGTTACGGGCGGAGGCGCACATAGCCAAGCCTGGCTTCAGATGATTGCTGATTTGTCTGGTTGTCATTTATCCCGCCCTGTCTCA
>CBFHYP010000015.1:0-59582 GCA_965660095.1 Puniceispirillaceae bacterium (SeqCode)
CGATTTTGCCTTAGTTTGATGGGGAATTGGACAAGGCGCTCTTTGCTATTTTTAGGATTTTCAATGTCAGATGAAATTTTAGCTAAAATAAAAAAAGCAGCAGAAGCTGTGGATAAAGATGGGCAGGATATCACGCTAATCGCTGTCTCCAAACAGCAGCCAGAGGATAGGATTGAGCAGGCATTAGCCCAAGGGTTTCGTATCTTTGGTGAAAATCGGGTTCAGGAAGCGCAAAGCAGATGGGCTGAGCGGCGCAAAAAATATCATGATCTTGAACTTCATCTTATCGGCCCATTGCAATCAAACAAAGCTGGGGATGCGGTAAGTTTGTTCGATGTCATCCATTCAGTAGATCGCGAGAAAATTGCCCGGACATTGGCGAAAGAGATGGCAAAGCAGAATCGCCATCTTCCCTGTTTTATTCAAGTAAATACCGGTGAAGAGCCGCAAAAATCAGGAATTATGCCAGAAGATGCACCAGCATTTATCCGCTATTGCCAGCAAGACCTTAAATTACAGATAAATGGGTTGATGTGTATTCCGCCAGCACTCGAAAATCCAGCTGTGCATTTTGGTTTCTTAAAACATCTAGCAAAACTAGCCTCACTTCCTGGGCTTTCCATGGGAATGAGTGCAGATTTCGAAACCGCTATTCAGTTTGGTGCGACCCATATACGGGTTGGTTCCGCAATTTTCGGGGCGCGCGCGTGACCACCTTTAATGCGGGATAAAATGGCCAGTGCGTTTTCTTTTGGTGTCTAGATAGTCTTTATTAAAGGCTGTCGGCGCAAGCACCAAGCCGATACGCTCATTCACCGCAATGCCAAAGCTAGCAAGCTGCTTCACCTTATCTGGATTATTGGTTAAAAGCTGAATAGAGGGGATATTCAACGCTTTAAGAATAGCTGCTGCTGGGGTAAAAACACGCTCATCTGTGTCAAACCCTAGCCGGTGATTAGCATCAACCGTATCTAGCCCTTTATCTTGCAGTGCATAGGCTCTGATCTTATTCAGCAAGCCAATATCGCGCCCTTCTTGTTCAAGATAAATTAAAATGCCGTACCCTGCTTCATGCATCATCATCAAGGCCTGCTGTAATTGCTGGCCACAATCACATTTCAAAGACCCTAACACATCCCCTGTAACGCATTGCGAATGCAGCCTAACAAGGGGCGGTTTTTGCTGTTTTTGTTTATCTGGCGCCCCAACAATAATTGCAAAATGTTCTTCAACACCGCCTTCTTCTCGGAACATCACAATTTCAGCATCCTCTGCCGCTGCAAGCGGTAACTTAGCTCTGCTGGAAATAATGAGTTGTGGTTCTCTTGGGCGGGTAATTTCAGCCACTTCAAAAGTATCCACGATGACAAGCTGATAATTTTGTGCCAATCGTGACAAGGTAGCAGGGCTTGAATCTATTAAGCGCGCAATAAGAGCAGAGGGAACAAGCTTTGCTGCACGCAATAATCGGCACGCCATATCTGGCAGACTATTTTGTTTTTCAGCTAAGATATGCTCAATCGAAGGGGTGTTTAAATTCTCGCCGATACTGAGCGCAAGGATTTCAGGTGCTGATAAAATACTTGCTGGAAGCGAGAAACAGGCTGTGTCTTCTGCCACTTCCCTGCCGAGTGAACGAATATGTTGCGGGGTAAGACATAGGCTTTCTGCGCTATAGCCTGTATCATTTGGGACATGTGCTGGAAAATCAGCAAATTCAGCAGCCCGTAGAAGTGCTGCTCTGCCTTTTTGATCTTTGATGATAATTTGGTGCCCTTGACGCAATTCAGAAAATACCCGCTCTCTTTTCTGGCGAATATATGGTGTCAAATGATCTGTTTTGACTTTTTGGCTCATCACACTGCCTTTTGCACATGCCCAATTTTCGAAATATGGAATTTAATCCATGTGTATATATATAGGAATTGTCTTATTATCATACAAACGGTTTTGCATTCCATCTAATTGGTTTATGCTAATCTGATATAATGCCCCGTTGAAAATGAGATATATCAGGCAGGAGATATGTCAGAAAATTACCTTCAAACAAGCAAGATAATGGTGATAGATGATGACCATTTATTGCGCCAAGTCTTACGTGAACAATTTACAAGCCATAACCCAATGCAATTGGATGAGGCAGGTACATTATCAGAAGCGCGTCAGATATTGGCAGAAACAACACCTGATATATTGATTTTGGATGTCCAGCTTCCAGATGGGAATGGTTTTGAATTTTGTAATGAGCTTCGGAAATCTGGATTTGAGAAGCCGATTATCATGCTTACTGGTCAGGATAGTGAGACAGATATTGTTACAGGGTTAGATGGTGGGGCAAATGATTATGTTGCAAAACCGATGCGTATTGGTGAGCTCATTGCCCGTATAAACGCCCAACTTCGCCAGTTTAAAGCGTCTGATGATGCACGCTTTTCAATTGGCGGGCTTGATTTTATCCCTGCGCATAAAACAGTGTCGAATAAAGAGGGGCGGGTGATTAGCCTTACTGAAAAAGAAACACTTATTTTAAAGAAATTATTCAGGACTTCCCCTGAAACAGTGTCCAAAGACACATTACTATCTGAGATTTGGGGATATGGCGAGGGTATGACCACCCACACGATAGAAACCCATATCTACCGGCTCCGGCAAAAATTACGCAGACTGGATGCAGACCATATCATTGAAACCACAGGCGATGGCTATCGGCTACCTGGCACAGCTTAACGGTATAAACTTCCTATAGCGTAGACAGAGGAGAGAAAAATTTAAAAAAACAAAAAACGCCAATTGAGGCACCGGAGTTATGTATTTTATAAGAAGATGGCTGGGGCGGTAGGATTCGAACCTACGATACACGATACCAAAAACCGATGCCTTACCACTTGGCCACGCCCCATTGGTGCGCCGAATATAGCTAGCTTGTTTCCAGTGATCAACGAAAAAATTAATCTGGCGTAACTCGAGTGCTAACTGCCCAATATCCTTTATCTTTTAAGGCCAGTGAAAGCCTATCTGCGTCTTCCTCAGCCTCAAAAAACGCAAAACAACTTGCCCCTGAACCGCTCATTGCAGCGCCAAAAAATTCACCTGCTGCACGCTTATGCCCAAGCAGTTCCATCTCAGCTAGCAAAATTCCAATTTGTGGGGCACATTCAAGGGCTGGTTCCTGAAGATGGTTTCCACTTGATATAAGCTGCCGCCACTCTTGGCAATCTACCATGTGCTGGATTTCATCCAACGAGGGGGAAGCTGTCCCCATCTTAATTTTTAGCGATGAAAATACACGCCAAGTTGAGACATGCTGATTTGGGTTTGCTAGCACACAATAGGGCAGATTTTTTGGCAGTCTAAGACTGGTAAGCGCCTCCCCCACCCCTTCCATCACCTGCAAACCACTTCTCAAGCATACTGGAATATCGGCGCCAACCTCGCGCGCAAGGATATTTAGCTGTGCAGGGTCAAGGGATATTAATTCAGCCTGCATTAAAGCTTTGAGAAAAGCCGCGCCATTGGCTGAACCCCCGCCAAGCCCACCACCAAGCGGGATGTTTTTTTCGATCTGAATCGTAAGATGTGGTAATGATGTGCCTGAATTTTCTAATTTAGATTTCAAGCGGCTGATAATGCTATCCCCGCCAGCCTGTTCTAACGCTGTTGCATAAGGCCCAGACAATAAAAGCTCTGATTTATCTGCTATGGATAGGGAAAGCCTGTCGGCAAATGAGGTGAATGCTGCAAGAGAAAGAATCTCATGATAGCCATCATCTCGTTTTCCAAGCACATGCAGAAAAATATTAATTTTTGCAGGGCATGTTTGCGTAACTGCTAGTTTTTGCTTCATTCTGGCAACCCAGTTTTTATTTTCTGGATGGTGCGGTTTTGCTCATCATCCGTAAGACCAAGTTCTAATGCATGTTGCCATTTGAATTTAGCTTCGTTGCTTCTGCCGACTTGCCAATACGCATCCCCTAAATGATCTGCAATGATGCCGTCCGTTGGCGCAAGCTGAATGGCTTTTTCAAGCCAGATTACAGCTTTATCATATTGACCTAGCTTGTAATACACCCACCCTAGCGAATCTGCGAAATAGCCAGAACCTGGCCGAAGAGATACAGCTTTTTGAATATGCGTGATGGCTTGGTCTAAATTGCGCCCTTCATCTGCCCACCAATAGCCCAAATAATTCAGCGCCACCGCATCATTTGGGTTAAGCTCTAATGCACGTTCAAATGCCTCTTCAGCTGGTTCTATTTGGCCAGTTTGCTCATAACAGATGGCTAAGCTTCGCCATGTGATCGCATCCTCTGCTTGCAGGGATAGAGCATTATTATAGGAGATAACAGCTTCTTCACATTTATCCTGATAGCGCAAAAAATTTCCCATTAATTTAGCAAAAAGCGCTCTCTCAGATACCCTCTGCTCACCCCATTTCACCGTTTTATCGCGTCTCATTTGATATTGCTTGATATGGTGAATAGCCTCCTTGAACGCATCACTATCTTGCAACATATCCAGTTCAAGAAGAATACGTTGCTGATACCAGATGCTTTCTTCTTGGATATTTTCAAGGTGCTTTTCTGCCCTGCTTTTTTGGTTTAACGCATGAAAGCTCATCGCTGTAACATAATGTGCAGCATCAAAATCCGGGTATAAAGACAAGGCTAATTGGGTGCGGGGAAGCAAGAAGCCAGCAGATAATGTTTCTTTTGAAAACCAGCTTAATTCAAGCAAACTTGAAGCAATAAATTCTTGCAGAGTAGGTGTTTGCGGCTGTGTTTCAGACCATGTCTGAAGTATTTTTTGGCTATCAAAACTAGCAGGAAGCCGGACATCTAAAAACTGCTTTGCTTTTTCAATTTCGCCATAATGCCACAGCCCCTCGGCAATTTTAATCGTCAAATAGCTATTTTGCGGCGGGTTTTCAGCAAGCTCTTGATAGATAGAAAATGCTTTTTCGTCTTGTTCAGAAAGCCGGTCAAAATACGCAAATTGAAGTTGAATGGCAGCATCATCTTGGCTGCCTAACTCACCCGTAATCAGGTCAAATTCATGTAAGGCTTGATACATTTGTTCAAGCGAGCCTTGGCCGAAATAAGCATATGCCTTCAATATGTTAGAAAGTGCGATATTGGCCTGATGTATAGCAATTTTATCGCTCAACACAATCACAGCCTGCCAATCTTCAGACGTAATCGCATCCGCTATTGCAGGTTCAGCAGCCAGCGGCAGAAAGATATTTTGGCGTTCCATTAGCCGCGCGACATGAGAGGCTTTTTCTAAATCACCATTTTGATAATGGGTGGTAAAACTGCGCTGTAGCAAATCTGCTGAATTTTTATCTTGCTGGGTTGATATCGAAAAAAACTGGCTGGCGGAACCAATATCATTTTCATATAACGCTTGCCGCGCTGCTAAGAATGCGCCTGTTGCACCTGTATTAAAGAGTGATTTTTGCGGTGCTTCTTGCAGGTTTTCTTGCAAAATTATCTGGTTTTCCGATTGCTCTGCTGTGGATGTTTGAGGCAAAGTTTCTTGCGGCGCACACGAAGATAAAACCCCGCATATCAGCATAGAACACCATACTATGGGGCTGCGATAAGCTGGAAAGCTTGCCGCAAATCGCCCTAATCGTGATGTTTGTCCTACCATGTTTATCCCTGCCAGCATGCTGTATGAACGGTAGATGACAGAAAGGGCAGGGCTACATATTCGGATAATTTGGTCCGCCGCCACCTTCTGGGGTAACCCATCTGATGTTTTGAGTTGGGTCTTTGATATCACAGGTCTTACAGTGAACACAATTCTGCGCATTAATTTGTAGTGCTGGGTTCTCCCCATTCTCATCTCTGACAATTTCATACACCCCAGCTGGGCAATAACGCTGTTCAGGTGCATCATATAGCGCAAGATTATGCGCTATTGGCACGGACGCATCTTTTAGCTGCAGATGAGCGGGCTGATTTTCTTCATGGTTAGTCCCAGAAAGATATACGGAAGAGTTTCTATCAAAGCTAACGATATTATCTGGCTTTGGATAGTCGATTTTAGGTGCTTTATCTGCTGGCTTTAACGCTGTATGATCTGCATGATGCGAGAATGTCCACGGCGCTTTACCGCGTAACAGATATGTATCCAATGCAGCATAAGCCATCCCTGCCCACATACCCCGATTAAAGGCAGGGCGGATATTACGCACCTTATATAGCTCAGCCCATAGCCAAGATTTTTCCATTTTTTCAGCATATGAGACGGGCTCATCTGTTGGGGTGTCTGTGCCAAGCTGTTCAAACACAGCCTCAGCAGCTAACATCCCTGACTTCATTGCAGTATGGGTGCCTTTAATTTTAGGAACATTCAAAAATCCAGCTGTACAGCCTACCAAACACCCGCCCCCAAAGGTAAGTTTAGGGATAGATTGGAAGCCGCCCTCATTGAGCGCTCTTGCACCGTAAGATACACGTCTGCCGCCTTCAAAGACAGCCCGCACAGCTGGATGGGTTTTAAAACGTTGGAATTCTTCAAATGGGGATAAATGCGGGTTGGCATAATCTAAACCAACAACATATCCAACAGCCACTTGATTGCCCTTTAGATGATACAGGAACGAGCCGCCATAAGTGTCTGTTGATAAGGGCCAGCCCACAGAATGCCAGACTGTTCCTGGCTTTGATTTATCCGGGTCAATATCCCATAATTCTTTAATGCCAATCGCATAGGTTTGCGGGTCTTTGCCTTCCCGTAAATCAAACTTCTCAAATAATCCTTTGGTTAGATGGCCGCGGCATCCCTCAGCAAAAATTGTCTGCTTCGCCAGCAAATCCATTCCTGGCATATAGCTATCGGTTTTCTCGCCATCTTTGCCGATACCCATATCACCCGTAGCAACACCTTTAACACGGCCATCCTCATCAAACAGCACTTCAGCCGCAGGGAAACCTGGGTAGATTTCAACACCTAATGCTTCAGCGTGTTCGCCTAGCCAACGGCAAAAATTTCCAAGGGAAATAATATAATTGCCATGATTGTTCATTTGTGGCGGGGTGGGCAGTCTAAATTGTCCTGTTTCTGTTAAGAACATAAATTTATCTGCATCCACTGGCGTATCTAGGGGCGCATTTTTCTCTTTCCAATCTGGCACAAGCTCATTCAACGCCCTAGGCTCTAGCACCGCACCAGATAGGATATGGGCACCAACTTCACTGCCTTTTTCTATCAGACAAACCTCTATTTCTCTGTTTTCTTCAGCAGCAAGCTGTTTCAGTCTAATTGCAGCAGACAGACCAGAAGGCCCGCCGCCCACAATCACCACATCAAATTCCATGGATTCACGTTCCATCAAATCTTCCCCATCTTTCCTTAGCTACCTTATTTGACCATAAAACAGGTAGCATACAATGCTATTGGCTTTCCATGATAGCGGAGTGTTGACCGCTTTTGTGCTTTCACTATATGACATTATAAGCAAAAGTTTTTTCAACATGCCAGACGGAAAATGTGATGACAACGTCCAATTTATCCACATTTGAGCTTGTTTCTGCATTGCGGCAACAGCTTGATGCTGGCATCAATCTAGCAATCGAAGATATTCCAGGGCAATTTGCTGATTTTCGCTGGCCTTCACAAGCTGCGTTGCAGGCACAAAAAGCGCCGCCTGAAACACAGTTTCAAACCCAACAGAATAAACCAGCACTGCCAGTATCGCAAGACGTTGAAGATATTCAATCTGCAGCTAGTGCGCGCCCGATTACTGCCTTTGCACCAAGCAAGCTTCACCCTGATTTTGGGGCGATCTCTAGCCTGTCTGAATTGCGGGTGGCGCTGGAGAAGTTTGAGGGGTGTGCATTGAAGAAAACAGCAAGCAATTTGGTGTTTGCTGATGGTCATGAAGATGCCGATATCATGATAATTGGTGAGGCCCCTGGCCGAGATGAAGATAGAATGGGGTTGCCTTTTGTTGGGGCTGCAGGGCAATTGCTAGATAAAATGTTGCGTGCTATTGGGCTTGGCAGAACAGATGTATATATCACCAATATTCTGCCCTGGCGGCCGCCAGGAAATAGAACACCTTCTGTTGAAGAGGTGGAAATGTTAACCCCTTTTTTAATGCATCATATTAAGCTTAAACATCCAAAAATTATTCTGGCTTTAGGCGGAAGCTCGGCTAAATTGCTGTTGAATAGCACACAAGGGATTATGAAATTGCGCGGCAAAGAAGCTGTGTTGCAGCTTGCACCTGAGCTACACGTCCCGGTACTTCCATCGCTTCATCCAGCGTATCTGTTGCGGGCTCCTGCGATGAAGCGGTTGGCATTTCAAGATTTACTCTACCTTAAAAAACTATCCAATTCTGTTTCATAATGATACTGTTACCTCGCTTCCATATTGCTAGGGCGGCGTTTTCAAAACACAAATTCGGATAAATTAAATGGCGCCTAACATTTTAAAATCACATCTTTGTGGCTTATTACTGTGCGCCTTTTGGGGCATTGCTGAGGTTCAGGCATCCTCTGTTCAGGATAATCAGATTACCAGCATAACAGGGGATGACGCACAGCATATTGCGCGTGATTTGCCTGAAATTTTATCTGCAACAGATATTGAGCTCTATCAGCAGATATTTTTGTTGCAAGAAAAGGGCGATATTAAATCAGCCTCTAAACGTGCTCAAAAGCTGGATAATAAAATCCTGATTGGCCATGTGCTATCTCAAAAATATTTGCACCCAACTGCATGGCGTTCTAGCTACACTGAACTAAGAGATTGGCTAGCACTTTATAATGATCACCCTGCGGCAAGCAGAATTAAATGGCTAGCGGATAAAAGAAGACCTAAAGGCGCAAAATACCCTAAAGCACCAAAAAAAGGGTATTTGAACGGGGTAGGTCAATCACGCCCACAAAGCTATCGCGCCTATATTCCGCAAAGCTATGCTGGCCGCGCCTCGCCGCGCCGAACAGCTGAAATTGCAAGACAAATTAGGCGCTCTATTCGGCGTGGTCATCCATCAGGGGCGCTTGAATTTTTGAATAAAAAAAGTAGCCTGCGTTATCTCACCAAGCTTGAAGAAGGCCATTTAAGAGGGGAGATAGCCCATGCCTATTTCATTTTTGGGGTAGATGATAAAGCGATTAGACAAGCAAGATATGCTATCGCGAAAGGCGGGGATTCTGCTTGGATGGGGATGTGGGCAGGTGGTCTTGCTGCATGGCGTTCTAAACAATTTGAATTAGCTGATTTATTTTTTCATAGCCTCGCCGACACACAAGATGCACCTGATATGCTTCAAGCAGGCGCAGCTTTTTGGACATATCGTCTAGCAATGCGTCAATCCGACCCCATACGGGCGATGCGCTATTTACAGATTGCTGCACACCATCATGATAGTTTTTATGGGGTGCTTGCTTTGCAGGCAATGGGGCAGACAAAGAAGCTAGATTTCAGCTTGCCAGCCTATAATTCAGATTTCATTCCGTGGCTTACAAATCGGCGCGGCGGCAGACGGACAATCGCACTTCTTGAAATTGGTAATTGGACTGAAGCAGAACGCGAATTGCGGTATTTGCATGAAGAATGTCCAGAATATCTTCGCCCAAGCATGATCACATTCGCAGCACATAATCATATGCCAAGCCTTGCTTTCCGACTAGCTGATTTGCATCAACGTGAAACCGGCACAGCATATTATGGCGCGTTATATCCGGTGCTTGACCCAATTTTTGATTATCATGTGGATGAAGCGTTAGTGCATGCAATTATCCGCAAAGAATCAGGGTTTTATCCGCTTGCAAGAAGCAGAGCAAAAGCAGCTGGTCTGATGCAACTAATGCCAGCCACTGCGGCGTTTATCTCACAAGAAAGGCGCTACCGTTCAAGCTGGCGTCATCGTCTGCATAATCCGCAACTTAATCTAAAGCTTGGACAAGATTATATCCAGCATCTGTTAGAGGAGCCGGTTGTAGATGGCAATTTGGTGAAAATGCTAGCAGCCTATAATGGGGGCCCTGGTAATTTGAATAAATGGATGCGTAAAATCGACCATGATGATGATTTATTCACCTTGCTCGAATCTATTCCTGCCAGAGAGACTCGCAATTATGTAAAAGGCGTTATCAGCTATTTATATATGTATAGGATGCGGATGGAACAGCCGTTACCTGAATTGGAACAGCTTGTAAATGCAGGCCCATCTGACGATATTGACAGGCTAGAAGTAAGCAACACAGAAAGATAACACCATGTCCAGAATAGATGAAACACGCCCCTTCATCGCTGTAAACATTGCTGTAATCACAGTGTCAGATACAAGAACATTAGCAGAAGATAAATCAGGCGATGTGCTTGTAAATAGAATAGAAGCAGCAGGCCATAAGCTTGCTTCTCGGCATATTGTAACAGACGATGTTGAACATATCCAAACCTGTCTCCATCGCTGTTTAGCAAATGAGCATGTGGATTGTATTATCTCAACCGGCGGGACTGGCCTGACGGGAAGGGATGTAACACCAGAAGCTTTTCGAGGGATTTTTGAAAAAGAAATTGAGGGGTTTGGGGAGATGTTTAGATATCTCTCCTTCCAGAAAATTGGCACCTCAACCTTGCAAAGCAGAGCAGTTGCAGGGGTTGCACAAGGCACTTATATGTTTGCGCTTCCTGGCTCTCCTTCAGCCTGCAAAGATGCCTGGGATGATTTACTTGCCCATCAGCTAGATTATCGCCATCGTCCCTGTAATTTCGTTGAGATAATGCCGCGTTTACTTGAAGGCGGTGTGTCAGGGCGTTCTTCAGGAAAATCATGAACGCTTCACCGTCAACCCTGCCGGATTATCAGCTTGAGCGTGAATGGGCTGAGATGGGCGCTGTTATCGGGGTGGATGAAGCTGGCAGGGGACCATGGGCAGGGCCTGTTACCGCAGCCGCATTCTGGATCAATCCTGAAGATTTAAATCACCTTCCGCCTACCCTTACAGATTCTAAAAAATTAAGCGAGAAACAGCGTGAAGCGGTCAGAGCAGAATTAGCATCCGCGCCATCTTCGCATATTTTTTCATATCACCATATTCATGCCAGCGAGATTGATAAATTAGGGCTTCTCCCCGCAACTTTTCTTGCGATGCGCACCGCTATTGAGGCTGTGGCAGAAAGACTTGAGAAGCACGGAATACAGATTAGCCATATACTGGTTGATGGCAATATTAAGCCTGATTGGCATTGGCCGTCATCTGCGATTATCAAAGGGGATAGCAAAAGCCTATCGATTGCCGCAGCCTCTATTATCGCCAAAACAGCACGGGATGGGCTGATGACCTCACTTGCTTCTGACTATCCTGTGTATGACTGGCAAAATAATAAAGGCTATGGCACCAAAGCACATCAAAATGCTTTGATACAGCATGGCACTACCCCTCATCATCGTACCTCTTTTGCGCCTATTAAAAAATTACTTAAAGACGCTGACTAGCCATTTTGGGCAAATAGCTAAAAAACCCGAAACAGTTATTCTTAACCAGCACTTTAAACAGCGGTGCTGAAAGACGCTAATTTCCTTGCGCTACCAGATATCCGCACAAGCTAACCGCACAGCACAATATGTAGTTATAGCTTTAAAATATTTCAGTAAAGTGTTGACTTTATTAGATTCTATGATTCATTCTGCTTATGCATAAGCGAAAAATGGGTATTTTGATATGGCTGCATTAAGTAAAATTATTGCTGGAGATTGCCTAGCGGAGTTGGCAAAACTGCCATCTGCGAGTGTCGATATGGTATTTGCTGACCCGCCTTATAACCTGCAATTAGCAGGGCAATTAACTCGCCCTGATCATTCTGTTGTGGATGCGGTAGATGATGATTGGGATCAGTTTGACAGTTTTGCGGCCTATGACAGATTTTCAGCTGCATGGTTGAAAGAATGCCGGCGCATTTTGAAAAAAGATGGCACGATTTGGGTCATTGGTAGTTATCATAATATTTTTAGAATTGGCGCCCATATCCAAGATTTAGGGTATTGGATTCTAAATGATGTGGTGTGGCGGAAATCAAACCCAATGCCAAATTTCAGAGGCAGGCGTTTTACCAACGCCCATGAAACCTTAATCTGGGCTGCACAGTCTGAGACCTCCAAATACACTTTTAATTATGAAGCGATGAAAGCTTTGAATGATGGCGTTCAAATGCGCTCAGATTGGTTAATGCCAATTTGTACCGGTGCTGAACGGCTAAAAGGGGAGGATGGCAGTAAGGCACATCCTACGCAAAAGCCTGAAAATTTATTAGCCCGTGTCATTCTGGCAACAACAAAACGTGAAGATGTTGTCCTAGACCCATTTTTCGGGACAGGAACAACAGGTGCTGTGGCCAAGAAATTAGGCCGAAATTATATCGGTATTGAGCAAAACCCTGATTATGTGGATTTAGCTAAAAAACGTATCAAAGCGGTAAAGCCTGTGACAGATTTATCGGTTTTAGAAACCAGCCAAAAACGTTCAGAACCACGCGTTCCCTTCGGTGCATTAGTAGAAGGCGGGCTTTTGCAGGTAGGGGATGAGCTAGTAGATGCACAAATGCGTTTCAAAGCTAGAATTAGAACTGATGCAAGTTTGGTAACAGATGATAGCCAGTCAGGTTCTATTCATGGTCTTGGGGCAAGCTTGCAAAACCAACCTTCTTGTAATGGCTGGCAATTTTGGTATGTCCAGCGCAAAGGTAAGATGGTGTTGCTAGACGAATTACGTCAACAATATCGCAGTCAGACAAGCTTAAACGCTTAAAGCTTTCATCCGGTTTTGTGATGTCTTTTTGGGAGCAATAACAGCCCAGCAGCTAACAGGATGATGACAATCGTCATCCCTGCCCGCTCAGAACTGAATGCAAGTACAAGCCAGCCATATAAAAGTGGTCCAATAAAGCTTGTTAATTTGCCAGATAGCATAAATAGCCCGAACATGCTTGCCCTATCCTGTTCTGGCGCACGGCGTGCAATATATACACGCGCCGCAGACTGGCATGGTCCAATAAAGAAGCCTAAACCTAGCCCAGCTATCCAGAAAAAAGTCGCATCTCTGGCTAAAATACAGATACTGCCAAGCACGATAAGAGAAATAAGACAGTATTTGATGATGAACAGGCTATCAAACCTGTCATTTAGGGGGGCTGCGATAAGCGCGCCAATTCCGGCGGTGATATTCAAGCTAATTGCAAAAATAATAATTTCGGTTTGGCTGAATTGAAACATTTTCGCAGCATATATGCCGCCAAATGCAAATAATGTCACAAGCCCATCATTAAACGCCATACGGGCAAGCAAAAACCGAAACATATCAGGGATACGCATCGCCCGCTTTACGGTGTTTATCGTATCTTGCAGATAGGTGATGTCAGCCCCATGATGCTGGACAGCAGGCTTTGGGCAAAATAAGACTAATGGGATTGAAAATACAACAAGCCATATGCCGGCGAAAACCATGGTAAAGCGGATATGTTCTAGCTGTGCGGTGCTTGCAAAAAGCAGTGGTTTTTCTGGCATGACAAAGCCAATAAGTACACATCCAAGTGCTAAGATAGCGCCAAAATAGCCTAGCCCCCATCCCAAGCCAGATATGCGGCCCAATTTTTCTTTAGATGCAATAGAGGGCAACTTAGCGTTATAAAATACAAAGGCGATTTCAATACAGAAAATCGATACCCCAGAAAAGATCAGCGCAAACCAAGCCCATTTATAATCAGGTGCTGCAAACCATAAAGATGCTGTTGCTATTGCCCCGATAAGACTGGTGAGCATTAAGGCTTGTTTACTCCAGCCTGTTCTATCCGCTAATCGCCCTAGAAAAGGTGCTGATACCCCTATGCATAAAGCGGATATTGCCACCATTTGTGACCAGTAAAAACTGCCGTCCTCAGGCATGATTTGGGTGGTGAAATAAACTGAAAAAATAAAGGTGGCATGCAGGGTTGGTACAGGCGATGATGCCCAATCATATAGCATCCAGCTAAGCTGTTTTTTATCCAGCCCTAACATAGGATGCTGGCAGAAAGCTGATGTTGCCAGTATTCAAAAATGATGTTGGGATGGTAAGGCATCTTAATATGCATATTCTTGTAATGCGACAACATCACATCCAAGCCGTTCTCTGCCCTTTAATTCAGTAAGCTCGATCACGCAAATAGCCCCTGCCAATATCCCGCCTGCTTGTTCGACCAGACGTGCACCTGCTGTTAATGTACCGCCTGTAGCAAGCAAATCATCACATAAAACGACACGTTTATTTTGAATGGCTCTGCTGGCTTGAAGCGATAAGCGGGCTTCGCCATATTCAAGCGCATAGCTCGCTTCAAACACTTTGCCAGGTAATTTGCCTGCCTTTCGGATCATTACCGTACCGCAGCCTGTTGCAAGCGCAATAGGCATGGAAAATAAAAACCCTCTTGCATCAATACCAGCGATTATATCTGGCTTGAAAACCTCTACCTTCTTGACCATTTCCGCAATCATTGCAGAAAGTACATCAGCATCTTCTAATGCAGGGCTGATATCATAAAAGGTGATACCTTCTTTTGGAAAGCCAGGTGTTTTTGAAATATGGCTATCAAGGTTTAATGTCATGGCTATTCTCAAGCTTGAAAAAGGGTGTTGCACGCTAGCCTATCAGCTTTGTGCCTTTTTCTCCAGCCTGCGTTGATGCAAAATAGGTTCAGTGTATCCTGAGGGCTGAACCTTTCCTTTTAGCACCAAGTCACATGCAGCTTGAAATGCTACAGATTCATCAAACCGGCCTGCCATTTTTTCGTATTGCGCATCATTTTTATTTTGCTCATCCACAATCGCTGCCATTTTCTGCATCACAGCGATGATTTGTGCTTCACTGCAGATGCCGTGATGTAGCCAGTTTGCCATATGTTGTGATGAAATACGCAAGGTGGCACGGTCTTCCATCAGCCCGATATCATTAATATCAGGCACTTTTGAGCACCCAACCCCTTGGTCAACCCAACGCACAACATAGCCCAAAATGCCTTGTGCATTATTCTCAAGTTCTTTTTCAATATCCTGTGCTGTCCAATTTGGACGGGAGGCAACAGGTATTGTCAAAATATCTGATAGCTTTGCTCTATTATTGCCGGTCAGCTCAGCCTGACGTGCGAAAACATCTACGGTGTGATAGTGCATCGCATGCAAGGTAGCTGCGGTGGGTGAAGGTACCCATGCGCAATTCGCGCCAGACTGGGGATGGCCAATTTTTTGTTCCATCATATCTGCCATCATATCAGGCATTGCCCACATGCCTTTACCGATTTGTGCAATCCCTGAGAAGCCGCACCTCAGACCAATATCAACATTCCAATTTTCATAAGCACTAATCCAAGATGCAGATTTCATATCTGCTTTACGGATCATTGGCCCTGCAAGCATTGAGGTATGTATCTCATCGCCTGTTCTGTCTAAGAAGCCTGTATTGATGAACACAACACGGGATTCAGCTGCCTTGATACAAGCTTTCAGATTAACGGTTGTACGTCTTTCTTCATCCATAATGCCGATTTTAACGGTATTTTCAGCAAGCCCTAACAGCTTCTCCACAGCTGAGAATATTTCAGTTGCAAATGCAACTTCTTCAGGACCATGCATTTTCGGCTTTACGATATATACAGAACCGGTGCGTGAATTTCCTTTACGATGTGCATCTGGCATCGCTGCGAGCACGGTCATAAACGCATCCATAATACCCTCTGGAATTTCAGAACCATCGGAGAGATGAATAGCTGGGTTAGTCATAAGATGCCCAACATTACGCACTAACATTAAAGAGCGGCCATGCAAGCTAAAGGCGGTGCCATTTGGAGCGGTATATTGTCTATCTGGGTTAAGTGAACGGGTAAAGGCTTGACCGTTCTTTACCATCTCTTCTTGCAAATCACCTTGCATTAAGCCAAGCCAGTTTTGATACGCAAGCACCTTATCTTCACCATCAACAGCAGCAACGGAATCTTCACAATCCATAATGGTCGAAATGGCAGATTCAAGCACGATATCGTCAATTGATGCTTTGTCTGTTTTGCCAATGCGCCCTTCTGCATTGATAATGACATCAATATGCAAATTATTTTTCTTAAACAAAAGCGATGTTGGGTTTGATTTATCCCCTGAGAACCCTGTAAATTGGCTTGGCTCAACAAGAGTGTGCAGTGCTGCCGGCGTTTGGGCTACCATCCCGTCTTCTGCAATCACAAACCCTGTTACTTCGCCCCAAGACGTGCCATTTAACGGAACAGAGCGGTCAAGCATTGCCCGTGCTTCAGCGATTACCGCCTCACCACGCAATGGGTTATAGCCTTTGGTACGTTCACGCCCATCTGTTTCTGCAAGAACATCTGTGCCGTATAGCGCGTCATACAAACTGCCCCACCGTGCATTTGCAGCGTTTAGCGCATATCTTGCATTCATCACTGGCACTACGAGTTGCGGTCCTGCAATTGTTGCAATTTCAGCATCTACATTTTGGGTGGAAATGACAAAATCATCTGGTTCTGGAACGATATAGCCAATATCGCGTAAGAATTGCTGATAAGCTTCAGCTTCGAACAGCTCGCCAGCATGCGCGCTATGCCATGCATCGATTTGCTTTTGAATATCTTCACGCTTTTCTAGCAAGCGCGCATTTTTTGGCGCAAGCCTATGCACTTGTTCATCAAAGCCTGCCCAGAATGTTGCCGCATCCATACCTGCTGCAGGCAATAACTTGGTATTCACAAATTCATATAATTCTTTATCAACACTAAGATTACCTTCACTCACCCTATCACCTGAGATGTGAGATACGTCTGCAGTCATGGCTTAAGCTCCTTGCATTTTGGAATTTTTCATAAACCATATATCAAAATATTCCATATTTTAAGATAAGTTTTTATAATATGGAAACGCATCTGAAAACAGGTGCTGTTAAGAAAACTTTGTGTATTTAGCCTGCAGCTGGTCCATCCCAGATAATGCCAACCTGTTCTAGATATTTTTGGATAATACCAATTAATTCAGCATAGGCAGTTTGGCTATTAGCTTCCGCACGCGCAATTAAAGCGCCTTCGGTGTTTGATGGTCTAATAAGGCACCACCCTGAAGGCCGTGTAAGCCGCACCCCATCAATGAAGTTTAATTGCTGTTCAGCAAAATTTGCTTTAAAGGCTGCGGTTATCTCTTCCATTGCGATGAATTTACGCTCATCCGCACATTCAATTCTGCATTCTGGGCTAACAAATTGCTCCCCAATTTTATCCATAAAATCGGTAATGGTCTCGCCTGTCTCGGCTTTTTTTCGAGCCATCAGGGCTGTTAATCTGCTTGCAACATATAGCGCATCATCAAAACCATAATAGCCGTCTTGGACAAAAATATGCCCTGACATTTCGCCTGCAAGTGGCGCTTTAAGCTCTTTTAGGCGTTTTTTCATATGGCTATGGCCGGTTTTCCATAGACTTGCCTTCCCGCCTGCCGCTTCGATCATCTGCATTGCAGCAGCACTTGATTTCACATCAAAAATAATTTCTGCCTGCGGGTTACGCTGTAAGATATCAAGTCCAAGATAGGCAGTAAGGAAGTCGCCTGCAATCTGCCTGCCTTTGGCATCGATAACCCCGATTCTATCCCCATCCCCGTCAAATCCGATACCGCAATCTGCTTCAAATAGCGCCACTTCACCACGCAGGCTTTCCAATGTCTCCGGGTCAACAGGATTTGGGTGATGATTTGGGAAATTGCCGTCAATATCGGTATATAGCGTTTTATGTGCGCCATCCATTTTCGCAACAAGCAGGTCAATCGCAGGGCCTGCTGCACCATTTCCGCAATCCCAAACAATCCGCAAATCTGAACCATCTGCTGTTTCGATAAGTTGATGTACATAGGCATCTAAAATATCACAGATTTGGTGGTTGCCTGTATGTGTTGGAGTCTGCCAGCCCTTTTGCGCAATCTCGCCAAGATATTGGATATCATCACCAAAAAAGCTCGCATGTGCATGAACCAACTTAAAGCCGTTAAATTGTTTTGGATTATGGCTTCCGGTGACCTGAATAGCGCCATCACACCCGAAATGTCTATCCGCAAAATATAACATAGGGGTTGCACCAACACCGATATCTTGTACATCTACCCCGCCATCACATAAGCCTTTAATAAGGGCTGATGCAAGTTCAGGTGAGGTTAATCTGCCATCTCTGCCAACCGCAGCAACAGGTTTTATTTGTCCTGATTTTGGCTGGTATCCTTCATTTAGGATAGACGCAAAAGACCTGCCTATTGCATAGGCGTCTTCAGCAGATAAGGTGCTACCAACTTCGCCTCTGATATCATAGGCGCGTAAAATAGTGGGGTTAAATCTATGCATCACGACCCTTTAGAAAATGTGTTTAGCCATTGATTGAAAGCTCCGCCGATTTCAGGATGCTGTTTGGCAAACGCCATATTTGCTTGCAAGAAACCTAATTTAGAGCCGCAATCAAAACGTTGGCCTGAAAATTCAAGCCCAAAGAAAGGTTCTGTACCAATGCGGCTTGCAAGCGCATCAGTAAGCTGAATTTCACCGCCCGCACCCTTTGTGCCCTTTTCCAATTCGTCAAACACGCCAGGCTCAATAATATATCTACCGACAACTGCTAAATTAGAAGGTGCATCTTCAGCTTTTGGCTTTTCAACAAGTCCTTTCACTTCGACTTTATTTTCTGCCATCTCGCCAGGCGTGATAATCCCGTAAGAGGATGTATTTTCCTGTTCCACCTGCATCATCGCAACCATATTTCCGCCTGAATAGGCTTCTACCATCTCTGCTAAGGCAGGCTTTCCTAAGATCAAGTCATCTGCAAGTAAAATCGCCACAGGCTCATTGCCGATAAGATTCCGTGCACACCACACTGCATGGCCCAATCCAGCAGGTTCTTGTTGGCGCACATAGCTTACACTGCCAGGTTTTTTCACCATATCTTGCACAATTTGAAGCGCTGTATCTTTGCCTTTTTGCAATAGGGTTGTTTCAAGTTCAAAAGAATGGTCAAAATGATCTTCAATCGCTGTTTTATTTCGTCCAGTCACAAAGATAAATTCTTCAATACCAGCTGCGGCGGCTTCATCAACAGCATATTGGATAAGCGGCTTATCAACGACGGTGAGCATTTCCTTAGGCATAGCTTTGGTTGCTGGCAGGAAACGTGTTCCAAGCCCGCCAACAGGAAAAATCGCTTTTTTAATTTTCATCTGAGTGTAGCCTTTAAAAACAGGTAGATAATTTTTGATTTTAGCATGCCTGTTATGTATACACATCGACAGGATTGGTGCAAGATTCTGTGTATGTTTCTGCCTAAGCAATAAGCAGTTAGTCCCATAAGAGTGATGCCATATAGAGTGATGAAAGAAAATCAGATGATGAAAGCAGATTTAATAAATTCTCTTTTTGCCAGAGGATTAGATGCACGTGCTAAGCTAGGTGATGCTTGTGCAGAAGACACAAAAAAAGCTGCTGAAATCATCGCACACGCTTTGCAAGCTGGGCACAAGCTAATGTTTTGCGGCAATGGCGGTTCAGCAGGGGATAGTCAACATCTTGCCGCAGAATTTGTTGCTACATTGGACCATACAAAACCACGAGATGGGCTAGCAGCCCTTGCGCTTACAACCGATAGCTCTTTCATCACAGCCTATAGCAATGATTTTGGGTTTGACGGCATCTTTGAGCGGCAAGTGAAAACGCTTGGCAAGGCAGGTGATGTTCTGGTTGCTATTTCAACCTCAGGCAATTCATCCAATGTTGTGAAAGCTGTTCAAGCAGCAGCAGAAAAAAACATCAAAACCATTGGCATGACAGGCAACAAGCAGGGTCAATTGCATGATTTGTGCACCCTCACCATTTCAGCACCAAGCGATATTACGATGCATATTCAAGAATGCCATATCGCTATTGGCCATGCGATGACGGCCTATGTCGAGGAATTAATGCGCGCATGAGTTTGGTGACTTATGTTTGTCATCTTGATATGAGACAAACTCTGATCGTTATATAAATAACGCTACATAAATTAAGGCTACATAAATTAAGGATAGTGCCAATGAAAATTGTGATGATAGGGACGGGCTATGTAGGTCTAGTATCAGGAACATGTTTTTCTGAGTTTGGCTATAATGTGATTTGTGTTGATAAGGATGAGCATAAAATCAGCCGCTTAAATGCTGGCGAAATTCCGATTTATGAGCCTGGGTTAGATGATTTAGTCGCCCGAAACCGTCAAGCAGGACGGCTGACCTTCACCACCGATTTGCCAGAGGCTGTAAAAGGCGCTGATGCGGTGTTTATTGCGGTTGGAACACCAACAAGACGCGGGGATGGTCATGCTGACTTGACCTATGTTTTTGAAGCATCAAGGCAGGTTGCGCAATATCTTGATGGGTATAGTGTCGTGGTAACCAAATCTACCGTTCCAGTTGGCACAGGCAGACAGATTAAACAGATTATTGCTGAGACCAACCCTGAAGCTGATTTCGATGTAGCATCAAATCCAGAATTTTTGCGTGAAGGCTCTGCAATTGGCGATTTTATGCGTCCGGACAGAGTGGTCGTGGGGGCAGAAACGGACCGCGCAATTAACCTGATGAAGGCGCTTTATCGCCCGCTATTCTTAATCGAAACCCCTATTTTGGTAACCGCACTTGAAACCGCTGAGCTGATAAAATATGCCGCTAATGCGTTTCTTGCTGTTAAAATTTCCTACATTAATCAAATCGCTGATCTATGTGAAGCTGCTGGTGCTAATGTGCATGATGTTGCCAAAGGAATGGGTTTGGACAAGCGGATTGGCAGTAAATTTCTGCATCCTGGGCCTGGCTATGGCGGGTCTTGTTTCCCAAAGGACACACAAGCTCTTGTGACAACCGCAGAAATGCTTGGGCGCGAGGTATCGTTAGTCAAGGAAGTGGTAGAATATAACAACCACCGCAAAGCGCAGATGGCAATACGCGTCAAAGAGGCGCTTGGTGGTTCTGTTAAGGGCAAGAAAATTGCCTTGCTAGGACTTTCTTTCAAGCCAGAAACAGATGATATGCGTGAAAGCCCAGCAATAGATATTGCTAAATCCCTTAGTGATGAAGGCGCAATTCTGCAAGCCTACGACCCAGCTGCAATGAACGAGGCAAAACCATTACTGCCTGAACATACCCTTTTTTGTGATGATGTTGAAAACTGTCTAAGGGATGCTGATTGCGCTGTTATCATTACCGAATGGAACGAATTCAGAGCGCTAACAGCAGAACGTTATGTATCGCTGATGGCTGGCAAGGTGATTGTAGATTTACGTAATGTCTATGCTCCAGATGATTTTAAGTCTGCAGGTTTGCACTATTTCTCAATCGGCAGACCGTAAATCTAGGGTTGGGGTGTTTTAAGCAAGCCAGACACGTTAATGCAGATATGGCATTCGCCAATTTACTTGCATGTAAAGCTTAATCAGGATGGAATAGGCCATGATGGATATTTGCTTTACATTTTCATCCCCCATTTGGCTCTATTCCGCTGAAAGCAACTGGCATTTTGTTACCCTTCCTAAAGAGAAGGCTGAGGAGGTTAAGTTTTTCACCTCTCTTACGTTACACTCTAAACCAAGAGGATTTGGACCAAGAGGATTTGGTTCGGTGCCTGTTCAGCTGACCTCTGCACATATGGAATGGAAAACATCACTCTTCCCAGATAAGAAAAGCGGGTCGTATCTACTGCCCTTAAAAGCGGCCGTTCGCAAAGCGGAAAACTGGTCTGTTGGCGATATCGCAACCTTAGAACTTCGCGTTCTTACAGATATCTGAAAAGCTTCCTGTATTCTAATGACGATATTCTCATATTAGCGTTGACAGGCAATTCTTCTTTTTCCTATCGTATTCAGGACTAAGCGAATGATGTAAATAGGGGGTGTACGTCATTTTTGATAACATGATTTTGCGAGAATTCTCAAATAATGGCCATATGGATAATGGTAGAATTTTCGCTGGCTTTGCTGACTTAAATTCCCCTAAACCGATAATGTTGCCGCCGCGTTCTACGGTGCACATCCAAGCGGAAGCTGGCGATCTGTTGCGGCTTGATGGTCTCAATGATGCTGGTGATGTTGCGGTGCTTGCATTCGATAAGGATGGTAGGCGCCTAGAAACGCTTCTTGGTTTTAAAACAAGGTACGAAATTAAATCGGAATTGTTTGAAACGAATGCCCTAAATGGCTGGATAAATGCGCATATGGGCGCAGTTTCAGATAATATAGAAGCGTGTATTATCCCCAAAAGCCCAGAAGCATATCTGCTGAAAATTCCAGCAGATATGACGCTATGGATGGTTCATCTTTATCCCATTTTTGAGCTGATTAGCGGGCAAAGCGTAGCACCGGTGACGCTATGGCATAAGCATGGCGGGGAGAACCCCTCCCTTCCGCCTTTTTTGGGAGATGTAAAAGATGAATTTACCGTCAAAAGAGGGTCTGCATTAGCCTATCAGCTTCAACGGGGTGAATATGTTCAAATTATTGATGTTGAAGGCCAGCAATGCTCAGATTTTCAGGCTTTTTCGGCACGCGGATTAGATAAGGCGCAAGAATTTCTGATTGATGGTACAGCTACCCGCTCAATGGTAAGGCGCGCCTATCCAAGCCCTGGCATGTTTGATAAATTTTATGATCAGAATATGCGGCCATTATTGCGGCTTGTTCAGGATAGCTGTGGCAGGCATGATATGTTCGGCTTTGCCTGCACAGAAAGAAGCTATGCTGATAGGGGTTTTCCAGGCCATTTAAATTGCTCAGATAATATATCCTTTGCGCTTTCTGATTTTGGTGTTGCAGCACGAAAAGCATGGCCTGCAGTGAATTTTTTCTGGAATACATGGCTTGATGAACATCATCACATTCTTACCGAAGAAGCGTATTCCAGAGCTGGCGATTATGTGGTGATGCAAGCCTTGGATGATATGGTATGTGTGTCAACCGCCTGTCCTGATGATATTGACCCTATTAATGGGTGGAACCCCACAGATGTGCATGTACGCATTTATCATCCGCAAAGCACAATTCAGCATGCGGTGGCATATCGCAGTAAAGAGGATGGTCCTATGCAAATAAGCAAACCGTCAGCCTTTCATGCAAGGCTAGAAAAACTGACAGAGCATTTTGCACCAGCACGAGATTTATGGGCGCCTGTATCATTTCCAGCAACAGGCACAATCGGGGAATATTGGGCATGTAGAAATGCCGCTACCCTGCAAGATATGAGCAGTCTGCGCAAATTCGATATTATCGGACCTGATGCTGAGCGATTATTGCAACACGCCATGAGCAAAGATATAGCGAAGCTTGCAGAATGGCGGGGGATATATGCCTTATTATGTGATAATGCTGGCGAGGTTATTGATGATGGTACTTTGTTCAGGCTTGCCCCGCAGCTATTCAGATGGTGTTGCGGCACTGAAGAAAGTGGGCGCTGGCTAACTGAAATAGCTGAGCAACATAATTTTCAGGTACGGATACATGATTTAGCAGGCTCCCTGCCTAATCTTGCACTTCAAGGCCCTAAATCACGCGATATTCTGCGCAAAATCATCTTCACCCAGCCACATGTCCCTGCCCTTGACCATTTAAAATGGTTTGGCGTCACTGTGGGCAGATTGCATGACCGTGAAGGGGCACCCTTTATGCTGGCTAGAACCGGATATACTGGCGAATTAGGGTATGAAATTTTTTGTGCTGAAGCTGATGCGCTGACAATTTGGGATGCGGTAATGCAGGCCGGAAGTGAATATGGCATAACCCCGATGGGGTCTGCTGCCCTTGAGATAATTCGTATTGAAGCAGGGCTAGCAAGCCGCGCTGAATTTGCACCAGGCTCAGATGCGTTTGAAGCTGGGATTGGGTTTGCTGTAGATATGAGCAAACAGGATTTCATCGGTAAAGAAGCGTTGCTTCGCAATAAATCCGCACAGCGCAAAATGCTTTGCGGTTTGATCCTTGAATGTGACGATGTCCCGCTTAACGGCGCTGCTATTTATCAAGGTGAGCGTCAAATTGGGGTGGTAACATCGGCAACCAAATCACCATTATTTGAAACAACTATTGCAATGGCACGCATTTCTGTTGAAAATGCAAAACCAGAAAATGAAGTTGAAGTAGGGCAGCTTGATGGGCGAATGAAACGCCTGAAAGCAAAAATTGTTACACTTCCATTCTATGACCCAAAACGTGAAAGGGCGCGGGCATGAGTAATGCGGTAATTGAGCTTGAAAATGTATGGAAAGTATTTGGATCGCGTGCATCTGAAGCCATGCAAGCCATTCAAACACAGGGTCTTGGAAAAGCAGAAGTGCTTGAACAATTTGACGCTGTTGTTGGGGTCAAAGATGCAAGCTTCAAAGTTCAAGAAGGTGAGATTTTTTGCCTAATGGGTTTATCAGGTTCAGGTAAATCTACCTTAGTTCGTCATATTAATAGACTGATCGAACCTACCTCGGGCACTATTCGCATTTTGGGTGAAGATATTGGGGCGATGAAGCAGGATGCGCTGCGTGCACTTCGTGCTGATAAAATTGGTATGGTGTTTCAAAATATGGCGCTGTTGCCGCACCGCTCGGTACGCGATAATATTGGCTTTGCACTAGAATTACGCGGTATGGATGGATATCGAAAATTTCAAGCTGCGGATAAAGCGCTAGAAACAGTATCGCTTCATGGCTATGGAGATAGACTTCCGTCTGAATTATCTGGCGGGATGCAGCAACGTGTTGGACTGGCACGCGCCTTAGCAGCAGACCCTGAAATTTTGCTGATGGATGAGCCTTTTTCCGCACTTGACCCGCTTATCCGCCGCAATCTACAAGATGAATTTCTAAGCCTCTCTGAAAATCTGAAAAAGACCACTGTCTTTATTACCCATGATTTGGATGAAGCTATCCGAATGGGGGACAGGATAGGCATTATGAAAGATGGTGAGATTGTGCAAATTGGCACTGCAGAGGATATTATTACCGAACCTGCTGATGATTATGTCGCTGATTTTGTGGCAGGTATATCAAGACTGAAACTTGTTTCTGCTGCTAAAATTATGGTCAGTGTGGATGAGCATAAATCAAAATTTGGCACCCTGCCAAAAGATGCGCCTACAGCCTCACCTGAGGATGATTTGGACAAGCTGGTCAGCTTGAGCACAGGGACAGATTTACCAATAATTATTAAAGCAGATAAAAAAGCAATTGGCGTTGTGAGCAAAGATACATTGCTTCGTGGCCTTCAAGGGGGAGGAGCATAATGAGTAGTGCAGAAACACGTGAAACCTTTGAGCGTGATGTATCTGTTGGCACATTCGTTGCGCAGAATGAAACATATTATAGCAATATATTTGATAAGCTTCAGCGTGCTGAACTCCCGCATTGGAACATCAATATTTGGGGCTTAACGGTACCATGGTTATGGGCTTCTTGGCGCGGAGTATGGTTAATGTTTTGGCTGTCACTTGCGTTGGATGTAACAGCGATAGCCTGTTTAATGCAAGTGGTGAAATTCACGCCTTTACTTGCCGAGGCGCAGCTTGACCCTGATTCAAACCGCACGTTAATTCCGCGCTATTCTGGCTGGATTAGCCTATATGGAACGCTTGGCTGGACCATCTTAATTGCTGGGCGTGTATGGATGGGATATCAGGCTAACCGCTGGTATTACAGTCAATATAATCGCTGGCGTATCAATAGCGGTGTTGCGCATGGTGTTGCGCTTAAACGTTTGGGCATTGGCATTTTGATCATTTTGATTTGTGTGCCGATTACAACCTATAGGGCAACCCAATTACGGCTTGATGAACGTGCCTGTTTAAACCAAGTGCGTGGCGCAGAAACAGTAACAGATTTGCTGCAAACCTATCAGGTTGCTGATGTAGAGATGCTTGCAACCACCATTAATCAGCGGCTTAGCACTGCCCAAGCAGATTTTCAGCGCCTAGATAGTCTTGAAACCTTAACAAGTACTCAGAAATCAGAGCGCAGTGCGTTGCGTAAAACAACACGCCGCATCGAACGTGAAGCAAAAGCGGTTTCGGAATATCAAGCGATTACAGCTAAAGATCGTTTTGACTGTGCCTTTATTGATGATTTTCCAACCTTGACCCGTATTGTCCCGCCAGGGGAGGTACGATATCGCAGAATACCTGATGAAGTGGCAATTGCAGCAGGTGATTTAGATGCAACTAAGATTTTGGTGCAGCAAAAACCACCTGTCGAAGGCAGAAGAGTGAATATCTTCACCTATAATGCAGAAGCGATTGATACCGGCATCAATTATTTACGTGCGAAATATGCAGGCTTCTTTGATGCGATGACACATATATTGCGTCAGTCCTTAATTCGGGTAGAAGTGGCCTTTATGGAAACCCCGTGGCCGGTAGTCGCCTTTTTATTCCTTGCCTTAAGCTGGGCCTACACGAACAAGGCAACGACAATTTTTGTAGCCTCTTCGTTAAGCTTCTTAGCCGTGTTTGAGCTGTGGCAAATTGCGATGCAAACCATGGCATTAGTGGTGGTGGCCACCGCAATATGTGTGTTTGTTGGATTGCCTGTTGGAATATGGATGGCAAAAAATAAGATGTTTAGATGGATTACAGAACCTGTTTTAGATGTGATGCAGACTATTCCATCGCTAAGCTATCTTGTACCTGCTGTTGCGTTTTTTGGTATCTCGCAACCCCCTGCGGTACTTGCTACGGTTATCTTTGCGATACCGCCCATGGTAAAACTTACCGCATTGGGTATTTTGCAAGTGCCAGAAAGTACCAAAGAAGCTGCGTTGGCTTTTGGGGCATCTGATAGGCAATTATTGCGCAAAGTAGAATTACCTATGGCAATTCCGTCTATTATGGCAGGATTAAATCAAACCATTATGTTAGCGCTTTCAATGGCGACGATTTCGGCCTTTATTGGTGCCGCGGGTCTTGGAGCGCTAGTGACAGAATCTCTCGGTGATGCGCAAGCTGGTAAAGGCTTGTTAGCTGGGATCGCTATCGCCTTGGTGGCGATGATGATCGACCGAATCCTTCGGGGGATAAGAGCGTCTTTCAGTCGCATATAATGATAAACAAAACTAACTAGGGAGAAACCTTATGAAAAAACTACTTCAGTCAGCTATCTTGTCGACTGCATTGCTTGCGAGCGGCGCAGCGATTGCACAAGAAAAGGTGATGATTTCAGACCCAAACTGGAATGGTGCGCGTGCTGTTGGCCATGTGATCAAGGCTATTGTTACAGACCAGATGGGTGGTGAAGCAGAAATTCTTACAGGCATGAACCAACAGCCTGTGATTTTTGCGGGTATGGATAAGGGCGATGGCTCTATCGATATTCACCCAGATATGTGGATGCCAAACTGGCAATCTGCTTGGGACCAGTATGTTGACGGCAATGGTACTGTTAAAACCAATGCAGGCTATGCAGGTACATCACTTCTTTATGTACCAAGCTATATGTCAGATAAAATCAAATCTATTGAAGATTTGAAGAACCCTGAAATTGCGGCAATGTTTGATACAGACGGTGACGGGCTTGGCGAATATTGGGCAGGCGATGTCACTTGGGCATCAACAAAGCGTTGGCAGGTAAAGTTCAAATCATATGGCCTAGATGCATTATGGGAGCCTAATATTGTTTCAGGCGATACCTTTAAAGCTGGCCTAGCAGCAGCATATGCAGCATCTCAGCCACAGCTTTTCTATTATTGGACACCAGAAGCGTTGCATGTGCAGTATGATTTAACAGCATTAGAAGAGCCTGCACGTTTTGACGGATGTGAAGATTTAGATCTCGCCGCGGAAAACTGGTTAGAAGTTTCTGAGTTTGAGTGTGCGGGTACCGCTGCAACGGTTTATGTTGCATATTCATCTTCTCTAGAGCAGCGTAACCCTAAAGTTGCAGCAATGCTTAGCCGCATGCAGCTCACAGGCGAAGAAATCAGCCTTTGGATTCAGGAAATGTTTGAAAATAAGCGGGATCCGGCTGATGTTGCACAGGAATGGATTGCAGACAATCAAGACCTTGTTAATAGCTGGGTAAACGGCTAATTTCAGGCTAATAAAATATCATATTTCATACCACGCCTGAGCTTCAGGCGTGGTTTTTTTAATCCATATTTTTGACTAGCACTGGCGGTGTATCAAGGTGATTGCGCCATGCAACCAGCGATAACATTGGTGTATCGCCCGTTTGTATCGCATGCGCCAGATGGGATGGATGATACATTGTCTGCCCCTCCTCTAGCCACACATCATCATCGCCTGCCCGTTTGAACTGCGCCTTGCCAGATATCACAAGATACATTTCTTCAGCAGGATGAGTGTGCCAAGGATAATGTAAATTACCTGGCATATAGACCACAAAAAGCCGAAGCATTTTTGATGTAAAAGGCGCACCGCCGCCAATGATAGAGGTGCATCCTAGCCTATCCATGAAAGAGATGTCTGCATCCGCATCATGATATATCTCGCGCCACCGCATGATGGGGCAGGCCTTGATAATTGCTGATTGCACCTGTGCATAGCCATGGGTGTGAAGCTGTGTTTCGGCCGTTAAGATATCACTTGCTGGCAGATGATATGGGGTAATGGGCTGGCGTATTATATCATCTGGGAAAGGGGCAAATGCACTTAATTCAGCATGGGCTTGATAGGCTAGCCGACTAGCATCTAATAAATGTTGGTAGGTATCAGAATTATCCATAATTGCAGCAAAGCCTTGAAGTAGGGGTAAGTAATGCTCATTTACAACCGCTCGAACTTTATTATTATCAGATAAAGGCAGAAATCAAGGTTTCAGAATGGCGATTTTATATATTGATGCAGATGCTTGTCCGGTAAAGGCAGAAGCAGAACAGATTGCTACACGCCATAAGATTGAAATGGTGCTGGTAACCAATGGCGGCATTCGCCCCTCCCAAAACCCGTTTGTTAAATTAGTGATTGTGGATATGGGGCCTGATAGTGCTGATAAATATATCACTGAGCAGATTGAAAAAGACGATATTGTGGTGACGAGCGATATATTGCTTGCCGCAAATGTGTTGGAAAAAGACGGGCGCGCAATCCGCCCGAATGGGGATGTTTTTACCAATGAGAATATCGGCTTGCAGCTTGCAAAAGAGACCTGATGGTAGATAGAAGAGCGGCTGACCCGTTTCTGATGGAAAGCAATAAAGGCGGGCAGAAAAGCTTTTCTGATAGAGACAGGTCTCAATTTAGGAATAAGTTAGATTTATTATTAAAACCGTGCTGATAGGCTGACTATTTGGCGGTTTTAAGCCGCATATTTTCAGGGTCAAACAGCACCTGTTCTACCACAGTTGCAGGTGTTTTTATACCCAACACATCAACAGATACTGCTGTTCCAACAGCACTAAAAGCAGGGTCGATAAATGCCAAGGCGATATTTTTATCCGTGCGATAGCCCCATCCTGCAGATGTTACGGTGCCGATAACCTTATCCTCTATCGTAACAGATGCGCCCCCATGGCTTGGGGCATGTGAGCATGCTATTGTGATGCTCACCAGTTTTTTACGAAGCCCCTGTTTTTGCAATTCTTGCAAGCCAGCTTTTCCAATAAAGTCTTTTTCTAAATTTACAAACCGGTCAAGGCCGGTCTCAAACGGGTTAAATTCGGTAAGTAAATCTGCCTTCCAATGCAAATACCCTTTCTCAAGGCGCATTGATTCAACAGCCATCGAGCCGAATAGCTTGAGATGATGCGCTTCCCCTGCCTTTTGCAATGCCAGATAGGCTGCATAAAGTTGGTTATTCGGCAGATGAATTTCAAAGGCTTCCTCGCCAGAATAGCTAACAGCCATAATCGTTGCAGGGGCAATACCTACAAACCCTGTCCTGACATCAAGCCATCTAAACGCCTTAGCAGAACAGTCTAGCCTGGTTGTAGCTTGCAAGATTTGCCGCGCTTTTGGGCCAGCGATTAGCAAAATGGTGTGGCTATTGGTAAGGCTGTTTAACTGAATAGAACCATCTTTGGGTAGATGCTGTTCTAGCCATTCAAAATCATGCCATTCTGATGCAGCAGCTGAGCCATACCATACTTTATCAGCTGTAATGTTTGCGATAGTGGCTTCACATTTAATATTGCCATGATGGTTGAGCAAATAGCCAAGCCCGATACGGCCTGTTTTACCCACCACCTTGCCGCAGATAAGACCCTCTAGCCATTCGTGAATATTGCTTCCTGTAATCTCAATCCGGTTGAAACCATTGACTTCGGTTAGGCCTGCATGCTGATGGATATGGGTAACTTCCCTGCCCACTACATCAAATGTTTCGTTAAATCTAAAGCTATGCGTTTCTTTAAAATCGGCGGCAGGTTTTATATAGGCAACACGCTCCCAGCCATTTACAATTCCAAATTCTGCGCCTTCCGCTTCTAAAATAGGGGTAAGCGGGGTGGTTTTCGCAGGTCTTCCTGCGGGGCGATGCTCATGCGGGAAATGAAAGCGAAATTCATTTTGATATTCTTCAATAGCTTTCAGGGCAGTAAGCTCAGCATTGCCATGGCCGGTAAAGCGGCGCGGGTCAAGACACCATGTATCATAACACGCCTCGCCATGCACAATGTGTTGGGCAAGCAACCAGCCATGCCCGCCGCCCTCTCCTAATCCGGCACGCAAGCCAATAATACAAAAAGCGTTCTTTTTGCCAGGGATAGGCCCGACCATTGGTGCGCCATCAATCGTGTAGGTAATCGGTCCATTTACAATCGTATGAATACCAGCCTCCATCAAGGCTGGCATGCGCGCAAATGCGCCTTCTAAGACATCTGTTACACGTTCTAAATCATCAGGACATAATGCATTGGTAAAATGTGGGTCTATGCCATCCATACCCCAGCTTTTACAATCCTGTTCATAAAAACCTAGCAGCAGCCCTTGTTTTTCCTGTCTGCAATAATAGTCAGATATAGGGCATCGCAACAAGGGCATCCGGTGGTTAGCATTTGCAATTTCAGGGATGGATTCGGTCACAAAATACTGATGTTCCATAGACATCACAGGATGATGTACCCCCATCATTGCACCAACTTCATTCACCCGATACCCGCATGCATTCACCACAATTTCACACGCGATATCGCCTTTTTCGGTATGCACAATCCAGCTATCATCAGGGCGTTGTGTAAGCCCTGTAACGGCCGTATGGCGATAAATTTCTGCACCTGCTTTGCGTGCGCGTCTGGCTAATGCTTGGCATAATTGTGCGGGGTCAATATCCCCATCTAGCGGGTCCCATAATCCGCCTAGTAAATTATCGGTTGAGATAAGGGGGTGCCGGCGTTGACATTCTTGGGCGTCAATCACTTCAAAATTCACTCCCATACCCCGCGCCATTGACGCAAAATGCCGATATCCTTCCATTTGGGCTTCTGTATTGGCAAGCCGAATACCGCCATCTGCATGATGATAGTTAATCGGATATTCCGGGTCTTCAGAAAGTGATTTATATAAGGCGATAGAATGGCTTTTCAGCCCAACCATTGTCTGGTTCATCCCAAAATTTGTCACTTGGGCGGCAGAATGCCACGTTGTGCCTGATGTAAGCTCATCACGTTCTAGCAAAACAACATCATTCCAGCCTTCTTGGGTAAGGTGAAATAGGGTTGAGCAGCCTGCAATGCCGCCGCCAATTACAATAACACGTGTCGTTGATTTCATTATCCAAATTCCTCTTTAGCGCGCAGGCTTTATTTCATCTGCAATAATCGCATTAATTTGCTTGCAATCCTCGATTGTGAAGGTTAGCGGTATCCGCATATCGATGGTTTTTTCCAAAGCTTTTTTCGTATCCGCCAAATCAGGAATATCCCTCATATATGCCCAACTATCATAGCGGCTCGTAAAGGCCGCAGGCTGGTCAGCGCCAAACCATTTCAGCTCAACCCCGCGCCTGGCACAGCGCAGCAGGAAATCGGGGATGAGTGCTGTATCAAGACCGACAGGACGGAATTGAATAGAAGAGCCAACAAAGGCTTCATCTTGTTTTCGGGTTGGGATTTCAATGCCGTCAATCTGTCTTAGGCCATCATATAAGCTAGAATATAACGCATTCCATCTTTCAATATTTCTTGCAAGATACGGCAATTGGGAGCGGATAAGTGTTGCTCTCAAATTATCGAGCCGGCACGAAAAATTCGCACATTCGAGCTTTACCTTATCAAATATGTGTTGCGGGGGAAGGGTGCCGTGGCGTTCATATAGCATGTAAGACCCTGAATGGATAATCGCCCGTGCTGCCATTTCATCATCATTTGTGGTTAAAAAGCCGCCTTCACCTGAATTGATATGTTTATAGGTTTGGGTAGAAAAAGCAGCTACATGGCCAAAATTTCCTGATTTCTTGCCTTGCCATTTCGCCCCCATCGTATGCGCGCAATCTTCCAAAACCCTTAGCTGATATTTATCTGCAATCTGCATGATGGCATTCATATCAGCGATATGGCCACGCATATGAGATAGCAGTAAGGTTTTTGCGTCTGTTTTTTCTGCCATTTCTTCTAAATGGGAGAGGTTGATATGATAATGTTGGTCAATTTCGATAAGGACAGCTTCCGCCCCAACCGCATGAATAGCACCAGGAACAGGGGCAAGCGTATAGGCGTTTGCAAGCACTTTATCCCCAGGCGAAACCCCGCATACCCGCAAGCCAAGTTGAATTGCCTGTCCGCCTGAAGTTGTTGCAACACAGTATTTGGCGCCTTGCCATGCGGCATATTCTGCTTCCAATAAACTGGTTTCTGACACTTCATTTGGGGCAGTGTTATACCGGTGCAATCTCCCATGGCGTAGCATTGCAGCCATTTTTTCAATCGCTTCTTCTGGCAATGATTCTTGTTGGGTAAATGACTTTGTAAAGACCTGCATATTCTCCCCCCCCTTTTTTCTTATGAATAGTGTGGCATGGGAAGCAGGGGTAGCGCAATCTTATAGACAGGGGTTAATAGCCTATGTTTAGCTAGTTCTCAGGGCATAATTTAATGCATACCCATCTTTGAAAAAGTGAGTTTAAACAGATGGAAACCCATCATTGCGATATTATTGTAATCGGGGCAGGCATTGCAGGGACATCTGTTGCAGCACAGCTTTGTGATGATGCACAGGTTATTCTGCTAGAGGCTGAAGCTCAGCCAGCATATCATGCAACAGGGCGTTCTGCTGCGATGTATGCTCCTTCTTATGGGCCTACACCCATTCAAAAACTTACCAGGGCTTCAGGTGCATTTTTTCATCATCCGCAGGCAGATTTTACCCAAGCGCCATTATTATCGCCATGCAACGTATTGATGATAGGAACCCAACACCAGCAAGGTGCTCTGGATGAGTTCATGCACATCTGTGGGGGGGTAGATACGCTTCATCGCATTACCGCACAGGATATAGTGGATATACAGCCTCTGTTGCGTGCGGGGTATGCTGCTTCTGGAATTCTTGATACAGCCGCATCTGATATTGATGTGCATGCGCTTCACTCAGGGTTTTTAAGACAATTTAAGCAAAATGGCGGGGTTTTATATACCGCTACCCCTGTTTTGTCCATGCAGCACAAAAAAGGATATTGGCAGGTAAAGTCAAAAAATACAGAATTTACCGCAAAAATTGTTGTTAATGCAGCAGGGGCTTGGGCAGAACAGATAGGGCAGATGGCAGGTGCTGAGAAAATAGGGCTTGTGCCAAAACGCAGAACAGCATTGATGGTATCCCCGCCGGATGGGGTTGTGGTAGATGATTTGCCAATGGTGATTGATATTGATGAGGGGTTTTATCTAAAACCACAAGGCGGCCAGCTATTAATTTCCCCAGCAAATGAAGACCCAATGCCAGCCTGTGATGTCCAGCCGGATGAAATGGATATTGCGATTTGTATCGACCGTATTGAAAGAGCCTTTGCCCTAAAGATAGATAGAATAGCCAGTAAATGGGCTGGATTGCGCAGTTTTGTTGCAGATAAATCCCCTGTTGTTGGATATTCAAAACAGGTTGAGGGTTTTTTCTGGCTTGCAGGGCAAGGCGGCTACGGTATTCAGACCAGCCCAGCAATTAGCCTATTTGCACGCGCATTAATACTAGATAATCCGCTTCCTGAAAGCTGTGTAGCAGAGGGGGTTACCCCGCAGATGCTATGCCCTTCAAGGCTGGCATAATGTGCAGTTTTCGCTAAAGCCTTTCCGCTAAAATTTGAGCGACATGTTTGGCTTGCCTGCCTGTCCCGTCCGCGATTTGACACCGGCAAGATGTGCCATCTGCGATTAAGATAGTATCTTCAGCTGAATCAGCAATTTTTGGAAATAGTTTTGCGCTTCCCATTTTCATAGAAATCTCATAGGTATCGCTGCCATAGCCAAAAGCGCCTGCCATGCCGCAGCAACTGGTTTCTATTTTTTCAACTTTGAAGCCTGCCAACTCTGAAAGCACAGTCTCAATCGGGCTGACCGCATCAAACGCTTTTTGATGACAATGTCCATGAAGCAAGGCGTGCTCTGAGCGATGTTTTATCGGCAATTTCGGCTTATCTCGCGCCAATAATTCTTCAAAGGTAAAGGTTTGGCTCGCCACAAGCTTAGCCTCATCAGACGCTAATAATGCCACGACTTCATCGCGAAGCGCCAAGGTACAAGAAGGTTCAAGCCCGACAATTGGAATGCCTTGTTTGGCAAAAGCAACATAAGATTTAATCAGCTGTTCCGCATGCTGCCGCGCTTTATCCACCAGCCCTGTCGACAAGTAGGTGCGTCCACAACATTGCGGCAAATCCCCGTCTGGTGCAGGAATAAAAGGCTGATATCCTGCGGCCTGTAACACTTGGATTGCAGCCCGCAGATTTTCCGGCTCAAAATACCGATTAAACGTATCTGCAAATAAAATCACAGGCTGAGCAGTATCTGCCGCATCAGGTAATTCAGATGGATTGAAAGGTTTAGATGACCATTTCGGCAAATCGCGTTTTGGTGTAAAGCCAGTTATTTTCTCAATTAGTGTTGAGAGTATCGGAAGATGGCGCCGCACGCTTTGAAGGATATTTACAACAGGGGCAAATTTCGATGCGAAAGGTGCATAAAGTGGCAGATAAGCGATAAGCGTATCATGAAGATTAAGCCCTTTATCGGCGGTGCGAAGAGCTGTCACTTCAATTTTCATGCGTGCCATATCAACGCCTGTTGGGCATTCACGTTTGCATCCTTTACAGGATACACATAATTTCATTGTGTCAGCCATCTCATCACTAGCGAGTGCTGCAGGGCCTAGCTGGCCTGATAGTGCAAGACGCAGGCTATTAGCGCGGCCACGGGTGCTATCTTTCTCATCCCCTGTGGCTCTGAATGAGGGGCACATCACGCCCCCTTCAAGCTTTCGGCATGACCCGTTATTATTGCACATCTCAACAGCGCCTTGCATGCCGCCCGCCCCGCCTGGCCAAGCAGACCAATCTAGCTGGGTTGGAAAATCTTCAACATGATATCCAGGTGCGAATCGGAACAGGCCGCGCGAATCCATCTTAGGGGCATGGATAATTTTGCCAGGGTTAAACATCCCATTTGGATCAAACAAATCCTTCACCTGCGCGAAAAGCGACGTCATTTTAGGGCCAAACATCACTTCATTAAATTCTGATCTGACGATGCCGTCGCCATGCTCCCCTGAGTGGGAGCCGCCATATTTGCGCACTAATGCGAAAGCTTCTTCTGCGATATTACGCATTTTTTCCACATCTGCACCATGTTTCATATCCAAAACAGGGCGAACATGCAGACACCCGACAGAGGCATGGGCATACCATGTTCCTTTAGTGCCATATTTGTTGAAAATGTCTGTAAGCTCTGCTGTATAATCTGCGAGATTCTCAAGTTCAACAGCGCAATCTTCCACAAAAGAGACAGGTTTCGCAGATTGTTTCATGCTCATCATGATATTCAGGCCAGACTTACGCATTTCAGCAACACGGCCTTGCATACCAGCATCAATGGCATCAACCACCCCGCCTGTCCATTCTGGCGCTTTGTCCCAGCCAAAGCCTAAATCACCCATCATAGTATGTAATTTTTTCAGGCGGGCGAGGTTTGTCGCCTCATCCTCTTCTGCAAATTCAACGATTAGCAATGCAGCAGGATTGCCCCTCACAGCTTCTTCGACAATCGGCTTGAAAATAGGGATGGAGCGGGCCAATTCAAGCATCGTGTCATCGACAAGCTCTACGGCGACAGGGTCAAGCGTAACCAGATGCTGGGCAGCATCCATCGCCTTGTAAAAGGTTGGAAAGTGGCAAATGCCCATCACTTTTTTTGCAGGAAGCGGCCATAATTTTAGCTCTATCGCTGATGAATAGCCTAGCGTGCCTTCTGAGCCGACTAATAAATGCGATAAATTTATTCCATCCCCTGTTTTGCCGCCAGGCCGCATAGACATCGCATCTTCAATAAGCGCATCAATATTATAGCCCCCGACACGGCGAAGCAATTGCGGGAAACGCGCAAGAATTTCGTCTTTGTGTGTGCTGCCCATTTCAAGCAAGGCTGGCAGGATTTTTTTCAGTAAGCCATCTTGTGTGCTCTCTGACAGATGCCCGAAATGGCTGCTGCTACCATCTGATAAAATCGCGTCGATAGACAATACATTATCGCGCATAATACCATATTTAATAGACCTGCCGCCGCAAGAATTATTGCCAGCCATCCCGCCAATCGTTGCCCGGCTAGAGGTAGACACATCAACTGGAAACCAAAGCCCATATGGCTTTAACTGCCGGTTTAAATCATCAAGAACAATGCCAGGCTCTACCACACATTTTTGGCTTGCAACATCTAGCGATAGGATGCGGTTAAGATGTTTCGTATTATCAATAACAATCGCATGATTAACCGTCTGCCCACATTGTGAGGTGCCGCCCCCACGCGGAAGCACCGCGAGCTGATGCGCACGCGCAAAATCTAAAGCACACTTCACATCTTCAATGGTTTCAGGGATGACCACACCATGCGGTACCATCTGATAGATGGAGGCATCTGTTGCATAACGGCCACGCGAAAAGCGGTCAGCAAGCAGCTTATCGCCAAGTGCTTTATGTAACGCAGATAAATCTGCAGATGCAGAAGTAAAAGATGGTACGGATGTAGGGTCTATTGAATCTGGCATGATATAGTTTACTAATAGGTGTTTCTAGAAGATATAGCGTTGTCAGTTAGCGTGGCGAATTGTTTCCTATCAGGCGGAATAGTTTTCCATAGTTCGCTTGGAATACATAATACAGTATGCCATAAATGAAGGACGAGGCGACCCCTTTTTTCACGATCCAACGGTATGTGCCGTTTAACAATGGTCGTTTTATTGCAAGAATAAAATGATAAGGAACAAGCTCAATGACAAGTGCCCCATATAAAGCTGGCAAACATTTTCTTCAAATTCCTGGTCCTTCAAATGTGCCAGATAGAATTTTGCGTGCGATGGATTATCCAACCATTGATCACCGTGGCCCTGACTTTGCAAAAATAGGCGCTGCTTGTCTTTCTGGGATGAAAACCATCTTCAAAACAGACAGCCATGTGGTGATTTATCCAGCCTCTGGAACAGGGGCGTGGGAAGCTGCGTTGGTGAATCTGTTGCAGGAGGGCGATCTTGTATTAATGGTTGAAACAGGCCATTTCGCAACCTTGTGGAATGTAATGGCAACCAAATTAGGGCTTGAAACGGAGTTTTTGGAAACAGATTGGAGACGCGGTGTAGACCCGCAGGCAATAGAAGATAGGCTGAAAAAAGACACAGAAAATAAAATCAAAGCAGTGTGTGTGGTGCATAATGAAACCTCAACCGGGTCAACTTCACGGATTGATGAAGTGCGGGGTGCAATGAATGCTGCTGGTCATGATGCGTTGTTGATGGTGGATACTATCTCATCGCTTGCTTCTATGGATTATCGGCATGATGAATGGGGTGTAGATGTGACTGTATCTGGCTCTCAAAAGGGCTTGATGTTGCCACCTGGATTATCGTTCAATGCCCTATCTGAGCGGGCGATTGAAGAATCAAAAACTGGTGGTATGCGCCGCTCTTACTGGGATTGGCAGGATCAAATTGCTGCGAATGCATCAGGGGCATTTCCGTTCACCCCTGCAACCAATCTGCTATATGGCCTGAAAGAGGCTATTGATATGTTGCACGAAGAAGGCTTAGATAATGTATTTTTGCGGCATGACCGTCATGCAGAAGCCACCCGTCAAGCGGTTCAGGCATGGGGACTTGAAGTGTTGTGCCAAGAGCCTAAAAACTTCTCAAGTGTACTTACAGCTGTGGTATTACCTGAGGGGCATAATGCAGATCAATTCCGCGCTACCGTGCTTGATAATTTTGATATGTCGCTTGGTAATGGCTTATCCAAACTTGCAGGCAGAGTCTTTAGAATTGGTCACTTAGGCGATTTTAATGATTTGATGTTATTGGGAACATTAAGCGGTGTGGAAATGGGACTTGGCCTTGCGGGTATTCCGCATCAGACAGGCGGTGTTTCTAAAGCGATGTCTTATCTGGCAGAAAACGCTTAAAATAACCTATAGCATCGTGGGAATACCAGCAAACAGGCAGCAGAAACATGACAGCACAACATCAAATTTCTGATGAAAATGAACTTCTATTTCATGCAGAAAACGGTATTGGCACGATTACTTTGAACAGGCCGCATCGGCGCAATGCCCTTAGCTTTGGGATGTATGCGCGGATAAAACAGATTTGTGCTGTCGCTGGCAGGCAAGATGATCCGCATCAGTTGCGGGTAATCATCTTTCAAGGCGGCGGGGATATGGCTTTTGCTGCTGGCACAGATATCTCACAATTTAAAGATTTCACCCGCAGAGAAGATGCTATCGAATATGAGCAGATGATCGAGCAAGTGCTTCATGAGATTGAACATTGCGAAGTGCCGACCATCGCTGCATTAAACGGATTTGTAACTGGCGGCGGTGCTGCGATTGCGGCCGCTTGCGCCATTCGGATTGGCAGTGCTTCTATTCGGGTTGGTGTGCCAATTGCTAAAACGCTTGGCAATTGCTTGGCGATTGCAAATCTACGCAGATTTATTGCCCTCATTGGTGAGGCACGCACTACCCATATTCTGCTTACAGCGCAGCTGATTTCAGCTCAAGATGCGCTGTTAGCTGGCTTCATCACCGAATTATGTGATGACCAAGAACACGTTGAAAAAAGAGCGCTTGAAATAGCACAGTCTATTACCCAATCTGCGCCTTTAACCATTAAAGCAACCTTGATGGGCATTCGCAGATTACGCGAAGCAACACAGCTTCCTGCGGATCATGATTTGATTACCATGTGTTTTGGTAGTGATGATTTTAAAGAAGGCGTTTCTGCATTCTTTGAAAAGCGTCCTGCGAATTGGACAGGTAAATAACTGCCCCCTATTCTCCCTAACCGCTGATGCGTAAAACATGCATTAATCTCATTGCAGTTAACGCTATTGCGGGGTATGATTTTGGTATACATAATACTCAATATACATCAAATGGGGTGATATATATCAGCAAGACAGATACTAGCTGGTTGCTGATAACGCTAGGAATAGGGATTAAATAGTGATGACGTCAGCACAATATCAGGGCATTTGGCCTGTAGCACCAACGCCTTTTACCGATACAGGCGAGGTTGATTATGACGGGATGAAGCGTGTGCTTGATTGTATGATTGACCAAGGTGTAGATGGCATTTGTATTCTGGCTAATTTCTCAGAGCAGTTCCTCATTTCAGATGAGGAGCGTGAGAAATTAACGAAAATATGTCTTGAGCATGCTGGCGAGCGTATTCCTATGATTGTCACGATCAGCCACTTTGCAACGCCGATTGCAGTAGAACGGGCAAAATTGGCAAAATCATGCGGTGCTGCGGCAGTGATGATGATGCCGCCTTATCATGGTGCATTGCTCAAAGGTTCAGCCCAACAAACATTTGAGCAGCTTGAACAGGTGGGTAAAGTTGGCATTCCGATTATGATCCAAGATGCGCCTTTATCAGGTGTGGAATTACCAGTAGATTTTTTGATTGATGTGGCCAAGCAGATTGAAATGGTAAAAATGTTCAAAATTGAATGTGCAGGTGCTGCCACCAAAGTACGGAGCCTGATTGCAGATGGCGGCGATGCCATTGAAGCGCCGTTTGATGGGGAAGAGGCGATTACATTAATGGCTGATTTAGACGCAGGTGCGCGCGGCTCAATGACTTCAGCACTTATTCCAGATTTAATCAGACCGATTATTTTTGCCCATCTTGAAGGCCGCCGCAACGAGGCCTTACAGATGTATAATGCGGTATTGCCGATTATTAATCACGAAAACAGACAATGCGGATTTAGGGGCACAAAAGAAGCGATGGTCGAGGGCGGTGTTATTTCTTCTGCCTTTTGCAGACATCCTATTGCACCACTTCATCCGCAAACAAAAGCAGGTCTTTTAGAAGTGATGAAGCCGCATGATCCACTTGTTTTGAAATGGGGAAAGTAGCAAAAAATGGTCCGGAATCCAGTGTTAAATAAATTACTTAAAGAGGGGGATATTCCGGTCAAACCCCGCAGGTCTTTAAGTGAAGAAACGGCAGACACGTTACGCGAATTAATTTTGCTTGAAAAAGTTGCGCCTGGTACAGCAATACCTGAACGCGATCTTGCAGAATTACTCGGCATCAGCAGAACACCAATGCGAGAAGCAATGCGGCTTCTTGAAATTGAGGGGCTGATTGAATATAGCGCTACCCGCCGCCCCTTTGTGGCCAATCCGTCGATAGAAATGATTAAGCATTATTTGTCGGTTATTGGCTCACTAGAAGCGTTGGGGGGTGAGCTTGCATGTGCTATTGCAACAGACGCACAGCTTGAACATTTACAGCATCTGAATGCGCAGATGCAAAACACCTCTGATACAGAAGACCCGCTTGATTTTTTCAAATTGGATATGGATTTTCACAGCAGCATTGTGGCCTATAGTGCAAATCCGCCCCTAATCGAAACCCACCGGCAATATAATGGCAGATTGTTTAGAGCTCGTTTTGTGTCCTCCCGCATGCGGCTTAAACGTTCGCAAACCCTCTCCCAGCATCAACAGATTACAGATGCATTGCTAGAACGTAATGCATCAAAAACCGCGCAATATCTGCGTAACCATCTTGAAAGTGCAGTGGAAAATATTGAAAATAGCTATCTTGCTGAACAAACCCAAGACAGTATATCAGAAAAGGATCATACAGAATGAAACCACGGATAGGGATTATTCCTGGCGACCCAGGGGGTATCGGACCTGAGCTTATTGCAAAATTACTTGGCAATGAGCGCACTGCAGAACAGGCTGATATTCTGCTTATCGGTGATGCGCATTTGTTCAAACAAGGGGCAGAACAGGCAAATATGGATTTAAATTTGCGCCCTTGTCAGCCCACGGACACATCATGGGTTGGCGGTGAAGGTTATGCCCATTTCGACCGGCAAACAATTTCTGAAGATGCGGTATCCATTGCAGAAGTGACCTTGGCAAACGGCACGTCTGCTTTATCAAATTTGAATTGTGCGCTTGAGCTTGCACGAGACGGCATTATTGACGCGATTACCTTCGGACCCTTTAATAAAGCGGCATTAATCGAGGCAGGCTTAGGTCATGAAGATGAATTACATTACATGGCTGAATTTTTGGGTGTTGAAAATTATATCTCTGAGCTGAATACCTTAGAGGGGCTATGGACTAGCCGTGTTTCAAGCCATATCGCACTAAAAGATGTTCCTGAATATATTACCGAACATCGTATTTCAGAGGCTGTGCATCTTATCGATAATACGCTTCGTCGTTCCGGTTTATCCCGTCCACGCCTGTCTGTTGCTGCATTAAATCCGCATGCTGGGGATAATGGTAATTTTGGCACTGAAGAAATTGATGTAATCTCTCCTGCGGTGAAAAATTTGCAATCTGGACAGGTAAATGTGGATGGTCCTTGGCCGTCAGATACGGTGTTCTTAAAAGCAAAAGCCGGTGAGGTAGATGGCATTATCACCATGTATCATGACCAAGGTCAAATCGCCCTAAAACTGATGGGGTTTGATAGAGGCGTGACCGTTCAAGGCGGCATTCCTTTTCCTGTCACCACCCCTGCGCATGGCACTGCCTTTGATATTGCAGGCACCGGCAAGGCAGATGTGAAAGCAATGACAGCGGCGTTTGATGTGGCCTGTAATATGGTTAGCAATTGGCAGTAATGTTGAAATATCGCTTTGGCGTGTATTAAAGGGTTGAGATCATGAAAATCACAGATGTGCGCGCCTATGCATTAGATATTGTCTCTGATCTCACTATCACGAAACAAGCGAAGCGCGCCAGCCATCAAGTCTGTATTGTCGAAATTGATACAGATACAGGCATTACAGGGCACGGGCTTTCAGCAATTGGGCCATCCGTTCCGATTAAAGCGGCTGTTCTTTCTGTTGCGAAAAACCAGCTTATTGACCAAGACCCGCTTTGCCATGAGATGATTTGGGATAAGCTATATTGGGCACTTACCCCGCGGGGCCAAAGCGGTATTGGGATGCATGCTATCGCCGCGATTGATATCGCTTTATGGGATATCAAAGGCAAGGCGATGCGCCAGCCTATTTGGAAATTGCTTGGCGGGGCACGCACATCTTGTCCTGTTTACGCCACCTTTGGCTTTGGTTTTTATGCCGAAGATGAGCTTGCAGAAGCTGCTACAAACTGGATGGAAAAAGGGTTTCATCGGCTAAAAATGACGGTTGGAAACCAAGCCTTAAGAAGACGGGATGAGCCTCGATTACTCTCAGATGTTATCAAACAGGATGCCCAGCGCATAAAGCGTGTTCGCCACACTATTGGGGATGATGCTGAATTATTCATCGATGCAAATTGCAGTCTTGATGCTTTTCACGCGCGCGCCCTTTGTCAGATGATTGAGCCCTATCATATCGAATTTTTTGAAGAGCCCATCACGCAAAATGATGTCAGGCAGATGGCACAATTAAGACAAGAAACATCGATACGAATCGCATGTGGACAGAATGAAGCGCAATCCTATCGCTTTAGAGATATGATGGTGGCAGGTGCTGTTGATATTATTCAGCCAAATGTGGTGATCACAGGTGGCTTTACCCAATGTCAGAAAATCGCAAACCTTGCAGCAGCTTTTAACATTTCTGTTGATAATGGCGGGGCTTGGCCATTTTTTAACCAGCATTTGCAAGCAGGTATATCTAATGGCGGATTGGTGGAATATCACTATAGCTCAGTTGAAGCCTGCAAGCAGATATATACAGGCCTTCCTGAACCAGAGGCAGGTTTTATTGCGATGAGGGATACGCCAGGCTTAGGGTTTGAGCTTAATCACGAAGCGCTTTCGCAGTTCGACATATCCTAGTTCAAAAATCTATATAAATAGGCAAAAAAACAGGGCAGCGCTAGTATAACGCTGCCCTTTTTTCGTTGATGAACAGGACTTTATTTATTCAGCCCACCTTTTGTTACCATCTTGAATAGTTGTGGTCCGCATAATCCAAGGAATGCTAAGAACAAGAAGAATAACGCAAGCGGCTGGGTGAAAATAAGCCACCATTCACCATTGAAAATTTTAAGTGAGTTTTGCAGATTCACTTCAACCATTTTCCCTAAAATTAGCCCGACTGCAATTGGCGCAACGGCAAATCCAAAGCGCCGTGCAAGAAAGCCAATAACACCGAAAATCAGCACAATCCAAATATCTAGGAGTGATGAGTTTAGCGCATATGCACCAATAACAGATAACGCAAATACGATTGGCCATAATAAAGGTGTTGGAATAAGCGAGATACGTGCAAAGAAACGCGCCGCATATAATCCCATCAGCAAGAACATAATATTTGCTGCGAGCATGGAGCCAAAGATTTGATACACAGCTTCAACCTGTTCTGTGAACAGATATGGGCCTGGGCGCAAGCCATGCACCATTAGCCCGACTAAGATGATAGCTGTTGTACCGCTTCCTGGAATACCTAGCACCATGGTGGGAACCATCGCCCCGCCTGTCGCCGCATTATTAGCTGATTCAGCACCTGCAATACCTTCAATGGCGCCTTTGCCAAATTCATCCTTATTCTTTGACCAGCGTTTTGCTTCAGAATAGCCAATCATTGATGCCACTGTAGCGCCTTCTGCTGGCAGGATGCCAATAAAGGTTCCAATACCTGAGGATCGCAACACGGTTTTCCAGATTTTCTTATAATCGGCTCGCGATGGTAATTGCACGGCCTTCATTTTCACAAACTCAACCGCCTGATGTGCGATGCGGGATTGCACAAGCAATTCAGACATTGCAAAAAGCCCGATCATCACGGGCACAAATGAAAGCCCTTCATATAGCTCGTAATTGCCGAACATAAAACGCTCAATAGTAGTTACACGTTCAGCGCCAATAGTAGAGAGCCATACACCAAAAATGCCGCCAATAAGGTTTTTGACAGCCCCGCCTGAGCTAATGCTTGCAAGCATGGACAAGCCAAAAATCGTTAGCGCGAAATATTCAGGCGGGCGAAATTCATATGCAACCTGCGCCAATAATGGGGCAGCAAAACATAGCACAATAACCGATAATACCCCGCCAAATGTGGAGGACATCACAGCGATACCCAAAGCTCGCCCTGCTTCTCCGCGTTGTGCTAAGGGATAGCCATCAAAGGTGGTTGCGGCTGCGGCCGATGTACCGGGGGTGTTGATGAGAATTGCGGTTATCGACCCTGCAAATGTTGCGGCAACATAAATCGTTGCCAGAACCGCAATCGCATGAACAGGGTCCATTGTAAGGGTAAAGGGAAGCAAGAGTGCTGCCCCTGTGGTTGCCCCTAATCCTGGCAACACCCCAATAATAATACCGATAATCGTGGTCGCAAAAATTAAGAATAAAAGATATGGGTCAAAAAAAACTGAACCGAGTGCTGCCAAAGCTTCATACATTGAATTAACTCCGTTAGCCGTAATACCAGTTAGTGATAATGCCGCGCGGGAATCTAATGCGCAAAACCATATCAAATAACAAGAAGATTAAAGTAGGGGTGATAATTGCATTGGCAAGCGCAACGAAGATACGGCGCTCTCCCCATGCGAGTGATAGCAAAAACATCACAACTGCAATGCCGATGAACATATCGGTTGATACGGTCAGGCCATAAAAGACCGCCATTAACGCCATGGAAATCCATGTGGTGCGGTTTATAGGGTCAGGGTGTGATGGTGGCGTTTTATGAAATTGACGTGCAAGAATGGCTGTCAGGATTAGATTAAGCACCATCAAAAATATTGGGAATGAACGGGGTTGCATGCTATCGCCAACAATCATTGGCGGTGATAAGTCAAGCTGCAACGCAAGATAAATGATGATTAAGGAAATGGCTGCAATTACTGCTGGTACCATTTGATTTTTTAAAACCATTGCATTTCCCCCGAAAAAAACGCCCTCACACATCATGTGAGGGCGCAGGTTTTGTTGTTTTGGATTAGTTTACAAGTCCCATTTCCTTAAGTGCTGGACCAAATTCACCAACCATCATTTTGATCTGCTCACCCCATGCACCTGATGCCTGAGGGGAGGTGTTATCTAGACCTGAATTGGCAAGATAAGCTTGGTATAGTGAATGACCCATTGCTTTTGTGATTGCAGCTTCAATTTCAGCGCGGCGCTCTTCTGAAACACCTGTATGTGTTACGAAACCACGTGTTGTTGAAAGCACAAGGTCAATACCCATTGATTTTGCTGTTTTCGCAGCTGGAATTGGCTCCATGCCATTTTCACCCAAAATTACAAGTGGGCAAACATCGCCAGCTTCAATCGGTGCTGATGCTTCTGATAGGTTTAGAACACCAACATCTACAGCGCCTGCAACAAGCTGTGTTGCAAGCTCACCACCGCCACCAAATGGAACGTAGTTTGGCATTGGCTGGCCAAGACGCTTTGCCCAAAGATAAACTGTAATATGGTCAATTGTGCCTGATGATGTACCACCAAATGTGACAGAATCACCATTCTTCATGCCATTAACAAAATCTTCTGGTGTTTTATATTTTGATTTTTCACAGTTCACCATCAAGATTTGCGGATCGTTCGTACCACGCGCAAGCGGCGCCATATCCTCAACCTTTAGCTTGGTCTTACCAGCAGCCATTGAAATAGCGTGACCAACAGTGAAAGTCATTATTGTGTTGCCATCGGCTGGACGAGTTGCGAAATAATTCATCGCAGCAGCACCGCCGCCACCACGCTTATTTACAACAACCATATCCTGTTTTAGGTGACGACGTGTACGGATCATCATCATCCGCGAATTCACATCTGTTCCCCCACCAGCACCGGCATGTGTAATCACTTCGATAGCTGGCTTGTCATCTGATATTGCAGGTGCCGCAGTTAACATCATGGCACCAGCCATCATTGCAACACCAGACCCGACTGTAGCGAGTAGTTTTATGGATTTCATTGTATTTCCTCCCATGTGATATTTGGTATACACAATTCCATTTATACTTTTAGTAAACAGCGTTCTGAGCAGGTGTGCAAGAAATGAATCAGACTTTTCTATGTTTTTTCCATCCTTCAGATAAGCATATCTAGCTGTAGCGATGTGAATTTTAGATGGCGGCAGGGTGTGTTAATCGACCTTTACGCCAGCTTCACGGGCACGTTCCACCATATAATCGCGGCCTGCGGCCATATCTTCTAATGTGGTGAAGCCATTTGTGTAATGGCCTGTATATCCCAGCGCTTCGATTTTTTTGAACATCGCTCCAAAATCGATAGTGCCTTCGCCAGGGCGTTGGTGAATTTCATAGGAGCCATTATTATCTGCAAGCCTCACCTCGTGGCAATATGAGAAATCAACCGCATCGATAAAGCCTTCGATGCCGCCAACCCCGGGCAGAAAATGGGCATGGTTTGCGGTGAATGACCAGCGCACGGCAGGGCTATCAATTTCGCGCAGGAAATGCATGGTTTCAGCAGGGGTCACAGGCATATAATTTACTTCTGCTAACACGGGCTCCCAATTTAAATTTTCAAGCAGCAACAGCACATTATTTTTCTCTGCATAAGCTGAGATGCGCTTTAACCTGTCAATGGCGGCCTGCATTCTAATCTTTTTACATGCTGTAAAATGATAACCGCCATGCACCACAATCCAATCTGCCCCCACTTGAGGCGCTAAATCAATATAGGCTTTGAGATATTCATCAACAGCATCACGGCAATAAGGCGAGATTTCAGCAACATTCACCCCAGAAAGCGTATGTAATCCTAAATTAAGATTATATTTTTCCTTAGCTGAACGAACATTTTTGATACGTTCTGCATCAAAGCTTTCTAATGCGTTTGGGTGAATATCTGTTTGCACATCAATGAAATGAACATCATTTGTGTGTGCCCACTCAATGCCTTCTTCAACAGATACGCGCCTGCCAATATCAACGCCAATGCGCTGTTTTAAGCTATAGTTTGACATCTCTGCTTCTCTCCCCCTTTTCGCTTTGATAATACTCTATGGTGTTAGCGTCCCTTAAATTGAGGTTTGCGTTTTTCCATAAAGGCGCGCCTGCCTTCGATATAATCTTCACTGTCAAAACAGGCTTTCACCATAGCGTCAATTTTAACGCGGTCGCGTTCTGAGCAGGCGCGTTGAATATCTTGGGTAATCGCTTTGATAGATGCCATGGTCATTGGCGCATTCTCAGCAATCCGTGTGATATAATCATCAATATAAGCATTTAGCATATGGCTTGGCATAACCCTGTTTACGAGCCCCATATCATAGGCTTCTTGGGCATTAAATTGACGGGCAGTAAAGAAAATTTCTTTCACCATAGAAGGTCCAACAAGTGCCGATAAGCGTGCCACCCCGTCAAACCCATACCCAAGGCCCAGCTTTGCAGCAGGTACCGCAAACCGTGATTTATCTTCACAAATACGCAAATCACAACACACTGCTAGCGCCATACCCCCGCCAATACAATAGCCGGTGATTTTAGCAATTGTTGGCTTAGGGAATTGAAATACTGCGGCATAAAAACGTGCTGAAGCAGCTTGATATATCTCAACTTGATCTTCGCTTGCACGTTCTTGTTCAAATTTTGAAATATCCGCACCAGATGCAAATGCTTTACCGCCAGCACCTTGCAGAACTAGCAGACGCACCGCATCATTTTGCGCCATTTCTTCCACAATTTCAGCTGCAGCAGTATACATAGCAAGAGAAACAGCATTATGCCGTTCAGGATTATTAATCACAACATAACCTGTATTATTAATACAGCCTGCTAGAATTTTCCCTTCAGCATATGCTGTTAAATCAGACAGTTTCATATTACACCTTTATCTTTAAAATTTTTAATCTCATCTTCTGAATAGCCATATTCAGCAAGAATTTCGTGATTATGCTCACCTTTTGCTGGCGGCGGGCGCCGAATTGAGGGGTCTGCATCACTCATGATAATAGGCTGGCCCACGATTTGTGTTTGCCCCCGCTCATTACTATTCATATCGCGTGCGATACCTAAATGCTTAACCTGGTCTGTGGCGAAAACCTGATCAATGCTGTTAATCTCGCCACTTGGCACGCCAACACTATTTAGCTTGTCAATCCATTCAGCAGTTGTTTTCGTGATAGTGGTCTCTTCAATAAGGGTGTTAAGCTCATCTCTGTGAATGCTTCTGCCTTTCACATCTTCAAATTTTTCTGCATCAAGCCGCGCATCCCCTAGCACCTCTTTCAAGCGTGCATAAATATGCGAGCCTGCTGCGGCAATATTCATATGCCCATCTTTTGTGCGATACACCCCTTGCGGCATATTGGTGGGATGGTTGTTGCCAGCTTGTGGGGGAACCTCGCCATCCATAAGCCAGCGTGTCGCCTGAAAATCAAGCATTGCGATTTGAGCCTGTAGCAATGAGGTTTGCACCCATTGCCCCCTACCTGTTTTCTGCCGCCCCAATAATGCAAGCAAAACGCCTTGCGCAGCAAACCCGCCTGCAGTCAGGTCAGCAATAGGGATACCGACACGCATCGGACCTTCGCCAGGCACACCCGTGATAGACATTAATCCGCCCATGCCTTGTGCAATTTGATCAAATCCAGGGCGCTTTGCCAAAGGGCCATCTTGGCCAAAGCCAGAAATAGAGGCATACACAATTCCAGGGTTCAGCGCTTTAACGGTTTCATAATCAATGCCTAAACGGTGTTTTACATCGGGGCGATAATTCTCAACAATCACATCTGCTGTGCTAGCGAGTTTTAAGAAAATCTCTCTGCCCTCATCTGATTTCAAATCAAGCACCATGGAGCGTTTATTGCGATGTAGGTTTTGGAAATCAGAGCTATCGCGGGTGCCGCCCATATCTGAGCCAGCACTAGAAGGGGTTTCAATTTTAAGAACATTTGCCCCCCAATCTGCAAGCTGTCTTACACAAGTCGGCCCTGAGCGAACCCGGGTCAGATCAAGAACGGTAATATGGTCAAGTATTTCACAAGCTGGCTGAAATCCCATTAAATAATCCTTCTATATTAAACAGTGTTTCCTGGTTTATCGGTCTTGCGGTACGGCATTTGGATAAGGATAATTGAAATATTGTATACCAAATTAAGACGACATAATGTTAAGCTGTCAACTGATGAGCATTTTAATCTTGTGACATTTCCATGAGATGAGAGGCGGAATTGTCAAAGAGCATCATAAGGGCGCCCTAAAGGATATGAGCTGATGAAAACAATTTTTTTGCTTTTTGATAGTTTAAATAGATCAGCTTTGGGCTGTTATGGCGGGGGCATAGATACGCCGAATTTTGACAGGCTAGCCAAACGTTCTTGTGTGTTTGACAATCATTATGCCGGCTCATTGCCATGTATGCCTGCACGACGTGATATGCACACAGGCAGGCTTAATTTTATGCACCGAAGTTGGGGGCCGATTGAGCCATTTGATGATTCTTTTGCAATGCAAATGAAATCAGCTGATATTTATAGCCATCTTATCTCAGACCATTATCATTATTTTGAAGATGGTGGGTCGACCTATCATACACGTTATTCAAGCTGGGAATTTATTCGTGGGCAGGAATCAGACCCGTATATTGCGATGGTCGAACCGCCATTAGAGAGGTTCAGGCAAAAATATCACGAGATGCAATTTGAAGATACGCGCGATGGCCACCGTTTGCAGGGGATGATAAATCGCCAATCTGTGCAGGATGAAGCTGATTTTCCAGTGGTAAAATGTATTGATTCAGCACTGGCTTTTCTTGCCCAAAACCATCAGGCAAAAGAATGGTTTTTGCAGATGGAAACTTTTGACCCGCATGAACCCTTTACCGCACCAGCAAAATACCAAAGCGAAGATACTGGATATTCTGGCCCTGTTTTAGATTGGCCGCGTTATCGTGCAGTTGAAGAAAGCCAAGAAGAAATAGCTGAGCTGAAAGCAAATTATGCGGCACTTGTACGATTTTGTGATGACCAGCTTGGCAGATTGCTTGATGCGTTTGATGAATATGATTTATGGCAGGATACTGCGATTATTTTAACCACTGATCATGGGTTTCTGCTTGGGGAGCATAAGTGGTGGGCTAAAAACAGAATGCCATTCTTCAATGAAGTCGCCCATATTCCGTTGATGATATATCATCCAGATGCAAATGCAAAAGCAGGAAAACGCATTAAGGCGTTGACCCAAACGACAGATTTAATGCCAACAATGCTTGAGTTACATGGGCTAAAACCAAGCCCATATGTTACTGGAAGTTCAACCCTTCCGTTGATATTTGAAACGGTTGAAACGATTCGGGATATCGCTTTATTTGGTATTTTTGGGGGTGCGATTAATGCAACGGACGGGCAATATAGCTATTTCCGTTATCCTGAACATATGGATACAGATGCGTTATTTGAATATACCTTAATGCCGATGCATAACCGTAGCCTGTTTGAGATAAGAGAGCTTGAGACGGCAACATTATATCGCGGTTTCTCCTTTAGCAAAGGGGCACCACTTCTTAAAATTCCAGCCCTGAAAGATGCAAAAAGATCGCCGCGACAAGGCGGCTTTGCGCAAACTGAAACCTGTTTGTATGATTTGCAGATTGACCCCCATCAACATCAACCATTTCGGGATGCGGAAATCGAAACGAAGCTGATGCTGGCCATGCGAACAGAATTAAGTTCTCATGAAGCCCCTGAAGAAATCTATCACCGATTTGATTTGTAGCCCCGCGCTTTGACATGCCTCAGAAATTCCTCATAATCCCTTTAAAGCCTGTAACATAAAGAGAAAAATAATGACCAACACGCTCTATGATGCCGTATTTGGACAGCATGAAAAAAGCCCTAAACCATTTTTACTGTCTGATGTGACAACACAGACCTATGCAGAATTCCATATTCTAGTGAATCAGCTGGCAAATGCGCTAATTGCCAATGGCATGAAAACAGGTGATAGGGTTGCTGTGCAGGCCGCAAAGTCCAATATGCTTCTTGCACTATATGTTGCAACCATCAAGGCTGGCGGGGTGTATTTGCCGCTTAATACCAGCTACACCCCACATGAGCTTGAATATTTTATCTCCAACGCTGAAGCATCACTGGTTATTGTAGATGACGCTACGCAAGATAATATTATCCCAATCGCAGAACGCCAAAATGCAGCTGTTCTAACCTTAAATGCAGATGAAAGCGGAAGCCTCGTGCGTGATGCACAAAACCAGCCAATTGGTTTTGAGGCAGTGCCGCGCACGCCAGATGATTTAGCAGCAATCTTATATACATCTGGAACCACGGGTCGTTCAAAAGGGGCAAAATTAAGCCATCGCAATCTGTTATCAAATACAGAAATCTTGAAAGATTTTTGGCAATTCACCGCTGATGATGTGTTGCTTCATATGCTTCCTATCTATCACACGCATGGTTTATTTGTGGCGTGTAATTTGTTGTCTTATGTCGGCGGTACGATGATTTTCTTGCCTAAATTTGATATCGAAAACGCCCTTAATTTTCTCCCGCAAGCAACCTCTATGATGGGGGTTCCCACGTTTTATACGCGCTTGCTTAGCGATGACAGATTTAATGCTGAATGTACGCATCACATGCGGTTATTTATTTCAGGTTCTGCCCCATTGCTTGCCGAAACCCATAAGCAATTTGAAAGCAGAACAGGCAAGAAAATTCTTGAACGGTATGGGATGACCGAAACTAATATGAGCACCTCTAACCCCTATGATGGTGAGCGTATTGCGGGTACTGTTGGCCTCCCTTTGCCAGGGGTTATACTGCGAATCGCAGATGCCAAATCAGGCGAAGAAGTCGAGAGGGGCGAAATTGGGATTATTGAGCTGAAAGGCGATAATGTTTTTCAAGGCTACTGGCAAATGCCGGAAAAAACAGCCGAATCCTTCCGAGATGACGGCTTTTTTATCACCGGGGATATGGCGCGTATCGACGAGAATGGATATATCACTATCGTTGGGCGTGATAAGGATTTAATCATCTCAGGCGGGCTAAATATTTATCCAAAAGAAATTGAAAGCCAAATTGATGAATGTGATGGGGTTGTCGAATCAGCTGTTATTGGCGTGCCGCATCCAGATTTTGGTGAGGCTGTGGTTGCCGTTATCGTTGCCGAAACCACTGCATTAACTCAAGAGGATATTCAAAACTACCTGTTAGATAGATTGGCAAAATTTAAACAGCCCAAAGCATGTTATTTTATAGACGCCTTGCCACGCAACACGATGGGTAAGGTGCAAAAAGCGGTGTTGCGTGCGGAATATAAAAACCTATTCGCATAACTTATCAAGCTGGCTGTCCCCACTTTTTTCAGACATATTGGCTAGATCATAAAAACACATTTGAAGTGTTAATTCTGTACGATAAACTACTTAAGATAATTTTCTATCTGTCATAAGGGTGCTACCCTTAAACAGGTGTAGCAGTAATATCGTGCGGGATTAGCAAAAGGGGGTTCATCACACATGTTGAACATGTATGGCCTGCCGAGTGGCGGTTTGCCTAGCCAGTCAGAACGCTTAGCAGGCAGGGCTGTCTTCACCCCTACTTATGTATTTATTCCAAAGACGGTGATGACAGATATTGTCACAAGCTATTTGCCGTTTTGGGTGGGGACAAGATTATGGGTGTTAGCGCGTCCATTAAGCGGGTTCTCTGAAACATTTTCACACTATCTGATGGATGTTGCGCCTGATGGAGGGTCAACCCACCCTGATGATGATATCAGGGCAGAGCATGTTTTATTTGTTGTTCATGGTGCGATCACGCTGGAATTTAACGGCAAAAAAACGGTTCTAACAGCAGGTGGTTATGCCTACCTTCCTGCTGGCTTGCTGTGGTCGGTACACAATAAAACTGCTGATAAGGCAATATTCCACTGGATACGAAAACATTATCAGCCTGTAGAAGGTATTGATAAACCAGATGCGTTTATTAGTTCGGATGCTGAGGTTGAAGCTGAGGCGATGCCAGATACAAACGGGGTATGGGCAACAAGCCGTTTTGTTGACCCCTTGGATATGCGCCATGACATGCATGTAAATATTGTCACCTTTCAGCCTGGCGGGGTGATTCCCTTTGCTGAAACCCATGTAATGGAGCATGGGCTTTATGTGTTGCAGGGCAAGGGCGTATATTATCTCAACGGAGATTGGAAAGAGGTTGAGGCAGGTGATTATATGTGGCTACGCGCTTTTTGCCCGCAAGCCTGTTATGCTGCAGGTGATGAGCCCTTTCGATATTTGCTCTATAAGGATGTTAACCGTCATATGGCGTTAAGCATAGCTGAGATAGGCAGATGAAAAAGCCTGTTGCGCATCTTCGTCTGCAATCCTTGACACAAACAGCATTTGCCGATTTCGGGGATATTATTGGCCTAAAGCCAGAACCAGATAAAATAATTAATCAAGGCAGGTGCGGTAGACATCATGATTTAGCCAGATTATCCTTTGAGGCTGGCGGCACAGCAGGGATTAGCTTATTTAAAGCTAACCCGTGCAAATTGCCTTATCGGTTTGAAATGATGGAGCGCCATCCAAAAGGAAGCCAAGCCTTCATTCCAATGTATCAAGCGCCATTTCTTGTGATAGTGGCAGCTGATACTTCAGGCAGACCTTACCAGCCTGTTGCCTTCATGGTGCCTGAAGCTACCGGCATTAATATACACAAAAATATCTGGCATGGCGTGTTAACACCTCTGCAATCCCCTGGCCTATTTGCTGTAATTGACCGCATTGGTGGGGGTGAGAATCTGGAAGAATATTGGTTTGATAAACCATATGTTGTTATTCCATAAAAATACCATCTTCCCTTTTTCAAGAAAAATCTTGTTAAATATTCCGCTTAAAATCCTGCGCATGAAAATAAGGGTTCCTGTGCCATTACCACTAAAAAAGCGAATTTTCCGCAAAATTTACACAAAATTTACGATTTTTTTACGAAAAATTAATTGTATACAAATTACAGTGAATTGTTGAGGAAAAATTTTTAATTGTCTCCAATATTGTGTGTGTTGTGGTGCCTATCAATCAAAGCGTGAAAAACGCAACTAAAAAGGAGAGGAAATTCAAATGGTTTTAAAAGCAACCAAATTAAAAACTATCGCAGCATCGATTGCTGTGATGGCAGGTCTTGGGCTTGGCGCTTTATCCGCGCAAGCTGCAAACGAGGTTTTGAAGATCGGCTTTGTCGGTGTTACTAGCGGTCCTGCAGCAGCATGGGGAACATCAAATGTCAGGTCTATGCAAACCCGTGCGGCTTGGATTAATGAGACAGGCGGGGTGAAAATCGGTGATACTACTTATGATATCGAAATTGTCACTTTTGATGATCAGAAAGACCCTAAGCGGGCAATTGCTGGCATGGAAAAAATGGCACAAGAAGGTATTCACTATGTGGTTGGGCCAAATGTAGATGATGGGGCAGCAGCCGTTCGTCCTGTAGCAGAACAGAATGACATTATTTATTTCCCATATGCATTCCCAAAGGAGCTCTATAGCCCCCCTGCATCGCGTGCAGTTTTGGGTATGATTGCGAATTACCAATCAGGTCCTGCTATCTATAAATATCTTCGCGATAATAAGGGTGTGAAGAAAGTTGCCTTTGTGGCTGCAAACGAATCTGATCCGTTAAGCCAAAGAGATGGCGGTGTAGCAGCAGCAAATCAATTAGGCCTAGATGTGGTGTCAAGCAATGTAACTTATCAGGTGGATACTACTGATTTCACACCTGTGTTGACGCCAGTTCTGCAAAGACGCCCTGATTTGCTTGTGCTTTCTGGTGTGGCGCCTGCAAATGCGCCGCAATTGATACGCTCAGCCCGTGAGCTTGGCTATCAGGGATTAATTTCGACAGAAACAGCTCAAGATGCAACGGTACTGCGCGAAGGTGCAGGCAATTTAGCTAATGGCTTTATTTCTGTTGGTGGTGCATCCACCCCTGAAATTGCATCAGATATGATGAAAGAGTTTGTGGCGCGTTACACAGAAATGTTTGGCGAATATAATGATGAGTCGAACACTAAAGTATATGCGCTTGAATATATCATTGAAACGCTAAAGGCGAACCCTGCGGCGATTGATGATGTGGCAGAGTTTGAGAGAACAATGGATACGTTCTCAGCGCCTAACATTTATATCAAAGGCGAAAGTTTGCTGAAATATGTTGGCTCAAGTTCATTTGGACAGAAGCGTCAAATTTTCGTTCCTATGGTGGTGAATGAATATCGGGATGGCAGCTTTGAAACGCTGTTTATCGCCGAGGTTGATTAACCTTCATCTAATGCTTACCTAGCCGCTTTGCTAAATGCGGCGGCTAGGTAAATTTTGCGATTTTCCTAATTTCTTTTTTTATTCATATCTGATCTGGAGGCTGATTTTGGAACAGATTATTGTAAATGGTTTGTATCTGGGTGCCCAATATGCGTTGATAGCGCTTGGCCTTACATTGATATTTTCATTAATGAATGTGCTTAATTTTGCCCATGGTCAGTTATATGTCATTGGCGGATTTGTTACCTACACCGTCTCTGTAAAATTTGGCATGCCGTATATTTTGGCGCTTGTTTCAGCAGGGGTTTCTTTAGCCATTGTGGGTGGTTTGCTGGAGAAATTCTTATTTCGTCCGGTGATAAAAAGATCACACCGTGAAGAAAGCACGATGCTGCTAGCCGCAGGTGTTGCGTTCTTTTTAGATGCGGTGATTTTGCTTCTGTTTGGTGAAAAACAGCGCGGCATTCCGAAAATTTTAGATGGTGTTTTTAATTGGGATTTTAGAATAATTATCCCCTATGACCGCGTTCTCATCGGCTCTCTTGCCATCTTAATTATCGTTTTATTCATTGCCTATATGCAATATTCCAAGGCTGGGCGCGCGATGCGTGCGCTTGCTCAAGATAAAATTGCAGCCCAGCTTATGGGGGTGAATATTGAGCTATATTCGATGATTGGCTTTGCTCTTGCGGCTATGCTTGCAGGTGTTGTAGGCGGGTTGTTGGTAAGCATTACAGGCGTTAATCTTGGGATGGGCGGTCCAACCTCCATCAAGGCCTTTATGATGGTTATGATCGGCGGTGCTGGGGTGATTTCAGGGGCTATCGCTGGCGGTTTCATTCTGGGGATGATGGAATCTATCGGCCTTACGGTTCTATCTGATTTTGGAGATATTACCTATCTTGTGATTTTTGCAAGCCTGATGGTGTTCTTATCATTAAGGCCGCAAGGATTAATGGGAAAGCCATGGGGGTAGGAATGATGCTGTCAGTTGCAAGATATACTCAGCCTATTACCCGAAACAGAACCAGGACTTACCCAGCATGATGCAGAGCCGTTCAAAATTATATGCCGCATTGGCGTTTATCCTCTTTTTGCTCGTATGTGTGCCTATTTTCATTGAGGTAAGCGGGCGGTGGGATTTATATTACACGCTTACTTCTGTTGCTTTGCTTTCAATTGCAAGTGCAGGTGTATGGCTTACTTTTTATATCGGCAGGATTAATATTGGCCAAGGCGCTTTTGCTCTTATTGGCGGCTACACTTCTGCAATTCTAGTTGTCAAATATGGCGTCTCATTCTGGGCAACGATACCGCTAGCAGGGCTATTTTGTGTGCTCGTTGCGATTATTATCGGTTTTCCCATCTTACGCTTAAGAGGGGTATATTTTGCGATGGTTACCTTGGTGATGACTGAGGTTGCGCGGCTTGCGGCACTTGCCTTGCCTATTACGAACGGTGCGAAGGGTATCTCATCCATCCCTCTTCCTGGCGGTATTAGCATCTTTGGGATACCGATAATTCCTGACTTTTCAACCTTAGAAAATATCAAACTTGGCTTTTATTACCTCGCTATCATCTTGATGATACTCACCTTTTCTTGCATGTATCGGCTAGTTAACTCACGGATAGGTCATTTATGTCGCTCGCTTCAGCAAAATGAAGAGCTTGCCTCTTCTATTGGGGTGAATATTGCGCATTTAAGGCTGGTTGCATTTTCCATTTCTTCTTTCCTTGGCGGGGTTGCGGGTGCCATTTTTGTCGGTATTTCGCGTTCCATTTATCCGGCCAGTTTCCCGGTGAAAGATTCGGTAGATTTCATGCTGAACTGTTTTCTGGGCGGGCTGGGATATGTGTTCGGGCCTATGCTTGGCACGCTCGTGAATTATTTCGGATGGGATTTACTGTTTAGTGCTGGCGAATATCAGTTGTTGATTTATTCAACCCTTCTTATCGGCCTGATGCTGACCTTTCCGAATGGTTTATTGAGTATTTTCAGCAAATCCAAATCGTGATTCAACGGAGGCAGAAGTGATTTTAGAGGTCAAAAACCTGACAAAAAAATTCGGCGGCCTTACCGCTGTTTCCGATGTGAGTTTTGCCGTAAATACACATGAAATTCTGTCTGTCATTGGCCCGAATGGCGCTGGTAAATCAACCTTATTTAAACTTATTTCATCCTTCTTAAAAACCACTTCTGGTGAGGTTTTATTTAAGGGCAAACCTATCTCTAACCTCTCCCCCCATCAAGCGGCACGTCTTGGTGTGGTGCGTACCTTTCAAGAAACCACGGTGTTTAAGAATATGACGGTGCGGGATAATATTATCGTCTCGCATCATCTTAGTTCAAAAGCAGGGTTATTTGGTTTTTTCATTGGCTCAAAAACAGCCATGAGTGATGAGAATGCATTTGCAGATTCAGCAGATGATATTATCGCATTTTTGGGGATGGAGGGGATTAAAAATGAGCTTGCTTGTAATTTGCCTCAGGGGCATTTGCGGGCGCTTGGAATTGCCATTGGCCTTGCAACTAACCCTCAACTTTTACTGCTAGATGAGCCATTTGCAGGCATGAACCATGACGAGACGATGCAGATGGTTCAGCTGGTGCAGGGGGTACGAAATCGCGGGGTCACGGTACTGCTGGTTGAACATGATATGGCTGCTGTGATGCGTATTTCGGACCGCTTAGTAGTGCTTAATTTTGGCCAGAAAATAGCCGAAGGTAGCCCACAAGAAATTCAGGATAATCCAAAAGTTATCGAAGCTTATCTTGGCAGTGAAGATGATGCGGTGGGGTTCTAGAAATGGAAAGATTGCTGAATTTTGAAAATGTAGAGCTTTATTATGACCATGTTTATGCGCTGAAAGGTGTCTCCCTTCATCTGCATGCAGGCGAAACAGTTGCATTAATCGGTGCAAATGGCGCGGGTAAATCCTCCATACTCCGCGCCATCACCGGGCTTGCCCAACCAAAGACAGGCAATATCACCTATCAAGATAATAGCCTTATTGGCCGAGCAGCAGCATCCATTGTTCAAAAAGGCATTGCGATGGTGCCAGAGGGGCGGCGGGTTTTCCCGTTTATGAGTGTGAAAGATAATTTGCTGATGGGGGCATTTACCCGCACCGATAAAAAGGACATTCAGCGCACGTTAGAAAAAGTGCTCACCCGTTTCCCGCGCCTAAAAGAGCGCTATAGCCAGATGGCAGGCACTTTAAGCGGCGGGGAGCAACAAATGATGGTAATCGGCAGAGCTTTAATGGCAAAGCCAAATTTATTATTGCTGGATGAACCTTCCTTAGGTATCGCACCAAAGCTGGTGCAAGAAATTGCCCGTTCAATCATTTCCATTAACAGGGAAGAAAATGTGTCGGTATTGCTGGTAGAGCAAAATTCAAAGATGGCCTTAAGCATTTCAAACCGCGCTTATGCATTAGCCACAGGCTCCATTGTACTCTCTGGGAATTCGAAAGAACTGCTTAATGATGAGCGTATAAAAGCTGCTTATCTTGGGGGTGAAATATAAAAATGGGCGGCTTAAAAAAAATCTTGGTAATAAATCCGAACACAACCGCCTCAATGACCAGCCGTATTGAAAAGGTAGCGCAATCAGCCCTTGGCGATGCATTTGAATTGCATGCTATCAATCCCAGCATAGGGCCGGCGAGCATTGAGGGCTATTAT